>NZ_BOQB01000067.1 GCF_018332475.1 Bacillus sanguinis | reverse complement strand
TGAACCGCACCCAATTTGTTAGACAAATAACTAACAATTGGAGGTGCGGTTTTATTATGTCTAGAAAATATAAATTCGAATTAAAAAGAAATGCCGTTGAACATTATTTAAATACAAATGATTCTTTTAAAGTGACTGCCAAAAAATATCAAGTCAGTATATCGTTATTAAAAGAGTGGGTGGCACGTACTAGAGAACAAGGAATAGAGTCCTTAAACTCTAAATGTACAAGGTATGACATTCAGTTTAAAATGGAAGTATTGAATTTTATGAACAATACAGGAGCTTCGCCCCTACAAGCGGCCGCTATGTTCAACGTTCCATCTCCTCGTACCGTTAGGAAGTGGCGATCAATGCTAGAATCACAGGGGATAGATGCTCTTCGTAAAACAAGTAAGGGGTACTCCACTGTGAAGAAGAAACAGGCTATTGCACCTAAGAAAAAACAAAATATTAACTCTCAAAATGATTTACAAAAAGAAATTGAATACTTACGCATGGAAAATGCTTATTTAAAAAAGTTACACGCCTTAATTCAACAAAAACAACAATCTCTGAAAAAGACAAAGCACACATAATATATGAGTTAAGGCATGAATATAAAATTATCGACTTGATTAAAGCGGCTGAAATGGCTCGTAGTACATATTATTACTGGGTGAAACAAATGAGTCGTGAAGATAAATATAACGAGGTTAAAGAAAGTATTAAGCAGATTTTTCAGGAACACCAAGGGCGATATGGCTATAGGCGTATCACACTTGAATTACGTAATCAGGGCTATACCATTAACCACAAAACCGTCCTTCGCTTAATGAATCAATTAGGGTTAAAATCGTTGGTAAGAATCACTAAATACCGCTCTTATCGCGGGAAGGTTGGGAAGGTAGCGCCAAATGTCTTGAAGCGTGATTTCAAGGCCTCTAAGCCTAATGAAAAGTGGGTTACAGATGTTACTGAAGTTCATTTGTTTGGTGAAAAACTCTACCTATCTCCTATTCTAGACTTGTTTAATGGTGAGATTATTTCCTATAATATTGAGAAACGCCCTACATTCCTTCTAGTCGAAAGGATGTTAGATAAGGCTTTAAAATGCTTGGATAAAGAAGATACTCCTATCCTTCATTCAGATCAAGGTTGGCACTATCAAATGGATAGATATCAATATATTTTAAGAGAAAATAATATAACTCAAAGTATGTCCCGTAAGGGAAATTGCTTAGATAATGCAGTCATTGAAAATTTCTTTGGCTTATTAAAATCTGAATTACTTTATCTTAAAGATTTTGAAAGTATGGAACACTTTAGGGAAGAACTAGAGAATTATATTTATTATTACAATAATAAAAGGATTAAGGCAAAATTAAAAGGATTGCCTCCTGTAAAATACAGAATTCAATCCTTATTAGCTGCTTAAATATATGTCTAACTTTTCGGGTCCAGTTCAAAGCAGGGTGGTTCTCGCTTTTTTGTATACAGAAATTAGCCATGGACCGACGTATCTTCTACCGATGACAACGCCAGCTCCGGTCAGGATACCATACACTAATTTAATGACAAACATCGCGATCATATTATCACCTCCCCCCTTTTTTTAAAATGGAAGAGATGATTGCCACACCTACTAGTTATAGCTTATTAAGTTACGTATTCATTGTATTATGTTTTAAAATAGGGAACAAGATATATAGATAAAAAGCCCTAGTTTTAAATGGTTGGTTTGTCATATACAATTTGCTTGTGAGATGCCTATAAGTTAAGGTTTTCATTCAACTTTACTTCTTGTTAAATAAACAAACAAACATAACTAAAAAAATAAGGATACTGATAACAACGTTCAAATGAAATACACAGTAGAACTAGAAAAAGCAGTAGATCAATAAGAACAAAAATATAGAATTTCAAATACTACACTTGTATTTTATAACCGAAAAACCTAATATTTAGTTTGTTGAGAGAAGTTTCATAAGAAAAACAAGATACTAATATGAGGTGTATCATGAAAAAATTAATTACTTACGACCCTGAAATCCAGATGGCATATTTGTATGTAATTCCATTTACTTCAGAAATTGAGATTGAATCGACTGAAGAATTGGAAGAGAATCCAAAACTAAATTTAGATATAGACCAATTTGATCGTATAGTGGGGATAGAGTTTTTTGGAGAAAATGCTTGTAAATTAAAAGGATTAACAAATAGGAATAAAATATATAAAAAGAAAACTTCAAATGATAATAGCTACATATACTCATTTCGGGTTTCTCAGGACAATCATTCGCAAAAAGTAGCATTTCATCATGTTGTATTTTATTTTGCGGATAAGAAGTATGAAGAATTTACTGGTTTCGATATTATTAAGCCATCTTTGTATGGCTATGACATATTAGACTCTTTAAGTGAGTGTTAGGGAGAAGGAGGACCTTGATTAAATGGGTTCTTTTTTATTTGAGGGGGAATTTCAAAATTAAAAAGCGCCCTGGGAGAAAGACGCTCTTTAGGTGAATGTATCGTAATGACTATTCGGTTTATTATATGTAATTTGATGAGGAAGTGTTTTATAAAAACGTTATTGTCAGCCGAATTTTTTTATGAATTTATAAAACTTTTCCATGGGTTGCGTCGTCTAATATATGGGAAGGAGGAAATGCTGTGGATGAATTAACGATAGAAGCGTTTGAAATAGAAGATAAGGAGGACCTTATCGACGAAATAATGAACAAGTATGGACAAGAAGTCTTACAGCTTGTGTATTCATATGTGAATAATAAAGAGGTTGCGGAGGATGTAACGCAAGATATATTTGTAAAATGCTATAAATCTCTTCATACATATAAAGGGAATTCGAACTTAAAAACATGGTTATGGAGAATTGCGATTAATCATTGTAAGGACTATTTAAAAAGTTGGTATAACAAAAAGGTTATCGTTACAGAGGATGACTTTACGTATATGGAGAGTCAAAAAGAAAGTGTGGAACAAACAGTTATTCAAAATGTTGAGGATAGTAGGCTTGCCTCTGCAGTAATGAATTTACCGATAAAATATCGAGAAGTGATTTATCTATTTTATTATGAAGAGTTATCAATTAAAGAGATTGCTACGGTAATAGAAGTGAAGGAAAACACGATAAAAACGAGGCTGAAAAAAGCGAAGGAACTTTTGAAGAAAGGATTGGAGGAATAATCAAATGGAAGATCGATTAAAAGGCTTGCGAAAATCAATGGAGAACACAACTTTTAAACATTTGAGTTTTTCTAATCAGCACCAGAAGCGGGTGCGTGAAAAAATCAATCAATCGTCCGAAAAGGAAGAAGATGTCCTTTTAGCAGTGTTGCAACTTCTGATAAATGAAAAAACAGGTTATGAATTAATGCAGTTACTGCGTGGGAGAGGGATTCAAAAATTCGAAGGTGATGAAGGGTCTCTATACACTGTATTACATCGTCTAGAGCAGAATCGCTTTATCCAATCTAGCTGGGATCACGAAGGAGCTAAATATTATCAATTAAATGATAAAGGAAACAAGATGCTGCGAAAGGCAGAGAAGAATGCTACGAAGGTGCGATTTATATTAAAAGGCTTAGTACAGGAGTGAGAAAAAATTGAATAAAAAAGGGGAGCGTTTTTTAAAAGAAGTTACGAACCATATTAAATCAAAAGAAGCGAAGGACTTGGTTGCAACTGAACTAAATTTTCACTTAAAACAGGCGAAGAATATGTGGATGGATAAAGGGTTAAGTGAGGAAGTTGCTGAAGATAAGGCTGTTGAGCAAATGGGGAGTCCGATTAAACTGGGACAAGAACTTAACAAACTGCATAAGCCAAAGGTTGATTGGTTTTTACTTATTTTGTTAGTGGCTGCGATGGGGTTAGGTTTTTTGCCAATAATCGCTCTTGGGCATACGAACGATTTACTAATGAACAAAATAATTTTTGTGACTCTTGGAATTGCCACAGCTATTGGGATGATGTTGCTTGATTACCGGAAGCTAGAAAGACTCGGGTGGCTGTTTTATACAATTGGAATACTTATCTTGTTAGCTATAAAATGTTTTCCGACTGGTTACGTGATTGGGGAAGCAATAATAAAAATTGGCCCCATCAAAATTGATTGTTTAATGACGATACCATTCTTCTTTCTAGCTTGGACTTCTTTTTTCGATAATAGTAGGTTAAAGTTTATGCATCTTCTTATGTTGTACGTATTTTCTTTATATCTATTTTCAACTACAGCAATTCTTTTACACATTTTCATCTATATTACGATGGTATTCGTTATGCTTTGGTGGAGTAAGCTAGGAAAGAAAACGGCATGGCTCATTACGATTTTACCTATTGTACCATTGATTATTAGGGATCTATTTTCCTGGTCTGCTGTAAAAGAATATCGGATAGCTAGAATTTTAGGATTTATAAACCCAGCGCATGATCAATGGGATTTACGTTTACAAGAGGCGATGTCTTCAGCAGGTTGGTTTGGTACATATGGAAATATAAAGTCTATCCCCGCTACCCATACTGATTTTGTATTTGCGAGTTTGACTTACTATTATGGGTATGTGCTTGCGTTAATTATTGTCTTCATTCTTTCTCTTTTTGCAGTAAGAATAATGAACATAGCTTATAAAATAAATGACGGTTATGGTAAATTGCTCCTCGTTGGCGGAGTGACTCTTTTTATAATCCATTGTATTTGTAACGTTGGCATGATCCTCGGGATATTACCACGTTTTTCTATATCATTACCTTTTATTAGTTATGGATTAGTACCAACTCTATTTCATGCATTTATAATGGGAATCGTACTAAGTGTATATCGACGTAAAGACATTCCAGCGAGAAAATCAGCTTAAAAAACAAACCACCTAGTCCCTATATTTTTTAGGGTGTAGGTGGTTTTATTTACACACTTAACAAGTTTTTCCGTCCTCAACTTCTCCGCATGAATCTGGAATTTGCTTATCTTTTATTAATTGTAATAGAAGTTCAAAAAACTGTTCACGTTGCTCTAATGTGAGGTTTTTCAGAATATCGTCTGCGACCTTGTCTTGGAAAGCGAGTGCCTGCTCCATATTGGATTGTGCACGGTCAGTAAGTTGAATTAATGTAGCTCGGCGATCAGTTGGATCTGGTATACGAATTAGGAGCTTGTCTTGTTCGAGTGCATCGACAAAATCGGTAACTGTACGTGCTTTGACGCCTAATTTAGCAGCTAATGCGTTCATTCGAATGGGACCATTTTCAGAAACGGTGGATAGAACGCGTAGCCTTGGCCCTGTTAGATGATAAGGTGTGTCAAGGGCTGACAATTGAGATTGAAATTCTCTTTGAACATAGTTAGACGATTGCATTAAAATATGGATGATATCTATTGCAGCTGGATAATTTGATTTCATGAATGGGATGACCTCCTCATTATTTTGTAGTTCATTTTTGCACGTTTCATAAATATATTGTATATTATTAGTGAGTATCCTCTCTATATTATAAACAATTAGTGAGTAAACTCATTATATTGTATACTCATAATGTGTGATAGCGGGATAATTACTATTATAACTGATGCGGGGATCTATAGAAAACGATAATAGAGCGAGGTGTATGTAAGGAATTTCAAATCGTTTCAGCATTTAATAGCAATACCCTTAAAAAACATATGTAACGGAGGATTGTACATGACTATTGTAGCATTAGTACTTCAATGTTTATTAATTTTTGCATTTTTCTTTTCAAGTGTGAGTAAAATTGCGGGAGCAAAAATGCAAGTAGAGGCTTTCGCTCATTTAGGTTTACCTCAATGGTTCAGAATTGCGACAGGTTGGATCGCTTTAGTAGGAGTGGCGGGACTGATTTTCGGTTTCTGGAATGAGATCGTATTAGTTTTATCAGCATTATGGATTGCTTGTATTATGCTGGGAGCTGTATTGTCCCATATTCATGTTAAAGATCCAATTGGAAAAATCATGCCAGCAGCCGTGCTTATGATTGTAGCACTAGTTCTTGCGGTCGTTCATTTTTCAGCAGTAACAGAACTTCTATAAAGTAAATTGTAGATTAGTAGATTCGATTGAATAGAGGTAGAAACTGAGCACGTACGATAAAAACGATATCCTCATTATAATAAAATAGTGAGGATATTCATTATGTTGACACTCATTTAAATTTGTATAGATTATGGGAAAGAGAAAAGGAGGTCTACACGATGGTAGATCATTCATCACAAAATGCGGATAAATTGCTAGGAGTTTTAGTCGTTACGCTAATATTTTCGGTTATGAACGGTACGATGTTTAATGTAGCTCTTCCTGAAATCGGTAAAGAATTCAACCTTGTTCCTTCAGAGGTTAGCTGGATTATGACTAGTTATATGGTCGTTTACGCCGTTGGTTCTATCGTGATGGGAAAACTGGCGGATAAATATCGGCTAAAGGATTTGTTGACGTATGGATTACTTATTTTCGCTCTAGGTTCCTTGCTTGGTCTACTTGCTACTGAGTATTGGGTTATCATTTTGGGCCGTGTCATTCAGGCAGCGGGAGCTTCTGTTCTTCCTGCGACAGCGATGATTATTCCGGTTAGGTACTTTGCGCCAGAAAAAAGGGGGCGTGCGCTTGGAACTTCAGCAGTTGGTTTAGCACTTGGTAATGCTTTAGGTCCAGTTGCCGCTGGATTAATTACGAGTTTTGGAAGCTGGAGACTTATGTTTATTCTTTCTTTACTACCGCTTCTGACGCTACCTTTCTTTAGAAAGTATTTAGACAATGCAAAAGGGAAGGCGGGTCGTATTGATATTCTTGGCGGAGGTCTATTAGCTATATCAGTCGCGTTTTTCTTGCTTGCTATTACGCAGATGCAGGTATTGCTATTCCTTGGCGGGATTGTTACGTTAGGTTTTTTTATTCTTCGGATTAGAAAAGCTACGGAACCTTTTATTAAACCGACTCTGTTTAAAAATAAGAATTTTTCGATTGGGCTACTTATTGCTTTTATGACGACAGCAATGAGCTTTAGTATGACATTCATGATGCCGCAATTTCTATCGGCAGTAAATGGATTGACTCCTTCGAATATTGGTTTTGTTTTAGTTCCAGCTGCAATTGCCTCGGCAATTATGGGAAGAAAGGGAGGAAGGGTAGCTGATACTCGGGGCAATTTTGCACTCGTTTTTATTGCCTCAGTATTCATATTCCTAGCTTTCTCATTATTATCTACTTTCATCGGGGTCTCGGCTTTTGTCATAGCACTGATTTTAATTTTTGGAAATGTAGGACAGACCTTTATGCAGATTTCGATGTCTAATACAATTTCACAAACACTGTCAAAGGAAGAGACAGGTGTTGGAATGGGATTACTGTCGATGATTAATTTCATATCTGGTGCGATGGCTATGAGTGTAGTAGGGAAATTACTTGACAAAGGTTCTACTTCACTAAAGCTAAATCCTTTTGTTGCAAATGAAGCTGCAAATATGTATAGTAATATCTTCGGCGTGATGTCATTATTGATCCTACTTGTAGTTGTGCTGTATCGTTTTCAATTTGGTACGGGTACTTCTACGTTAAATATGACTAGCAAAGTTAATAAAAGTTTATAAAAGAATACGAGGAGGTTTATGTATGAATGCTCAAACTGCGTCTGTTTCTTCGCAGTCAAAGGATTTTGACAATGTGAAAAGACTCCCCATTTTAATATCAATGATCATTGGGGCATTTTTTACCATTTTGAATGAAACATTATTGAACGTTGCTTTTCCGCAATTGATGATTGAGTTGAATGTAACACCGTCAACTCTTCAGTGGCTTTCAACAGGGTACATGCTTGTAGTTGCTGTACTCATTCCAGCTTCTGCTTTATTAGTACAATGGTTTACAACAAGACAAGTATTCATAGGTGCTATGGTAGTCTTTACTTTCGGTACATTAGTAAGTGCGATTGCGCCAGGATTTTCTATACTATTGATGGGTCGCTTATTACAAGCGGCGGGTACAGGATTAATGATGCCCGTATTAATGAATACGATTCTTCTTCTATATCCTCCTGAAAAGAGAGGAGCGGCAATGGGGAGTATTGGGCTTGTAATCATGTTCGCTCCTGCTATTGGACCGACACTTTCAGGTATTATTTTGGAAACGTTGAATTGGAGATGGCTATTTTATATCGTTCTTCCATTCGCAATTTTTTCTATTGTTTTTGCGTTTATTTATTTAAAAAATGTCTCTGAACCTACTAAACCAAAGGTAGATGTGTTATCTATTCTTTTATCTACAATTGGATTTGGCGGGATTGTTTATGGATTTAGTAGCTCAGGTGAAGGTTGGGATAGTTTCCAGGTGTATGGCATAATCCTAATTGGTCTTGTAGCACTTCTATTCTTCGTATTACGTCAATTGAAATTGAAAGAGCCATTACTAGACCTTAGTGCATTTAGGTATCCGATGTTTACGCTCACGACAATTTTATTGACGATCATGATGATGACGATGTTCTCGACGATGACGTTACTACCATTTCTATTCCAAGGTGCTTTAGGCTTAACTGTATACGCCACTGGTCTTATCATGCTTCCAGGTAGCCTATTGAATGGTCTGCTTTCTCCAGTTTCAGGAAAGCTCTTTGATAAATTTGGTCCAAGAGCGCTTATTATTCCTGGGACGATATTGTTAGCAGGTGTGATGTGGTTCTTTACACAAGTAACGGCAGATACGTCTAAAATAACTTTCATCCTATTACATGTCACTATGATGGTATCTATTTCAATGATCATGATGCCAGCGCAAACGAACGGTTTGAACCAACTTCCGAAGCGATTTTATCCTCACGGAACAGCTATTTTAAATACTCTATCACAAGTAGCGGGTGCGGTAGGAGTTGCGTTCTTTATTAGCGTTATGACTTCCGGACAAAAGAAATATTTGGATGCATCTTCAAATCCAACTGACCCAGCTCAATTGACAGAAGCGATGGTTTCAGGCGTGCATAACGCATTTACGATTGGCTTTGGTTTAGCGCTACTTGCGGTCGTTGTAGCTTTGTTTATAAAACGTTCGCAGACCTCAGAAAATTAAGGGGCGAAGTAAAGAGGGTATGCCGAGGGCTACCCTCTTTATTATTTTGTTCCTACATAGTAATTTGATTTGGGTTCCTTCTTATTAAAGTAGTATTTTTCGGATAGCACACCTGTTTAAATTTATAATAGAACAACTCTAACTTAGCGATAAAGTTTCATTTTATGTTTAAATAAGTGAACTCGCTTTAATAGAAGTACACAATTCAGAACGAGAAATTGATTCGGCTAATTGTTGTAAATAAGCATGTTCTGTCATATTTTTTTCATAAGTGTTAGGATCCAATAAAGGTGAAGAAAGAAGTATATCAATCGTAAGTATGTCTGCATCATGAGAAATGATGTTATAACCTGCAAATACAGGTCGTTTTAAGTCTTTTACTTTTTGAATCATCTGCTGGAATTTCGTAACACTTATATTGATTTGTGCGAATGGAAAGCATTTTTGGGTAGGATTCTCGATGGTCTTTCTAATTTTATAATCGTATACATAGTAGTGCTTTTCTTGCTGCTCAAGTGTTTGCAACTCTTTCGTTAATAAGTGGTATTTGTCTGTAAGTCTAGTTGTGAGTGTATCGTGTTCTTCAACAACTAATAATGTGAAAGGTCTTGGTGAGGAGATTGAAATGGTGCGGACGTTTAGGTTAGTAAAAGTGGGATTAGATTGTAAAATGGTATGTAATTTTTCGGCAGGAAATTCACCTTCATAAATAGCAATAAAATAATGATTCATTATTTCACTCCTTACTTTTTCTAAAATGATATATTCTACTTTAAAGGTGTAAATCCTGCACAAAAAAAGAAACACCTTGATTGTTATCAAGGTGTTGTAATAAACTCAAAACTCTCCGAATCAGCCCCAAGTATAAAAGGACTAACTTCGCCAACGCTATAAAGTTGTAATTCATGCATTGCGCGCGTACAAGCAGTGTAGAACAATCTACGAACGCTCTCATCACTGTACACATCTTTAGAAGCATCGTAAATAATAACAGCGTCAAATTCAATACCCTTCGCTAAATAAGCAGGAATCACGACGATGCCTTGCTCATACTCGGCAGAGTTACTTTTCACAAGTTTAATATTCTCGATATGACGAAGTGCTTCGTAGGCAGCGGCACTTTCAGCTGCAGATTTACATATAATTGCGATCGTATTGTGCTGCTCTTTTTGTAGTTCAGCAACTTTGGCAGTAATATGTTCGTGCAGTTCGCTCTCATTCGATACTTTCGTCACTGTAGGTTTCTCACCGTCACGTTCAAAGGCGTGAATGTGCTCTCCTTCCGGTACGAGAGCACGTGTAAATTCAATAATTGGTTTTGTTGAGCGATAGCTACGGGTTAAGTTAATGCCGTTCGTTTCATCTGGTCCGTATAAGCTAGTAAGTGTATTGAAATTCACTGCTTCACTCGCATGGGCAAATATCGCTTGGTTAAAGTCTCCGAGTACAGTCATTCTTGCAGCAGGGAAGAGACGTTTTAAAAACTCAAATTGAAACGGCGAGTAATCTTGTGCTTCGTCTACGAGTACGTGTTTAATCGATCTATTTGTTTGGAAGCCTTCAATTAATTCTTTTAAAAGTAAAAATGGAGTCGCATCCTCGTAATATAGCTTTCCTTCATCAAGCATGTTTACTGTTAATGAGCAAATGTCATCCCACTCTTTCGGTTTTTCCTCAGTAACCCATGATGCATCTGTGAAGAGTTGTTTATATATGCCTGTGAAATTAATGAAACGCAATGTTTGAACACCTTTACGAAGTGGCTTCAATTTTTTACGGACAATCATACGTCCGAGTACTCTTGTTTCTTTCTCAAAATCTTGAAAGGAGTTGTCGTCAAACTCGCCTTTTTTCTGTAAATATTTATAAGCCTTTTGGTATTCATCTTTACTAAGTAATTCAATTTCCTCTTCTACCCAAGGCTTTTTCAGTTCTGTTTTTTCAAGTGCATCTATTTGCTTATTTAGCCAATCCGTTAACTTCTCAATTCGACTATGGAAGCGGAGGGAGGAGTCGGTATTGTAAAATTGCTCTGTAATTTCTTTCGCAGAGACAATTAGCTTTCCTCTAAATTTCATTCCTCTAAATAGCATGCCTGATGATTCAAGAGATTGTCTGTACGTTCTAATCATCTCGAAAAATTGAGTAGATGCTTTAAATCGAATGCTCGCATTTCTCGTTGTATAGGTAGGGTTATTCGTTTCAGTTAGCATATACTCTAATTGTTCATAAGGGTCTTCCACGTCAAATGATTTACTTAGTCTATGGTTTAAATATTCTTGGAATGTCACTTGCTGCATATTTTCTTCACCGAGTTCAGGTAGTACGTTAGAAACGTAGCTATTAAACATAGAGTTAGGGGAGAAGAGAATAATTTGATCCGCTTTTAACCATTCGCGATATTTATATAGTAAGTAGGCGATTCGTTGCAGGGCAGCTGACGTTTTACCACTACCAGCAGCTCCTTGCACGATAAGGAGTCGGCCTTCATCGTGACGGATAATTTCATTTTGCTCGCGCTGAATTGTAGCAACGATGCTTTGCATATGTTTGTTCGTGCCTTTTCCAAGCGCTTGTTGCAAGATTTCATCACCAATTGTAAGGCTCGTATCGAACATAGAATCAATCTCGCCATTTTGAATAATATATTGTAATTTTTTCTCCACATTACCGTGGATTACGCCGCCTGGTGTACTGTATTCAGCAGGTCCTGGTGGATAATCGTAGTACACACTCGAAATAGGTGCGCGCCAGTCATATATAAGAAAGTTTTCTCCGCTAGCATCAGTAAGTGTAGCAACGCCAATATAAATTTGTTCCGCAGCAGATTCTCCTTCTTCTTTGAAATCAATTCTTCCGAAGTAAGGTGCTTTATGCATACGTCTTAATGCGGCAAGTCGATTAAAGGTGTGCTTATGGGTAATTTGTGTAACAGCTAGTGATTGAGCTTGTTGTCTTAAGTTGATAACTGTTTCAAGATAATCATCAAAAGTATCAGTATTCACTTTCACGTCATCCCAAAAGTGTTTACGAATATTGATTACTTCTGCCCGGCGTCTGCCAGTTTCGTTTTCCAGTTTATCAATTTGCTGCGTAATCGTTTCGATTACGGTATCCAATCGTTTTTGCTCTAAATCAAGTTTTTTGTTCATACGTAAGCACTCCTTTAAAAGTGAAAAATAGAGGTTGACTGAAGATGTGTTTTGGTGTACAATTAAGATACGGATAAATACGTTCTTTGTATTTTTTAAAACGTGTTTCTGTACTAATTTAACATAGTTTTTTCATTTAATCAATGATTAATGAGACAAGACTCTAATTTCCTGTATAGTTTGAGGAGGTTAGGGTCTTTTTTGTTTTTAGTTGTTGTATTCTGTATTAACTGCACGAACAATCCTGATTGGTGCTACTAATGATGAGGGGGAGAAAGCTCACCTGATTAAAGGGTCACTTTATTGTATGTTCGAGTACTTATTTATATTTTTTTGTAAATAACATTTTATATTCTTTATATACAGAAAAATAGTTTTATTATTGAAAATATAAAAAATGGCTTATTAAAATTAAATTCCTATTATATACTAAAATATGTATGGAAATGTAATATTTATTTTATACAAGGCTTGCCTTGGGAGGAGAGAGAGAAGTGAAAGAATGTCCAATATGTTTAGATGGGGTGGAATATCCTAAAAATGTTGGGGAATGTCCGAAGTGTAAAAACTTTTTAAGGATGAAAACAAAATCAGCGAATACTACGGTAAATGATGATTTTGCGGATGTATTTGATAATACTTTTTATGAAGAAAAGAAGCCCACACCCCCTAATAAAACAACTGACCCATTTGAATCTACATATACGGAGCAGCAAACAAGTGCAGCGAGAGAAACAATAAAAGTAAGCAAGGCTAAAAAGAATGGATCGATAAAAGGGCAGGTAAGTAATTTTCAGGAAGATGTAATACCAGGTAAAACGCTTGGAAGATGGTTTGATGCATGTATAAAAGGAATTCCATTTATGAAGGATGGATATATGAATACATTCCAAGTGTATGATCAAGATGGTGAAGGACATGAAGTAGTTGTATATGGAAAAATTGTAAGAGGGAAGATTGGAGATCATAATTTAGTTCAAGTGTTTGGAAAGCGAGATCGTCATGGGACAGTAGTAGCTAAGCATATTGAAAATTTAAATAGCAACACAACAGTTTCAGTCAATAGTGGTATGTCAGCAAATAGTGTAAGATTTATGACGGCAATTATTATGTTCTTATTATATTTTATTATTAATTTTGTTATTTCTTTTGACTGGATTGGGCTTGTTAATTTAGTTGTATCTGTCATTTTGACTTTCATATCAAATATATTTGTTGCTATATTACCGTTAATCATCGTTCTTTTCGGAATTTGGATAATGATTAAAAAGGTTTTTCGTTAAATAGATTATGAAAATGAGCACTCAAAAGTATGAGTGCTTTTTTATGCAATCTTTAGTTTATTAATGGGGGGATTTCTTTGCGCTTACATAACATAGATACAGTAGAAATAAGAGAAAAAGATCATTTACTGAGAAAGTCTTATTTGGATAAATCGAATTTAAATCCGGATTTAAATATGGAATCATTGGGACAACTTAGTTTCGTTAAAATAAAAGGTCTTGCAAATTTTTGGGAAGGAAAGGACGAAAAGGAATTTGACTTTGATGCCATTATGAGCGATGTGCTTAGTGGTTTTGCATCTTTACAGTCAACATTTACATTTTTACTGATTGGTAGTCCGAAAGAAATAGGTGTTTATGTTGGAACGGATCAATTCAATCAGTCCATTTTATCTTCTTCATTACACGCTTCATATCCTTATGCCAAATTGCAAGAAGTTGAAATGGATGAGATGTCACAGAAGTTACGTTCCATCGGGAATAACGGAGGAATTATTACAGGTATCCCGACTAATAAAACTTTTGGGGAAAGTAAGAGTCAACAAATTGAACGTTTATGTACCGGGATGTATGGGAGTTCTTGGGCGTATATTGTGGTTGCGAAGTCGATGAGTCCTTTTCAAGTAACGTTAGCGCATGAAAGGGTATTGAATGAAATTGATAACGTAAGTAAGTTTATTAAAGTATCAGAATCAGGTGGAAGTCTAGGTAAGGAATCTTGGGAAGTAACGAACTTAACCATTCAAAAGTACGTGGACAACCTTAATTCATTAGAAGAGAGCATGGATAGTGGAAGAACGATGGGAATGTGGAGAGTTGCTGGATATTATTTGGCGGATCAATTCACAAATGCAACAAAACTACGAAACTTAATTACTTCTGTTTATAATGGTGAACAATCTAAACCGGAGAGAATAAGAACTTTACCTGTAGATAACATTTTATACTATGCATCTAATTTTCAGTTTCCAGCAAATGAATTACCACGCCAGAAGGCAATGAAGCATCCGATAGGAGTATGGGATTTGCATGGTGAAGGGATTACGAAGGAAGTTCATTGTTATAAGTATTTGTATCAAACAATTTTGCCGACCAGAGAGCTTTCAACTTTATGCCAAATCCCGCGGAAAGAAATGCCGGGTTTTTATATTGATCAGTATGTGGAGTTTGATGTTGCGAACCGTCGTTCAATCCATGATGCAAGTAATAATTTTACAGTAGGAAAGATTATTAATGGTAATGAAGAAATAAAGTCGTATGAAAAATTAGAGCCAAGTAATCTCATCTATGATATGGATTTAATGGATTTAAGCCGACATGGTTTAATTGTAGGAATTACTGGTGGAGGTAAGTCCAATACGTCTAAAGGACTACTTCGTAATTTATGGAATAAGCATCGCATTCCTTTTATGGTAATTGAATCAGCTAAACGAGAATATTGGGAAATGTATAATATGGAAGGTTTTGAAGATGTTTTAGTTTTCACCTTGGGAGCGGAGGATGAAAATTCTGTTCCGTATCGAATTAACCCATTTGAAAAAATAGAAGGTGTTCCATTACAGACTCATATTGACTATGTGCTATCAACCTTTAAGGCGAGTTTTGAGCTTTATGCACCAATGCCGCATGTTTTAGAAACTAGCATTTATCAAATATATGAAGATCGAGGTTGGGACATTTTAAGTAATAAAAATAAATACGGTGCAAATGTTTTTCCAACTTTAGATGACTTATATTACAAAGTGGATGTTGTTGTTGATAATTTAGGGTATGATCAACGCTTGAAATCAGATATTACAGCAGCACTGAAGGCAAGGATTCACTCATTACGTGTTGGTGGAAAAGGTGCCATGTTAAATACAGATAAGTCTATTCCAATTGCGGATTTATTGTCCCGACCTGTCATTTTAGAACTAGAAGATATAGGCGACGATGATGTAAAAGCATTTATGATGGGAATTATTTTAGTTCAATTGTATGAATATAGAAGAACGAAGCTTACTAGAAATAAAGGATTTGAACATCTTATTTTAATTGAAGAAGCACATAGATTGTTAGCTAATGTATCAAGTGGTGGGGAAGGGAATGTTCGTGCGAAATCAGTAGAATTTTTCACAAATTTATTAGCCGAAATTCGTAGTTATGGACAAGGTTTTTTAATTGCGGATCAAGTTCCGACGAAACTAGCACCGGATACATTAAAAAATACAAATTTAAAAATTGTACATAGAATAGTTATGCAAGAAGATCGGGAATTAATTGGACAATCTATGAATATGACACAAGAACAAATTGAATATATTAGTTCTTTAAGAAGAGGATTTGCTGCTGTTTATGCAGAAGGAGATATGCGGCCAAAACTTGTACAAATGCCTTATATAAAAGAAGATTTTGATTATCCAAGAAAAACTGTTATTCAAAATGTGAAAGATACAGTGAAAAAAGAATTTCATCACTATGATAGAAAATATGATTTTGGGCCTGCTTGTGCTTTTTGTATGGATAAGTGTAACCGTCGTGAAGAGATGGGGAAAATAAAGGAATTTATTGTGAAGCAAAATTGGTTAAGCGACATGTTAGATGACGCTAAAAATGCAGAATTTAAACCAGATTGGTTTGAGGGCTTGTTTGAAATGTTAGAAAAGAATGGAATGAGCTCACTCCAAAATTATCATACGAGATTATGTAGTTTAAATGTCTTTTTAGGTAACAGAGATTTAGAAGAAAGCTATAAACGAGAAGCGGTTATAAATTATATGAAACATAATCTATTAAAGGATGAATGAATATGAAAGATTTCGATCGAAAAGACCATGTTGATAAAGTAGAGGAAGAAGACAAACTTGAAGAAAAGAAAGAAAAAAGTATAGAGGAAGAAAGCAAGAAGGAGCAGGCTTATAATTTTGATAAATATAATGAACGATTTGAGGGGCGTAAGCAGGAAACGATTGAAGATGAACTTGCTGAAAATAATCGAAATATTAGTTTTGATAAGTATCAAAAGCAATTAAATAAGGACATAACAGAACAACAAAATGAACAAGATGAAATAAATCCTGAAGTAGATTCTCCGGAAGTTATGGAAGCCAAAAAGGTTGAAAAGGAAAATGTTGAGACCGAAAAGCGGCTTGAGAATATGGAAGAAAATGCGGAAGAAATAAAGGAAGCAAAAGAATCTCTAGAAGGAACAAATAGAGGAAAGAATCCAGAGCAAGTAGAAGAAACGCCGAAGCAAGAAGAAACAGATGAAGACAAGAAACTTGAACAGGCGGAAGAAGTAGGAGAAAAGAACCCAGAGCAAGTAGAAGAAACGCCGAAGCAAGAAGGAACAGATGAAGATAAGAAACTTGAACAGGCGGAAGAAGCTGGAGGAAAGAATCCAGAGCGATTGGAAGAAACGCCGAAGCAAG
>NZ_BOQB01000066.1 GCF_018332475.1 Bacillus sanguinis | reverse complement strand
TGATTGCAACAATCGCTATATCTTTTAACTCTTGTTTTTCTTCTTTATCTAACTTCTTAATATAATCAATGTATCCTTTTTCCTCGATTGCATCGAATTCAATTATTAATTTCATAATCAATACACCTCTTTCACATAATCAGAACCTAATATCCAATGAACTTCAAATCCTTTAAAAATAGCATTGTCCTTCTCTTTGTCATAGTTTTCATAATCGATGGTTATCATCAATTCCCCTGTTTTGTTATGTGGTTTTCGTACTTCTACAAGTATCTGTTTTGCATCGTCAAATAAACGTGTAATGGAATATGTATCTTCAGGAAATTCATAAGCCGTCGTGAATGTGAAATCTTCGATTTCGAATTGTAATGCTTCATCTATAATTTCCATTTCATTTTCTATAATTGTGTTTCTTCTACCAAAAACCGTTTTTTCCCCTTCCTCCTCTTCTAACCCTGGTTTGCGGTATAAAACTATATCTTTATATAACTCTGTTAATTTATTCATAACATATACCCCCTGTTTTAATTGAAAAGTCCCTCTAAACCCCATTCTTTACAATGAGAACATACCCGAATACGAATGATTGCCATATCCTCTAATTCTTCTTTTTCTTCATATGTTAATCCAGGTACCTTTTCTACTATGTCCACACAATACATTCGTTCATCAAAAGCTATGTATTCTACATCTTCCGTTATCGTGCAATTGTCACAAACCACATCATGAAGACCATGAACTGTTTGTGGTAAGTTATAATCGAATTGGCTTTCGACAAACCATTTCACAACTTTTTCGTTATGATAAGTACGTTTTTTGTAATGCTCCAAATCTAATAACATATTATTTCCCCCTCTTTTTATAAAAAAAGGCTTTGAAATTGTAGTAATCCCAAAACCCTAACTTTTTTCTATTACATTTCTATCTCATACCCTTTTTTTACAACATTTCCCCAATTTTCCTTTTCTACAATTCGTAGTACATGAAAATACTTTGACTTATCACCCTGAAAATAAGAATTATATTCTTCAATAACATTACCTTCATCAGTTATATAGAAAATGGAATGTGATGTATTTCCATCGATTCTATATCCTTTTTTCACGACGTGATCTAATTCACAAGGATAATATCCATTGTTCTCATTCAACATAACTTTGTTGAAATTAGAACCATCAAAATAACTGTATGTATCTTCTAGACAATCCATATTATCCTTATAATCTTTTTCTTTTATCAAATGTAACAATTCTTCATGGATAGCTGCTGGTAACTGTTCCGCATTTTCAAAATCCCATTTGTCTTCTATATCATGTGACAATAGAACCTCTTCATGTTTTTTTTCTAATACATTATATATATCAGAAACATCATGTGGGAAAATCACATAGGCATACTCATTAAAATCGTCTTTATCGATACAAAATTCCTCGTTATTTGTACTCCAATTACATGGTGTGTATATATCCTCTTCCTTGATCAAAATTGCGCCTGTAACATTCATTTCTTGCTTAATTTTGTCTTCTTGTACACCATAATAAGTGCCTTCTTCATCATCGTTTTGATAAAACTTAATACCTTTATATAAATCTTTTAATTGTTTCATCTTATATTCCCCCTGTTTTTTAAGTAATTCTGGCGCTTCTCCTTCGCCTTTGTATAAGCTTTCGTTCTTTAACATGCGTTGTACAGTCATCGCTTTAAATTCGCGATCCTGGCGTGTTCTAAAGCCGTATTCATTTAATTTGTCAGCAACTCCTTGCATTGTTAATCCTTGATTTCTCCATTCAAAAGCATGTTCAACGGTCGGTACTTCATCGTACTTGATGAAAAGTGCGCCAGAACCCTCTTGAGTCGAATATCCCATCGGCGGTGTTCCACCATTAAATCCACCCTTTTGTTTTTTCTCTTTCTTTCCTTCTTGTAAACGACTTGTATGGCGAATTTGTTCTTCTTTTGCCCCGATTTTATGTATCATCGATTGAAACAACCGATAATTATCCTCTTCATTTTTTTCTGTTATAGAATGGATTTTAGTTTGCACATTCAAAGTTTCCTCTAATTGTGTAATTACCCAGCCCAATCGTGCCATATTATGTGTTAGTACATCGAATTGATGCACTAACACATAATCAATATCATTCTTTTCTACTAAGTCTTGAATCATCGTTTGTAGTTCTGTATGTTTCAGCGCTGCCAACATATCTGTTTCTACAAATTCTTTTATAATTTCAATATCGTTTTCTTTTGCATATGTCCCTATTTTTTCTCGTTGTTCTTCTATGTCGTTCTCTATACCTTTTAATAAGTAAACAAATGCCGTTTTCATCCTTTATCCCCTTTTTATCTATGTAATCGATATATTTTCTCTAGGTTTTCAAACACTTTATCAAATTCTAAAAGTTCGATTCTACCAATTCCAAATGGAATTGCACCAACAAAAGCATCTGAAATTGCCTTTGCTTCTTCTTCATTCATGTCAATGTATTCATAATCAAACGTTTCTTCTGTTGAAACCTTTGCAAAAATAACATTTCCATAAATCATTTGTTTTTGCATGGATTCAATAATCTCGCGTGGTCGATGCAAAATAAAATGTTCATCCCCAAAATTACCTTGCATATCACAACCAACATACATTACATATTGTTGTCGATCGAACACATCTCCGATATGAATCCACAAGCGGCCATCGGAAGATGGATCTTCAAAAAATTGTTGTCTACAAAATTGCTTAAATTCCCCTTGTGCAACTTCCACCAATTCAGCTTCACAATCCATTCTTTTTAATAAAACTTTCATTTTTCTTCTCCCCTTTAACTTTATAACTTGTGTAATATCAAGCGTTATAACCTGTTGTATGTAATATACCCTGATTCAAAAATAAAAACAAGGCTCCATTTAATTAATTTTGTATTTTTACATACACACGCACTTCTTTGCTATTTCGGTTTGGATATGGTTCTGAAACCGAAATAATTTCAAATGTTTTCTCTAACTTCTTAATTGCTTTTTTTATATCTTTTTCCAAACCCATCAAACGAATCGTTACCATGTATATACCTCCTTTTTACATTTTTTCAAGGCATTGCCCCTCATTTTGAATAATTGTGTTTTTCCCGTTGTTATCCTCTTTTTCAAAAAATATTGGGGCGCCGATAATATACATTTAGCGTAGAATTATTTTTCGAGGAAATTAGTAAACTTCTTTTCCTTCTAAAATTTTTTGTGCTTTTCCACTTCTGATGCGATTTCTTCAAATGTTGGTTGCGAATATCGCAGCACCATATCAGCGGATTTGTGGCCCGAAAACTTTTGTATTTTATTAATAGAAACATTATTATCTACTAAATTTTTAATCGCCGTATGGCGGAGCTGGTGGCTTGTGATACCTGCTTTTTGGAAGTGATTCATCATTGTTCTGTTTGCAACTCTTTTGTATCTGTTTGATACAAATAAATATGGATTAAACACAAATCTTTCTCTTACAACCGTCGTTGCAGCGTCCACCGCCATCATATGGAGTCGAACAGAAAGGAATTTTACTTCCTCTTCATCTCCTTCTTTTTGAGCCATTTTCAATTCTTCATACATTTTTTCATAAATAGAAATCTCTTTTTTTGTCATTCCATCGTAAATATTAATTGTGGATCGACCGTTGTATCGATTGAACAATTCTTTTTGCAATTCGATTTCGAGGTCATTACTTTCCCTGAATGCAATGTATTCTTTTAATAATGAAGTAATTTCACGATCCAAAGGAATTTTCCGTTCCGATTGTGTTTTTGTTTTTCTAATCACAACATATCGACTTTCTGTGCGAGAACCATCCAGGTGAAGATCGTCGATTTGTATGTTCGTTGCTTCTCCAATCCTCAATCCACATGACAACATCAAACGGAATAGAATCCAGTTACGATAATGATCTCTCTGTTTACCCAGGTTAGGCAGGAATTGCCACATATGTGGGATTTGTGATTTTAAAAACGTATCTTGTAAATCAGCATTGATTTCTTCTAACAATTGATTTTGAAGTGATTTTGGTGACATTTCCAACAAGTTTGGAACTTTTGGTAAACGAATTTTGTATGTATTTAAAATGTTTTCCTGGTACTTTGCATACATATTTACAGCAGTAAAAATCTTGTTAATATATGTAGCAGACAACTTTCTATCTTCTAAATATGCAATGAATCGATTCACATGTTCCTCATTGTAAGTTGGAAATGTATCTCTCTCAAAGAAGAATAAGTGTTTGAAAAATGTTTTTAATGAATGTGTATATGTTTTTTGTGTTTCTGTACTTTTTCCCATCATTTCCTGTTTGATATATTTTTTGATCTTCTTCTCTTCTTCTATGTATTTATAGAAACTATCATTTTCATACCATGCATCTTCTATTAAAATAGAAACCTGTTCTTTCTTTTTATATTCCATTTGGATCTCATGGCATATGAAATGAAATTTGTTCAACTTCTTTTCTTCTATTAAAAACAACATGGCATATCCAATCAAAAATTTAGAATGCAACAAGCTTGTTTGTGTGCTTGTTTTAACTTCTAATGCCTTTCCCCTTGGAAGCGGCTTAAATTTCACTTGTTCCATTTCCTTCTTTTTCTTTCCTGTATCAACAGCAAGATTTACAATATAGGATTCTTCCCCTTCTTTTTGTTCAATGGATTCCAATTCAATTGTTTGGTATTTCGTCATTTTTTTACTCATTTCCAACACTCCCTTTCAAAAAAAAATTCTACGCAATTTGTAAATAACAAGTCCTTTTCATGCTTTTTACAAAGATGTTGTTAAATCAGCATTCTTAATTTTTTTTCAAGCCATCATAATATACATTTGGCGTAGAATTGTAATTCGTTGCAATTTGTAAATATATCGTTTCAAAAAAAAGATACAATCTGTACTTCTATTATATCTTTCTTTTATATCTTTCATCAAAGATTTAATATTTCCTTTTCTATTATTGTGTAATTACAGAACACTTCCTTTAATAGAAACAAAATGGTGGGACTAGCAACAAACTCTGTTTGGCTTGTCACGACGTTTTTTTCTATTTAAAGGAATTAAGATAATTTATAAAGTTGTCGTATCCTTCTACAATGTTGTCGTCTTGATCTATGATTCCTAAAACATTCAATTCTGGATTACTCCTCATGATTGCAGCCATTTTCTTTGCAAATGCCAAATCTTCTCCAGCAGAAAGGGGTAAACATGCCCGTTTTGCCTTTAAATCTAAAACAATGGAATATTTCATATCTGTATACCTCCTATTCATGTGTAAACGTCCCTTTTCTACTAAAAAATGGAATATTTGTACAGAAAAAAGTAACATAAATAAGAGTTTCAGTATTTCGTCCAAAAAACGACCTTGAACCCGCATTCTTATCACTAATAATTATACTTTTTAAATCATTATGTATAATTGATTAAATTAAATTAATTAAAATAATAATTGGTTATTTTATTTTAATGGATTAAATTATTCATTTATACATTTAAAATATCTAACTATATTTTTCGTTACATAACTTTTCATTTTAAATCATTATAAAATGATAACGTTATAATTTTTGAATATAGAAGAAGCGTTTACGAAGAATATAGTATGCATTTTCTTTTGTTCTGTTTTTTCTAAAACGTGATAAACAAAGGTTTTATTAATAGTTGTTAACTATTGTTAAACATTAACAACTATTAATAACCAACAGAAGGACAACTTCTGTTTTCCGTTTATATTTCAAAATGAAACTATGATTTTTCTCATTCATTATAATCATTTTTCTCGTCTCATTTTTCGTTCATTCACTTTGTTTCTTTTTGTTCTTTTAGCACTTTTATTTCATCTTTTAAATTATTAATTACATCTTTTAACTCATCGGTATAATCTAATAGTTTATCTACTTCAATCTTTAAATCCCATTTTGACTTCTTTTCAAAAGCAACAAAATCGTCAAAGTCTTCGCGGTGAATACGATAACCAACACGAGAATTATTTTCTTCTTTTACAACACCTTGATTGATTGTCTTAATCTTTCTTTCTCTTATATATCGTCTTACTTTTTGAAGAGTCCAGTTCCCATCTTTTAAACGTTCATTCAATTCTTTAACTACTTGTTTTACCGTCATAATGTTTGGATCATTCTCTTCTTCTTCTTTCTTTTCTTTGAACTCTTTGTAATTATCCATTAATCCCTGTTGTTCTAAAAACGCTAATAATGTTTTTTCGTCAACTTTTTTACTCATGTTAATTCCTCCTATTAGTTAAATGTTCGTTCAATTTCTTATATTAAATATACCATTATTTTTTCTATGAGTCAATAAAATTAACATTAATCTTTTCGTTATTGATTAAAAAATATTAATTAATAACCGTGTATTTTTTATGGAAAACATTAATCTTTTTGACCTCATTTATTCTATTTGCCACTTTCGAAAAGAATCCTTTTTTATTTTTTAATAAGTGATAATAATAGTTGTTAACTATTATTATCACTTATTAAATAGCTTTATATCAACGTTTTTTTGTCCGCCATCTTTTTTCGAAGAAAAAATATTTTTCTCATTTTTTCTTATTCTCGATTCGAAAATATACTTTTTCCATCTTTCTCTATTGATTAAAAAATATTAATCAATAGATAGAATTATTCATTTTATGATTAATAATTTTATTTCTATTTTCATTTATTTTTTTAAATCTATTTTATTATTTTTTACGTTAATCGTTATTCGTTAAATAATTTAATCAATTATATATAATTGATTAAATTATTTTATCTATCAAATATAATTCATTCATTTCATTTTATGTATAGTTTTTTTCATTCATTTTAATAAACTATTTAAAATTATTGTTACGAAGTTTTTAATCAATATCCGATTTTATAGGATTAATCGAGTGAAAAAACGTCATTTTCTCAAACTCTTCTTTTTCATGTGAAAAAACACAAAAAAACAGGGATGAAATCACTACGAATAGTCATTTCATCCCTGTTTTTCTTCTTTACGATCTACTATGAGATATTTTATTTACATTTCACTACGTTCATATAAAAAATAAATAAGAAACCCTTACTGTCTTCATATACATTTCATTTACATTACTCAAATTTACATTCCACAACGGTTATATAAAGTTATTTCATATCTATTATTAGGTGTATCTCTTTCATTTCCTTTTTATAAACAAAAAAAACGACCGCAGCCGTCTTTTTTTATTATTTTCCTAACAGACCTAACATGAAGTGATCTGAATACAACTTATATTCTTTTGTAGTTAATTTAAATGGTTCTGTTATTACAACAGTATGCAACGATTCACGGAATTTCTCGTCTTCCATGCTGATCTTGTTTAGGAACTTGAATTGAAACAACTCTTTCAACTCACGTTTCAACATTTCTCCATTCCGTGAATTATCAACTAAATTTCCATACACAGATGTTTTTGTGAATGTAGATTCAACCTCTGTATACTTCTTAATCACGCGTCCAGCAGCCAAATAAAAATTTTTGATTTCTTCTTTCATAGTCATATTTTTACCTCCTAAAATTTTATGATATCGAATATTCAGTTACTTTATTTTAAACAGAAAGAGGAATAATATTCCCCTTTCTTGTTTTTATATTCCTAACTCTTTTCTTAATACCTTATTTACGAAAACGGATGCCGTGATTCCCATTTCCTCGCTTTTTTCCACGACTTTCTCGATCACTTCCACGTCTAAATTATACGTTTTCACTTTCGTGTCAGGTCGCTTTTTCTTAGGTCCAGGTGTGTATGATTTTTTCTTCTTTTTAACGGGTTCTTTATCTTTGTATCTACTTCTTGTATCAGGATCAAAATTCCCTTTTATTCCTTCATCTTTTACACTTGTATTTGGTAAATTATTAATATCAACCATGGTTAATAACCTCTTTCTCTACTAAATTTTTTGCTATTTTTTGATATGCTTCCACTACCTTACCAGCTGTTTGGTGGTTTTTCACATCGTTAAATGATTTCTTTTTTGCTGTGAATTGTGGAATGATTCGTGAAAACGGAATATTTACGTCCGAAAAATTCGTAATCCCTTCTGATTCGAATCGTTCTTTTGTTTCTTCCAACCATTCTTGACTTCTTCCAAAATCGTTTGTCACGAACTTTGAAACTACAACTTCATAGTCGCACTTTACACCTTCTCGTTGCAGTTGTTTTACGATTCCAACACTTCTTTCAGCTCCATCCAAATCATTCCCATCGAGCGTTGTCATAACGTACACAAGGTCTGAACTTATAAGGCTCATTACCGTAGGCATCGAGTTCTGAGACGGATGACAATCACAAATGATATAATCGAATGCCTCTTTTAAAGGATCAATCTTCTTTTTTAATACTTCATCTTTGCCACGCAAAACATTATCGTTTATCCAATCTTCAATTCTATCTATTCTATTATCTGATGGAATGAAATAAATTTCCTTGCCTGGAACTTGTACGATAACGTCTTGTATCGTCTTCCCTTCCGTAAGCCAATCATATGTGTTTCGACCAGGATAATCTTTTCTATTAAATCCTAATGTGTTCGAAACATCTCCGTTTTGACACAAATCAATCAATAAAACCGATTTTCCCATCTCTTCTAAAACATGAGCGAGCATCACGCTCGAAACCGATTTGCTTACTCCACCCTTGACTGAAAACATTGAAATAACTTTACCCATATGTACTTCCTCCCTTATTTTCATAAATGAAATGTATACGATTTGTTAACACTTGTCATATGTTGTCATGTGTTATTATCTGTTGTTAACAATTTACACTATAGTTATTTACTATTTCAAGGGGGATGTCCTTCTTTTTTTAAAAAAATTTTTTACTAGATTCGAAAACCTTAGAGTACCAAGGCATGGAGAATAAAAATTTTTTCTACACTCTTTACAGTAAAGTTTTCGAAGTATGTTTCAAAATCGATGAAATCGAGCTCAATGGACATGCTCGATTTTCCCAAATAGGCTAACATACTTCTGTTTACTATAAAGAGCCGCTTACGCTTTCCGAAAAATTTTTTATATCATATAGAAGTTTTTGAAACATAATAAAACCGATCGGAACATCATAACCGATCACAATCGAACACAAAACGAACAAAAGAACCCCGTATTTCAATTTTTATTTCTTTTCATGTAGAATAACCCACAACAGAAAACATGAATTTCCCATATT
Organism: Bacillus sanguinis; assembly: GCF_018332475.1. Lineage (GTDB taxonomy): Bacteria > Bacillota > Bacilli > Bacillales > Bacillaceae_G > Bacillus_A > Bacillus_A sanguinis. Next base: position 13,270 of record NZ_BOQB01000066.1, on the reverse strand, counting down.
TTAAGATACCAACAATAAAATAAAGTAAAGTAAAGAAAAATAAAGTAAAATAACATAACAAATCAGATAGGTTTCCCCATGCCTCCCAAAGCCTCGCCATATTCCCCTATGAAAATATTATTTTTTTTATTTTTTGTTCGCAAATGCTTCGCCAGGTTTCCCCACGCTTCCCTAAATCACCATGTACTCTTCGCAAATGTTTCGCCACGCTTCCCAAAATTTTTTCTACTTTTTGTACACATTTCCTAAAATTCGTTTATGATCTCATCGTTTTAAAACGAGAGAAGGTGTACGAATATGAAGAATTACATTGATTCAAATAGTTTTTCAAAGTTATTAGGAATTAAAAAATCCACGTTTTTTTATCGATTACAACATAACAAAGTTCCGCAGCCAACGTTATGTATTGGCAAAAAGATGTTGTGGGACAAAAATAACTTAATTTCATTTTTTCAAGAAGAACATAATCGTTTCATCACACGAATAAAGGAGTGTGATGAATATGGAATTTGAAAGCAGAATGAGAGTTTTTATTATCAATTTTGTATTAGTATTTGTTGGTATAACAAGTATATATTTCACAACACAAATTCATGAAGAATTTTTAAAAGAGCTATTCAGCTTTGATTTTCAGCACATATTTACGTTTTTTATTATCTTTTTCATTGAATTAACAGTATTAGGGATACTTCTATATAAATTTTTCAGTAACAGAAGAAAACGAATCGCTGATTCGGACTTATTACACTACAAAGACATTAATAGAGAACAAAAAAATGCTAGAAATAGTGTGTTTTTCCCTCGTAATAATAAATTTTTTGAGAGAGAAAAAAGTGCACTCTACATATCGCAAAACGTTCAAATTACAACAAAAAAAAGCCATGAGCACATATTATTGCTAGGCCCGACAGGTTCTGGTAAATCAGCTTCTTTCTTCCTTCCCAATTTGTTAAATGTTGATAATGTAAGTCTTGTTGTCACAGATCCCAAAGGAGAATTATGTAGAAAAAGCGGACCATCACTTAAGAAGAAAGGTTATAAAGTGATTCATTTAGACCTTAGAAACCCCGAAGAATCAGCCAATTATAACTTATTAGCAAATGCGAGGAATCACGATGATGTTCGAAAAATCGCGGATTCGGTTCTGATGAATGGAGAAGGAGCAGGAAAAGGTGACGAATGGGCAAAACTATCTAAAACACTTTTGGAAATGTTCTTGTTCCACGAATTCGATAAAGGTGAAAAGTACATTAATAATGTAATCAAACAAATGGCAAAATTGGACTTAAAAAATGAATTAGAAGCCGAGAATTTCTTCCGTAATAGTTCCGAAGAAGCTTACATGTCATTCTTACAGTATAAAAAACTAGCCGACGGAGCGAGCATGATTTCAGGAATGTTTGCAACCGCACAGGGAAATATGAAGACATTTGAAAACGACAATATCAAAGCAATTGGAAAACGAAGTGATTTCTCACCAAGCCTTTTACGACAACAAAAAGCCACTTTATTTGTCTCTTACCCAGAGGACGAGGCAGAATTATACAGTATATTTTTATCCGCTTTTTACACGCAATTATTCAGTCAAATCAAGTCTGATCGTAGCGTTGATGAAACGTTTGGGGAAATGTCAGGATTACCTGTTTATTTCCTATTAGATGAATTTGCAAATATTGGAAAAATACCATCTGTTGATGTTTTACTAAGTACAGTTCGTTCTAAAAAAATGAGCCTGGTACTTGGTATTCAAAGTCTAGATCAATTGAAAAAGAACTATAGAGACACATTCAACATCATTGTAGAAAACTGTAAAACAAAGATCATTCTAGGCGGAGCCACAGGAGACACCGCGGATTTCTTTTCCAAAATGGTCGGAGAAGAAGAATATACAAATATGTCTTTCTCTCAAAATGATAAAAGTCTTTCTACCTCCACTTCTACCAACAAAAAAGCAATTTTGTCAGCTGATCAAATACGACGTTTAAAAAGTTATGAATTAGTTTGTGTCAGTGACAATTTGAAACCTTTTAAAGACAATAAAAATTACTATTTCTTAGATAGAATCGCTTATTTCTTGTTTAAAAATTTACCTTTCAGTGTTGAAAAGAATGATGAAATTATTCGTAAATACACATCATGGAAAGAAAAGAAAAAAGCGAAGGAAGAAGTACAAGAAAAGAAAGCAGATTTCCAACAAGAACGACAAGAAAGAAATGAAGAAAGAGTTATGATACGACAAGAACAAGTACAAAAACGAGCATTAACAAAACAAGAAGAAATACAAAAGTTGATTGAACAACGTCGTAAACGTGATTTGGAATAAAAAAGGTGATCCTTGCGGATCATCTTTTTATAATTCTAAAAGTACTTCAATCTCAGCAGTTAATTCTAGCAATCTATCTGTTAGTTCTGTTACTTTATCGATTAAATCTAACGTTTTGTTTACACCTTCCAAATCTTCCATAACTCCTAATTTATCCACTTCTATATCTAATTCTATTATAATTTCGGATGCCAATTCCTCCGAAATCATATCCAAACGTTTTATCGTTTTTTCAACGTGAAATACTGGGACAGAATCCATTTGGATTTCTCGGTCAAAATCCGAAGGAAAGAAGTGAAATAGTTGTTTCACTTGCCCTAATTTATTAACAAAATCCTCCACTTCTTCACGCATCATTTCATGTATTTCTTCTTCTGTTAACATTGTTAAATCAAATACTTCCTGTTGTTTTTGTACATATGTATTCATGATGTTTTGTTGTTCTGTATCGATTTTTATTACTTCCAGAAGAGCCATTTCGAGTAATACATTTAGGTTGTCTTTTACTGTTTTCATGTTAATTTCCTCCCTTCTCAATTAGTTGATTTAACAATTTTTTATACTTATCTTCTAACTTACGAATTTCTACTAATTTCCCTTTTGTACTATCACTTTCAGAGATATTGATCCCTTGGAATAGGTCATCGAAAAACACCTTTTGTCTTTGTATAAGTTCTTGAACTTGTTCTTCTTTTTTTCTTGTTTTACTTTCCCTTATTTTGTTTACTTTATCTTGTAAAATAAGAAATTCGTCTTTGAAAAGTTGCTCAATCATATGTAGTTTTACATTTCCAAAAAGATAGCGCAGCACAAGTTGTTGTTTGCTATATAATTTCTCTAGAACGAACATACGAACCGTTCTTTTTTTCACTTCTTCTTTTCCAAGATTTCCAATTAAACTTTCCAAAAATGCACCTTCCTCAATTAATCTATGTCTCCGCGCTTTATCTCTTTTTTCTTTTTCTTCTCTTTCTAATTGTTCTTTTTGTTGGATTAAATTTTCTATCTTATTTTCTAAGTTTTTTATTTTGCTACTCATGATCTCTGACATCACTCACACCTCCAAATTAAAATTGATCTATCAAAATTTGGATAAGTATAATTTGAAATTTATAAAAATCAAGTACAAAAAAATAAAACCTGTTTTAAGCAAAAAGAATAAAAAAATTGGTCCTAAAATGGACAATTAAAAAAAGGAAAAGAACACTGCTATAGCAGCCACTAAAGGCGCACAGATACATTCCCCTGGAATGTTGTGCTAAGACCTTTAAAACCTAAAAACCCTAAACCCCCATTTCAAAACCCTCATTTCCATTCTCAGTTTTCCGCATTTCTCTGTGTTCATTTCCACTTCACTTTTTTCTTCAAAAAAATTACACATGTTTAAAAATTGTGTTATCCTTTTCGAAATTTTGAACATACATATTTCGTTTTTTTGAAAGGAGGTGTTCTGTATGCAGGAGAAATTTTTTCACATGAGAGCGGATGTGTTTACTCGTTCTAAAAAACATCGTGCCGTAGCAAAAGCGGCCTATCGATCAGGAGAAATCCTATACGATGAAAAAAAGAATCGAACACATAATTTCACAGGAAAATTGAAAAAAGATGAAATTGAAAGTGAAATCTATTTACCTTCACATGTAAATGAAAAATTCAAGAACCGACAATTTTTATATAACGAAATTGAACGTGTAGAAACTCGTAAGGATTCACAATTAGTAAGAGAACTAGAATTCTCTTTGTATACAGAATTCACTCCAGCCGAAAACAAAGAATTAGTAGAGAAGTTTGCAAAAACTTTCACGGATGACGGCATGGTCGCAGACGCTTGTTTTCATAAGCTCAATGCAGATAATCCTCATTGCCACCTACTTTTAACTTTGCGTGAAGTAAATGAAGACGGATTAACATTTCATGATAGAAAAAACAGGGATTGGAATAAAAAAAGTTATAACGAAAAATGGAGAAATACATGGGAAAAACTCGTAAACGAGAAATTTAAAGAAAAAGGATTAGACATCTTTGTTTCTCGTAAAAGTTACCAGGAAAGAGGAATCGATAAAATCCCACAAAAACACTTGCCGTTTGATAAAAAATCAGCAAAATACCAAAAGGTATTAACCGAAAATAAAAAGATTAAAAAACGAAATAACTTTAAACAGAAAAAGAAAGAGACTAAACAGGAAGTGGAACAAATAAAAGAGGTAAAACAAATTGTCCGCAATGCAAAAGTTGCGGAAATCCAAAATAGAAAGGAGGTGTTAGGTATGGGATTAGAACAAGAACAACTAAAACAAAAACCTGTTTATGAGGAGCCTGGACAAGATCCAAATGTTTATGAAGAACCTGAACAAAGTCGTACAGTTGGAGACTTATTCACTGAATCTATCAACGGATTAAAAGAACGTTATGAACGTTTAAATGAGGATACGAAGGTCTTAAAAGCAAACAAAAAACGTTCGTATGAACGTTATCGTAATCATAAAGAGACAGATTACAGTAAAAAAATGAGTTTGAAAAAAGAAGACGTAATTGATATGAAACTAGATTACAAAATGATGAAAGTGAATCTAAAAGAAACAAGTGTATTCTCGATTTCTGATTGGAAACGTCGTAAACAATTGAAGGCTGCTATGAAAAAAAAGAAAATCCAGATCAAAAAGAAAAAACTTGAAATGAAACGTGAAAAGAAAAAACTAAAACTCTATAAAAAAGAACATGCGAAAGACCGTAAAAAGCTTATCTCCAATTACAAAGACCGCACGAAGACGTTTTTACAGATTAAGAAAACAGAACGTGTCATGAGCAAAGTGAAGAATCTAAATCAACAAATCACAAACAACAAGGTTGTTAGTCTAAAAGACTTCAAAAAGGAGAAAATGAAATTAGAAATGAAACCAAACATTACAAAACGAAAAGAAAAAGGAATGGAGTTATAAAAAAAACAGAAATGGACTTGAAAATCCGTTTCTGTTTTTCTCTTTTCTATCTGGTATGTGAAATTATTCATTTTTTTACATTCAAATTGTTCTTTTTGGCTCAAATATGATTTCCTTATCCGATTTTTTGTTTTACCTATGAAAATGACTCACGAGAATGCCCCGAATTTGCATTTTCCCGAACTCTCTAAGGTATTTGCACCTAAACAGAAAATATCCAGCCAAGTGAAGCGGAAAACACTTCAAAACAATTTCCCTATAAAACTATATTTCAAAACAAACAAAAATGCTCTTTTTCTCTTATATATAGTATGGATTGTAAAAAACAACTTGTACTTCACATATGACTGCAGTCTTTTTAGGGAGGATTCGCGGATTCTAGAATCCTGGCGGAAATAAGAAACTGGAATCCCCTTTTTTAATACTAAAAAAGTACAAACATAGTTTACTAATTATTAGCGATTCCTTTTATCATCTAAAAAACCTTCAAATAACCAAAAAACACCTTTTAATACAAATATACCAATAAAGAATAAACTTACAAAAAAGTTTACATAAGGAATTACTACAAATAACCATTCACGTTGTCTCATACCTTTATCGTAAGCTTCTTTCCCCCACATTTCGTCTTTATTATTTACTCCCCAATAAACAATACATGCAGGTATAACATAACCCCAAAAGAAATTTGAAGATGTTAATGTATAAAGTGCTCCTATCATAATAGTCCTCTCCCTGTTCAACTATTTCATACACTTAATAACTAGTATAATTTGGAATATATTAAGCTTCAAGAACAGAAAATGAGAAAAATTTTGTATTACTAGTCCCTTCGTGTCTTCCATTCATTCATTTTGTCATGCCGTTCTTTTAATTCTCGAATGGATTCTTCTTTTTTTTCTTTTCCACTCGGAACGATGTGCGGCCATTTCGATTTCCCTTTGTTTGTCACGTTCTTCGTATTCTTTATCAAGGAGATGTAACTTATAAAATAAAAAAGCAAACATTAATAGAACTAAAACTATTGCCACAATCCCTAACCTAAAAAAAAGCAAATCTGGATCATTTAAACCTAACATAATGATTCCTCCCCTCAAACGAAACAGTTTATTTCGTTAAGAAGAGAATAAAGAAAAAAACACTACCGTCAAGAAATCTTCTTGTAATAGTGTTTATAATCCAAGTCTTTTTTTAAAAACAAAAAAGACTTATCTAACGAGATAAAGTCTTTTTACAGTATATTGTCCTTTTTAGTTTACAAACCACACAAGTTATGGAAAAAACAAAAGTCGGTCATGACCGTTTTAGGTAAAGGTAAAATGCAATGGAAGTTTTTTTACTTGTGTAATTTGTATTCTGTTTATACAGGAAGATTTGTATTTGTAAAGTCTTTTTGTTGTGTTTCTTTTCTTTGTTGTAATTGTTCATGTAAAATGTCTGTTACTTCTGTTAGTAAATCTCTTTCACTTATAGTATACAGTTGTTTGGTAAATTCCTTCACTACTAGTTTTGTAAAATCATCATTGTCAATTTTCTTATAATCTACTAACACTTTTTCAATAGATTCTTGTACTAATAACTCTAACATTGTATATCACTCCCTTATCTAAAAATAAGTGATATAGTTATACTCTTTTTTCTATATTTGTAAATAACAATATTCCCCTAACAAAAAATTTTTTTTTCACTGTCGTTGTATGTATTTTCATGACAGATATGTTTAAATATAAAAAGAAAAAGAGAAGTTCCTAAAAGATTAAGAACATATCTCTTTTTTTTTAAAAGAATATATTTACTCCGTAAATAATATACCTTTTTTTACAATCTTAACTGACACATCAGTGAACACTTTTTAATTTGTGTCCACTAATGCTTTTAACAGTTCATATAATCGTGTTCTTCCGATTCCGAGTTGCTTTGCCAAAGCTGTTTTTGTCATCTTGGGATTCTCTTCTAACAACTTTTTCAGTTCTTCCAACTTCTCATTTCCACCTTTTTTTACAATCTTAATAGACACACTTTACCCCATTTTCTCTTATATATTGGCGGGAATTTCGAAAACAGTTTGTACTTCCCTCATCACGATCACATTCTTCATGCGCTTTTATACAAGCATTGAAACCACATAGTTAAAACCGCTTTTCATTCTTGTTATGCGTTGTCATCTGTTAACAACTATTGTTATCGCTTAACAAATGTACAAACTATTATCCTTATATGTTTCCCTCTCTTGAAATCCCCTTCCAAACACATGCCAAATTCTAACGAGAACACCCCTATTTCCTCTTTTTAACATCCGTCTAAGGTATTTACCCCTAAACGACATCTGAAACGTCAGAATCGAAAATAAACACCTTTTATGATTCTTGCAATCTCATTCCCTATCTACAATAAAAAATAAAACGTTGTTTTCCCCTCTTTTTCTCTTATATATCGATGGGAATTTCCGAAACAATTTGTACTTCCCTTGCTACACCTACATTTTTCATGCGGATTTAACACTTTCCAAATCCGATCGGATTCACCTTTCCTGTTTCCTCTGTTTTCTTCTCCAAACCTATATCAAATTCTAACGAAAATAACCCTCTCGTCCATTTTTATTATCCCTAGAAGGTATTCACCTTTGAAACACCTCTTTTTCTCTTATTCAAGGTATGTAATTTTTAAAACAGTTTGTACTTCATGCATGACTGCAGTGTTTTTGCCACGGATTTGCGAACAATTGAATCCTGGCGGATTTAACTCTGTTATTTCCGTGTTTTCCATCGATTCATTTCTTCTTGTCTTTTTAGTAATTCTGCTAATGATTCTTCTTTCTTTTTCTTCAATTCCACACGACGTGCAGCCATTTCTATTTCCCTTTTTTTCGCACGTTCTTCGTATTCTTTATCGACTTGATCTAGTTTATAAAATAAAAAAACAAACATTAATAAAACTAAAATTATTGCTACAACGCCGACCTGAATGAAAAGTTTATCAGGATCACTCAAACCTAAAATCATAGTATTTCCTCCCTTCGAGAACAAAACAACACAAAATACTAAACTTCTAAAAGCTCGAACCGACTTCTGTTATAAGTTCTATCTTTTCAACGTAATATACATAAATTCAAAATGAAACGAGGTGATACACATGAAAGATTATGTAAAAATTTTTATGATTACATACGCAGCCACAGTACTAGCTAACATTACTTCTTCTCTTGTATTAACTGTTATGTAGTACAAACATAATAAAAAAGGTACCATCGTCAAGAAAAAAGAAACTGTTAGTTCTCTTTTTCCTTTTAGATAATACCTTTTCCCAGTATTACAGGATGCACCCCATCCTGTATCAACATATGCAGGCCCCCAACCAATATTAATATATGTAATAAAAAAACAAATAACACAACAGTTCATTACAACTGTCGTGTTAGATGCTTGCAAATAGTCCCAGTGTTGCAGGATGCGTCCAAGTCCATTTTTAGTATATGTAAAAAAGGAAGATGAAATCAGTGATTTCATCTTCCTTCTATAACCTATTATTTCGTTTCTTTAAATTCCATATATTGTACAGATTTTTCTCCTTCAAATTCAACCATATGAACATATACTATTTTATCTTTCTCTACAAGAAAATGTCCTAATCCTTTGTAATCAACAATAGGAAAATCTTGTTCAGGAGCTTGCTTTGGACTAAATTTTTTATCTAGGTAAACAAAACGATTTTGATCAGATTCTCCATAGACCTTAACTATGTAATCCTGAAATGGAATAACAGTGTCACTACGAGTCTTTTCATTTTTCACCTGTTTTCCATTTTCATCATAAACCCATTTACCTTTTTTTAAATCATACGTTGTATAATACAAGGTATCATTAATGTGCACAATATTCTTATCTAAATCTATGAAATCACCCATAGAACTTCCTGAAAAATAATCTTTCATTGGAAATTCTTTTTCTGTTCCATCTTCAAGATACAATTTTAACATATCTTTTGTAGTTACATAAGCCGCATCACCTTTACTTGTTCTTATGTAACCTACTTTTTCATCCGACGTAAGACTCATTGTAACCTTCGGAAGTTTCACTTGTTTTTTAACTTCACCTTTTTCATCGATAAAGAACATTGTATTCTCTACCATGAACGCTGTTCCGTAGATTGCGGCGTCAGCACCTGGCTGATGAATAAGTTTATCTTTTACAACCCATTTGTCTTTCTTTGTATCAGCGATGGAAACAAAAGTTTTCTCAGTATCCGAATACATATAATAAACGTATCCATCCCTTGCATTTACCTGTGATGTAGTCTTATTATTAGCATGTTTAGGCGCAACGGGTTCACCACCCACTTGTTTGAGGTTTTTCACTTGTTTTAAAACTTCTTTTGGAACAGGTGGTTGTTCTTTCTGTTTCGTTTGTGACGTTTTTTCCTGTGTAGTTGTAGTCACCTTTTCCTCTTTGTCACTACAACCAGTCATTAGTAATGTAGATAATGAAACTGTTATAAGTCCTTTTACTATCTTTCTCATAAATATACCTTGCCCCCTACAGTATTTATATGACATAATTATACAATACTTTCCCAAAAAATGGAGCCCTGTAATAAATTATTTTTATATAACAATAAATAGAAATAGGAGACAAGATGAATCATACACTTTGTCTCCCTTACTTTCCTTACTTAAATGCTTCGCCACAATTGTCGCAAACATCACTGTAATGGTCTGTCAAACGACCACAATGAGGGCATGTAGTATAACGATATTTTTCGTCTTTGCTAAAAAAAGATGTTAACTTCTTCATCAAGTCAAACCTCCTTTTATGTAGATTTTGGAAATCACAAGATAATTATACTCCCCTGGGTATTTAAACGTCAATATTATTTTCAGAAAAGAAAGACTTAACGCTCCAATATTAAAAATTCAATCGTATCCCAAAATAAAAGTTAAAAAATTGAATAAATGACAAAAAAACTTCCCATTACAGGAAGTCTTTTTTTTATCATTCACCCAAGTATGGTAAAACACTATGAATATACTCTTCGATTATTTGACCATTCTTATCTTGTAAGTGTTTAGGTTCTTTTTTTACTCGTTTTGTACAGTCTTTACAAACCACATAAGGATAAATATAACCCGTTGTTTGCATAATACCCATACCAACCATACCAGCATTGCGAACTGTTTTATTTTTTACTACCATTTCCCCTTGGCAACGTGGACAAATATGATTATGGTAATCCAAATAAGTAGAATCATATGTAAAACCCTTATCCCTAGCCATTGATATTGCACCACTTACTATATTTAATACTTTTTCATCATAAAATAATCGTTCCATTGTTGAATACACACCTTTTTAGTTTTACTATTTCTATACTCTACTAAAAAAATGTTTTCAAGGCCCATCGATCTTAATGAATTAGATTCAAGTAATTTTTTTGTTTTTTCACTGTCGTTGACATGACACACTTTTTTTTAAAAGCGAAAAAAAGTTTTCACATTTCAAAGTACGCGAAATGCTTGTCATGGTAAGTTTTTATCATTTAATTTTGTTCTCTAAAAAGAAAAAAGACTATCTCCTTTTGGGAAATAATCTTTTTTCTTTTTGTTGGTTTTACTCCTAAAAACACTGCCCTATTCTTTTTCTTCTTTTAATGGGAAAGTAACCCGACACTTTTTTATAATTCCTTAATCAGATCATATAAATATTGTCGGTTCACACCTAATTCTTTTGCAATTTTGGTTTTGTTTTTCAATTTAGGATTTTCTTCTTGTATCTTTCTTAATTGTTCTAATTTCGCTTCCTTCGGAGCTTTTCTCCGTTCTACTTCCTTTTCCCAAGTATGATTATCTGCTTGTTCTACACCAAACTTCTCTACACGCTTTCGTGCCGCATCATACTTCTTGGATTCCTCAATAGCAGTTTCAGCAAAATTTACTTCTTCTTCTGTCATTGCCTGTTTCATTTTCTCGAAGTCTTTGTATTTATGTGTTCGCGCTTTAATTGTTTTCATCGCCATTTGCATTTCATAATCATCTTTGATTTTCATCAATTCTAGCATGGTCAAATTACGATAGAATAAGCCACCTTGGACATATTGTTCTTTATTCCATGTACCATTTTTCCATTTTGTATAGTATTCTTCTGCTATTTCAGAACGATCCAATAACTCTTTTTCGTTTGTTTCTGTTAAATCCATTATAGAAATCAACTCTAATACCCTTTTTAACGCATATTCCGTGTCTCCGTCACTACTTACCAAGGCATGGAATCGAAGTACCAAACAAAGCCAATTTCGGCGTCCTATATAGAATTTTGAATTATCTCGTTCATTCCACATACGAACATAAGTGAAAATATCTTCTTCACGTTGACGATTCAATGTAAATTCATTCCATGTTGAAACAAGTCTACTTACATTCTTTTGCTTCTTTTCGTTATTTTCTGTTTCTGGTTCCTTTTTCGGAGAACCCATTTTGTTTGGGTTCACTTTACGATCTGGTTGCGGAACAATACGATGTACGAATAAGAAATCGCTCAATTCTAACGCTTCATCATTCATATAATAAGCTTGTACAAGTGATTTCGATTTCATGTTCATTGTTTCAGGAAGACGAGTGACAGCTGAAGGATTCTTTACCACCGCATCAGGATTTAACCCTTTCTTTTCAAACATATCAATCATGTCGTTTTGTATTGCTCGCCATTCTTTATCATGCGTGTATCCTTTGATATTTTTGAATGGTTTTACACGCCATACGAGTTGAATTCCTTGTCCAGTAAAAACAATCATTGTAGGACAAATAATATCACCGTTATAGACCATTTCAGAAATAATTTGAATTGCTTCTTCTGTTGTTACATCTTCTTTATAAAAATCTAGGTCTTGTGCTAACAAATACGTTTTTACGACATTGCTTTGCGTTCGCATTGGCAATGCAATACGTTTTTCTTCTGTTACAACAAATTCACGTCTTGTAGCAACATTACAAGCCTTTGAAGTAATCTTGAATCCACTTTTTGTTTTATAAGTAACAGGAGATTGTACCTTTTCAAATTTCTTTTTCTTACTATAATACGTTGAATAACTCACATAGCTATTCATTCCGAATGATTTCGTTAACATATACCACAGTTTTTCAATCATTTCTTCTTTTGTGAAGAACGTATTACTAAATACTGTTTTCCCTTTTCTAAAAAAGCAGAAATGACCTTCGGCATTAGGAAACAATATATCTATAAAATCATCTAAACCTACCTGTTGAAATGGCAGTGCAAAATTCTCTTTTAATAATCTTTGAAAATACAAAGATGTATTTTTTTCTAAGTGTATATATTGTTCTACACTGTATGTATTTCGAACTTCTTTAAATGCTGGTAAATAGACTTCTTCTTGTCTTTTTAACATGCAAAAAACCTCCCCGTCTGTAAAAAAACACTCAAAAATAGGAAGGTTAAATCTCTCGTTTTTATCCGTTTCCTTTTTGTCTTATAACTGTAGTTATGAATCATGTTATAACTCTACTTATAGTTATAATTACACTTACAATTAATTTTAACGTTAAGCAAAAAGGAATCATTATTTGTTTGACAAATATACATTATAAATGTATATTCATAGTAACAAATTAATTAAACAATCTTCTCTTTTAGTCGGGAGAGATTTAACCTAGTTTTACGAAAAGTCGGCGGGCTCAATCGCCGACTTTTTTCGTTGTTCTTGTATTCAATATGCATCATTTTTCGATAAAAAGCTAGTAAAATCTTCTTTTTTCTTCGATTCTACCATTCAATACCTTGTAATTCGTGTTTGTACTTATCACATTTTGTACAACGATAAGAAACACGTTCAACCCATGCATACTCTCCACTTTCGTCATCATAGGGTTGTCCTTCTGGATCACTACTATCTCTTCTTATTTCTTTATAATCGTGTTTACAAGTATCTTGTTTTATCGATTTTTCCCATTGTTCTTTTTCACGTTTTTCTCGTTCGAATTGTTCATTAATGTGTTCCA
>NZ_BOQB01000065.1 GCF_018332475.1 Bacillus sanguinis | reverse complement strand
ATGAAATGTTGTACTAGAAAATCCAAACCCTACAATCCCTACACCTATTTTTTTCATGTTGCCCCTCCATCTGTCCCGCTTTAACGGGCAGTAAGATTCCTACCTCAAAATTCAGCGAAAGCAAAGAAATTAAGTGAGGGATCGACTGCCCGTTAAAGTCCGATTGGTTCAACTCATAATCATTGGGGATAAAGAAAATCCCCAATGATTAAAGTTTCACTTTATGAGAACGATTTCATTCAGTTATTATAACAAGATTATTATTATTTACATAATAATTTGCCTAGAAAAAAACATCTTGCCATTATTCATAGCAAGATGCTTTTCTTTACTCCGGTCGTTTTTTCGTCCACGTTTCAATAACTTCACCAGTATCATTAACATCTAGGACTAAACTACCGTTACTATACCGGTCTTTATTTCGATACGCTTTCGGATCAATTTCTTCTACAATATGTTTCTCTGTCTTCATGTAAACTAATTCATCGTCTCTAACGATTTCAATACCGACAATGCGGTACGGATTACGTTTTAACTCTTTGAAAATAACAAGTCCTCGCTTCGCCCTCGTTGATTTCTCAATTTCTGATGCTTTTAGACGTTTTACAGCACCGCGCTGCGTTACGAGAATAAGTTGATCTTTGTCACCATTTAACGGTTTACCAGAAGCGACATAGTCATCTTCTTTTAAATTAATTGCTTTCACACCAGCAGCTCTTACACCGACTGGACTTACTTCATCTTCATGAAAAATAAGTGCATATGCACCGTGTGTAGCAAGAACAATATCACTCGTTCCATCTGTCGCAAATATATCGACAACTTCATCATCTTTTTTCAAGTTTACAGCAACGAATGCCCTTGAATAACGCTGAACTTTATATTGATTTAATTCTGTTTTCTTTATCATACCATTTCGTGTTACAAATACGATAAATCGTTTTTCTTCCTCAAAGTTCGGTACAACCGTTGCCCAAATGATTGTTTCATCTCGGTCGAGTGAAACGATATTTGCAACGTGCTGACCTAAATCTTTCCAACGAATATCTGGCATTTCGTATACTGGCAGATATATATAGTTTCCTTTATTCGTAAATAAGAGGACTGTCTCTGTCGTATTCGTATCGAATCGTTCAAGTAAGATGTCACCCTCTTTCATACCGAAGTCTTTGCCGTTTGATGCATTATGTGAGCGCCATCCAGTACGTTTCACATATCCTTCTTTCGTTACAGTAACGATGACATCTTCTTGTGGAATCATCACTTCTACGTCTATTTTAATTTCTTCAATTTGTTCTTCAATAATAGCGCGACGATCATCACTATATGTTTTCTTAACTCTCTTCAAATCAGTTTTAATGACTTGAAGTAATCTTTTTTCACTTTGTAAAATTGACTGTAGCTCTAGAATTTTCTTATTAAGCTCATCTGCTTCTTCTTGTAACGCCGTAATGTCTGTATTCGTTAAGCGATATAATTGCAAGGAAACAATTGCTTCCGCCTGCGCTTCTGTAAAGCCAAATTTTGCACTTAAATTATCTTTCGCATTACGTTTATCTTTTGAAGCTCGGATTGTCTCGATTACTTGGTCTAAAATCGATAATGCTTTCTTTAAACCTTCTACAATATGTTGACGATTTTCTGCTTTTCTTAATTCATATTGCGAACGTCTCGTAATAACCTCTTTTTGATGTCCAATATAAGCATCCAAAATTTTCGGTAATGTCATAAGTGTTGGACGACGATTATTGATTGCTACCATATTAAAGTTATATGGAATTTGTAAATCTGTATTTTTATATAAATAATTTAAAATACCTTCGGCGTTTGCTTCTTTCTTTAATTCAACAACAATTCGTAAACCAGTACGATCTGTCTCATCACGCACTTCAGCAATACCATCTAACTTTTTATCTAGACGTAATTCATCCATTTTCTTTACTAGGTTTGCCTTATTCACTTCGTAAGGAATTTCAGTGATTACAATTTGTTGTTTCCCACCGCGCACTGTTTCAACTTCTGCTTTTCCGCGAATAATAATTTTACCTTTACCTGTTTCATACGCCTTTTTAATACCATCAATCCCTTGAATAATACCGCCTGTTGGGAAATCTGGTCCTTTCATAACTGTTAATAAATCATCAACAGTACTATTTGGCTTATCAATACGCATCATTGTAGCGTCAATAACTTCTCCAAGATGATGCGGAGGAATTTCTGTTGCATAACCAGCAGAAATCCCTGTAGATCCGTTCACTAATAAATTCGGGAACGCTGCTGGTAATACAACCGGTTCTTCACTCGTGTCATCAAAGTTTGACACAAATTCAACTGTTTCTTTATCAAGATCACGTAATAATTCAGATGCGATTGGTGATAAACGAGCTTCCGTATAACGCATCGCTGCCGCTGGGTCCCCATCAACACTACCGTTATTACCGTGCATTTCAACTAAAACATTACGTACTTTCCAAGTTTGGCTTAAGCGTACCATTGCTTCATATACAGAGGAATCACCGTGCGGATGATAGTTACCAATAACGTTACCGACTGTTTTAGCTGACTTCCGGAACGCTTTATCATGTACATTTCCTTCTACATACATAGAATATAAAATACGTCTTTGTACTGGTTTTAAGCCGTCACGCGCATCTGGAAGCGCGCGATCTTGAATAATATATTTACTATAACGTGCAAAGCGATCACCTAACACGTCTTCAAGCGGGAGGTCATGAAACTTCTCTGCTTGCATGTTATTCCACCTCCGTCTCCATAATCATTTCATTTTCTAAAATATTTCCTTCTTCTTGCATACCAAACTGTACATTACGTTCAATCCATTTACGGCGCGGTTCTACTTTATCGCCCATTAATGTTGTAACACGACGCTCTGCTCTTGCTGCATCATCAATTTTCACGCGAATTAATGTACGCGTTTCAGGATTCATTGTTGTTTCCCATAATTGATCCGCATTCATTTCACCAAGTCCTTTATAACGTTGTAACATATAGCCTTTTCCAACTTTTTTCGTTACACCGTCTAATTCCTCATCTGACCAAGCGTATTCAATTACTTCACTCTTGCCTTTTCCTTTACTTACTTTGTATAAAGGAGGAAGTGCGATAAACACTTTACCAGCTTCGATAAGTGGTTTCATATATCTGTAGAAGAACGTTAATAACAATACTTGAATATGTGCTCCGTCTGTATCGGCATCAGTCATAATTACGACTTTATCGTAATTAATATCTTCCACATCAAATTCATTCCCTACGCCTCCACCGATAGCATAAATGATTGTATTAATCTCTTCATTTTTAAAGATATCAGCAAGCTTTGCTTTTTCTGTATTAATTACTTTACCACGTAACGGTAATACGGCCTGGAAACGACGGTCTCTTCCTTGTTTCGCTGAACCACCGGCAGAGTCACCCTCTACTAAATACAATTCGTTTTTCTGAGGATTACGTGATTGTGCAGGTGTTAACTTCCCGCTTAACGTACCTTCTGATTTTTTTTTCTTCTTACCACTACGTGCTTCTTCTCTCGCTTTACGAGCAGCCTCACGTGCTTGCGCTGCTTTAACTGCCTTTCTCACAAGAAGTGTAGCTACATCCGGGTTTTCCTCTAAAAAGTAAGCTAAATGCTCTGATACAATGGCATCAATTGAAGAACGAGCTTCACTTGTACCTAGTTTCCCCTTCGTTTGTCCTTCAAACTGAAGTACTTCTTCTGGTACACGTACAGAAACGATAGCCGCTACGCCTTCACGAATATCTGTACCTTCTAAGTTTTTATCTTTTTCTTTCAATAGCGAAACTTTACGAGCATACTCATTGAACACACGAGTCATTGCTGTTTTAAATCCAGCTTCATGTGTTCCACCATCTTTTGTACGTACGTTATTTACGAACGACAAAATATTTTCTGAGTAGCCATCGTTAAATTGAAATGCTAGTTCTGCTTCAATTCCATTTTGTTCACCAGTGAAGTATACAACTGGATGAATGGAATCTTTTTCTTCGTTTAAATATGAAACGAAAGCTTCAATTCCTGTTTCATAGTGAAATACATCCTGTAAATCATTTCGTTCATCTTTTATCGAGATTTTCATCCCTTTTAATAAGAATGCAGATTCGCGTAATCTCTCACATAATGTTTCATAATTATAATTTGTCGTGCTGAAAATCGTTGTATCTGGTTTGAAATGCATCGTAGTACCAGACTCTTTCGTCTTTCCGATTTTCTCAAGCGTCGTTACAGGAACACCACCATTTTCAAAGCGTTGTTCGTAAATATTTCCGTCACGCTTAATCGTTACGACTAACCATTCTGATAAGGCATTTACAACCGATGCCCCAACACCGTGTAAACCACCACTCGTTTTGTAACCACCTTGTCCAAACTTACCACCAGCATGAAGTACAGTTAAAATAACTTCAGGTGTAGGTTTTCCAAGTTTATGCATCCCCGTAGGCATTCCTCGCCCTTTATCTATAACGCTAATACTATTATCTTTATGTATTACGACTGAAATTTCGTCGCCAAATCCCGCTAACGCTTCGTCAACGGAGTTATCTACTATTTCATATACTAAATGATGCAATCCACGGCTATCCGTACTCCCGATATACATACCCGGGCGTTTTCGAACGGCTTCAAGTCCTTCTAACACTTGAATCGCATCTTCATTATATTGGAACTGATGCTTCGCCAAACTCCTTGCCCCTTTCCTAATCCAAAATCAGAACATATGTTTCTATTATAGAATAACGCCTCGACTATAGTTTTGGCAAGTTATCTTATCTCTTTTATATACCATTTTCAATAGAAAAATCCTTGTTTTTCACAAGGATTCCTCTAGGCTACTATTTCAGAAAAATAATCGTTTGTCAACGAGAAATGGATATGTATACCAAGATTACACATTCCAAACCTTTATTATGATCCAAATGATCAATATCCAAAATGGGATAACAAGTAACAATCCCCAAAAACAGCCTTTAAAAAATCTCATGATGAACACCCCGTTCATCGGCCCTACTCATCTATAACGAGGGCTGAATCAATCTTTCTACCTTTAAATCTATACTATTTTGTCATCGCATGTTCTACTTTAATACAACGATCCATTATTACAGTATAGTCTTTTTCTTTTAAAAGTTTATATGTATCTTCATCTTGTACTCCTAATTGTGCCCAAAAAACATCTGCATCAATCTCCACAAATTCTTTTGCAACACCCATTAAAAATTCTGAACGACGGAATACATTTACAATGTCAACGTGTTCCTTAATATCCTTTAGTGAAGAAACTGCCTTTTCTCCAAGCACCTCATCTACTGTTGGGTTTACTGGAATAATGCGATACCCTGCATCTTGCATTGCTTTTGAAACCATATACGATGTACGTTCTGGTTTATCCGATAATCCAACAACTGCAATCGTTTTGCTTTTCTTTAATACTTCACCAATTTCCGTACGAGTTGGGTTTTCAATCATCATAATTAATCCCTCCTATTCCTTTAGTATAGCCGATAAAGAAAGTCTCTTTCAACATGAAAGAGACTTTCTTTTATTCCGATTATTGATTCTTTGTAGCTGAGTTATCTGCTAAAGTGGCTGTTTTCGTCATTTTTTGACCGTTACGATAGAATGTAACTTCTACTTTCTCGCCTACTTTTTTCTTTTCATATAAATATTTACGGAATTGAAGTGAGTTTTCTACTTTTTGATCATCTAATGCTACTACAATATCATATTGCTCTAAACCAGCTTTTTCTGCAGGTGATATTGGATAAATTTTACCTAATACAACTCCATTTGTTACTTCTTTCGGTACTTTCAATTGATTTACCGCATAAGCTTGCACATCTTCTAATGAAACGACACCTACTCCAAGAGCTGGACGTTTCACTACTCCGTCTTTTTCAAGTGATTCAATAACTGGTTTTGCGATATTAATTGGAATAGCAAATCCAATTCCTTCAACTTCTTGTTGTGCAATTTTACTTGAATTAATTCCAATTATTTCACCATTTTGGTTAAATAACGCACCACCACTATTACCTGGGTTAATCGCTGCATCTGTTTGAATAACTTGAGCATTCCAATCTGCACGCTTATCGCCATCGATATCTACTGGAATTTCACGTTCTTTACTACTAATAATACCTTCTGTTACACTTCCGTCAAATCCAAGTGGATTACCGATTGCAATCGCTTTTTCACCCGCACGAAGTTTACTTGAATCACCTAAAGTGGCAACTTTATTTACATTAGATCCATCAATTTCAACAACAGCTAAATCTAACCAAGGATCTTTCCCTACTAGTTTTGCATCTACCTTTTTACCATCACTTAATTTTACAGCCAGTTTATTTGCTCCGTCTACTACATGATTGTTTGTTACAATATATGCTTTATTTCCTGCTTTTTTATAAATAACACCTGATCCTGAACCAGCTTGTTGTTCTTGGCTTGTCGGTTGCATTGCAAATGGATCAATACTTTGTTGCATATTAATAACACCTACAACAACATCTTTCGCGCCTTCAATCATACCAGGTAAATCCGTTTCATTTTTTGTTTTATTGACAACAGGAACTACAGTACCTTCAACTTTTGAATCCGAACTAAATGACGATACAGCCGCTCCATTATTTTGAGCCCATGGCATATATGGTGCTGCAAAACTAATCGAAACCGCTCCGACTACAGCTCCCACTAAACCTGTGAAGAAATAGCCTTTTTTACTACCTGATTTTCTCACTTCTCTCGTTTCACTATGCTCTTCATTTAAATTTGGTCCGTCGTAATATCCCATGTTTTATTTCCCCTCTCTGGTGAATTCGTATTTTCAGTATAGTCACGTTTTGTGTCCTTCTTGTGAACTCATCGTGAAATCCAATTAAAAAAATACTCTTATCTAACATTGTAGACAAGAAAAGTATTTTTTGTACATTCCACCTACAAAGGAGAGTATATTTTTGCTATATTCTCAATCTAAAGTGCATAGTAACCTTTAAGATTATTCTTCAAATTTATAACCAACTCGAATAACGGTACCGATATGCTTCGCTTTATCTCCTAGCTTATTTCGTAGTTTTTTAATATGAGTATCAACCGTTCGGTCATCACCGTAGTAATCATATCCCCATAACTGATCTAATAAATGTTGACGTGACAACACAATTCCTTTGTTCTCCATTAAATAAACAAGCAGTTCAAATTCCTTATGTGTCAATATAATTTCTTCTCCATCTACTAAAACGGTTCTAGATAGACGATTTACCTCTATTCCAGCTAAAGACATAGCATTCTCTTCCGCTACTCCTACCACGCCATCTGCACGTTTCAATAACGTCTTTGCGCGAGCTACTAACACTTTCGGGCTGAAAGGTTTCGTTACATACTCATCTGCACCTAATTCGAACCCTAGTAATGTATCATCCTCATCCGAACGTGCTGTTAGCATAATGATTGGTACTGCTGATTCTTTTCTAATTCGTCTACAAACAGACCATCCATCTATTTCTGGTAACATAATATCTAACATAATTAAATCAATTTCATGCTCTGCAAATAATTCTAACGCTATTTTTCCGTCTTCTGCTTCGATTACTTCAAAGCCTTCATTACGAAAATAATCACTAACGATTTCACGTAGTCTTCTTTCATCTTCAACAAGTAATACTGTTTTATTCATATCATCTATCCCGCCTTTTTACTCTTTCAATCGAATAATACGTTGATTGGAGCTTCCGCGAAATGGAAGTGTTAAATCTTTTTTCTCGATTTCAAATCTTCCATCGACTAAAACATCCCCATAATGTAACAACTCTATCATATCATTATTTTGAGAACTCTGTATCTCTTCTAACGTATAACCTGTATACATCCATAGATTTTTTTTCAAATCTTTCACAGCTTTTGCTACTTTTTTCACATTAGCAGCTTGAAAAAATGGATCTCCACCTGAAAATGTTACATCAGTTAATGGATTACTTGCAATCTCTTTCACAATTTCTCCTACTGTCATTTCAGTTCCATTACAAATATTCCACGATTTCGGATTATGGCAACCGAAACAACGATGCGGACAGCCCGCAAAAAACACGACTGTCCGCAATCCTTCCCCATCTACTACACTATCATGAATGATGTTCATCACTTTCATTTATGCTTCACCCGATCCATCTCTTCACTACGTTTCGCACTATTCCATTTCGACATATCTCCTACAAGATAACCTGTTATACGGCGAATCCTTTCTATATTAGCCTCGTCTCCATTTCCGCAACTTGGGCATTCATTACCAATAACTCCGTGATAACTACAGCACTTACAACGGTCAACTGGATGATTAATTGAACCGTACCCAACGCCATGTTCTGCCATCGCTTGTACAATTTGTTTTAACGCCCGTTTGTTATGCATAGCTGCTCCGTCTAGTTCAATATACGTAATATGTCCCCCGTTACATAAGGCATGGAAAGGTCCTTCTAAACGAATTTTATTTATCGCTTGAATGTTATAGTAAACTGGGATATGGAATGAATTCGTATAATAATTATGGTTCGTTATACCGCTAACCACACCAAATTCTTCCCTATCTTTTTTCACAAACTTTCCTGATAACCCTTCTGCAGGAGTTGCAATTACTGAGAAATTCAGTTCATGTTCTTCTGTCGCTTTATCCATTCTATCCCTCATAAAGGAAATGATTTCATACCCGAGTTTCCATGATTCTTCATCTTCTCCATGGTGCTTTCCTGTTAAAGCTACTAAACATTCCGCAAGACCGATAAAACCAAGACTTAACGTCCCTTGCTTTAAAATGGATGCTACAGAATCTTCAGGCTGTAACTTTTCTCCACCGCGCCATACACCTTGTGAATATAAAAATCGAAAATCTCTTGCTCGCTTCGTACATTGATACTCAAATCGCTCTAATAGTTGCTTAATTCCTAAATCTAGGTAATAATTTAACGCTTCAAAAAATGCTTCCTTTGAACCACTAATTAGCGCTAATTTCACTAAGTTAATAGACGTAAATGATAAATTTCCTCTTCCAATCGCCGTTTCTTCTCCATGTATGTTAGACATAACACGAGTACGACATCCCATGTAACACACTTCACTTTCCGGTCGTCCGTCATAATGCACTGCATTAAATGGCGCATCTAAAAATGAAAAGTTAGGGAACAATCGTTCAGCCGTTGTCTCTAACGCTAATTCAAATAAATCGTAGTTCGGATCGCATTCTTCAAAGTTCACACCTTTTTTCATTTTAAAAATTTGAATAGGAAAGATGGGGGTTTCTCCTTTACCAAGACCAGCCTGTGTCGCTTTTAAAAGCTGTCTAACTAGTAATCGTCCCTCTTTAGACGTGTCTGTTCCATAATTAATAGAAATAAACGGTACTTGTCCCCCGCCCCTACTATGCATACTATTTGAATTATGAATAAAAGCTTCACAAGCCTGATACGTATCATTTTCTGTTTCTTTCCATGCAAATTCTTCTATTTGTTCTTTCGTAAGCGGATATGACTGTAATCGTTTCTTATGTCTCTCTACTGTTTTTCTCACATATGGAGCTAAATCAATATCAAATAGCGCAAACGATTGACCACCGTGCTGCATATTTTGATTCGCTTGAAAAATTATAGATGAAAGGGCCAATGCACTTTTAATGTCTTGAGGTTGTCTCATATGCCCATGTCCGGTATGAAAACCGTTCGCAAGCATTTGCGCTAATGGAATTTGAGAACAAGTCGTCGTTCCCGTCGCATAAAAGTCTAAGTCATGTGGATATAATATATTTTGATTTATCGCTTTTTTTACTTGATCTGACAATAAATTTTCAACAGCATAATATTTCGCACCCTCTGATGCGAACGTTCCCATTACTCCCATCGGAGAGCGGCCATCTACATTTGCATTTTCTTGCATTAAATCTTGCTCACTACCGTGGACAATCGTCTCAAACACTCTCATTAATTCTTCTCCACGTACATTTCGTTGTAACATTTATAACCCTCCACCAATATGTTGTTGTCTTTTGATTAAAATGTTACTACATATAGTCTTGGTGTTTCTGTGAGAAATGTAACATTCCTGTGAAATTTTTTTCACGAAATAATGAATTTTTCATTTACAAAAAAGAAATGTGCTCTTTACAAATGTATGGTACAATATACGGGAAAAACTCTTTTTACCCTTTATCAACACATTTGAATAAAGGAGACTGAACTTATGGTTACTACATATCTTTTATTTATCGTTGCCTACTTACTTGGCTCGATTCCATTTGCACTAGTCGTTGGAAAGATTGGTTATGGAATTGACATTCGTGAGCACGGAAGCGGTAATCTAGGCGGAACAAATACATTCCGCACACTAGGGAAAAAAGCAGGTTTTATCGTTACAATTGCTGACATTTTAAAAGGTACATTAGCAACAAGTCTACCGATTATTTTCGGATTAGATGTTCACCCACTATGGTTCGGATTAGCAGCTGTTCTTGGACATGTATATCCGATTTTTGCAAAATTCCGTGGTGGTAAAGCTGTTGCAACTTCTGCTGGCGTACTATTATGCTACTCACCAGTTGTTTTTGCAATATTAGCTGTTGTCTTTTTCAGCCTTTTATTTACAACAAGATACGTATCACTTTCTTCTATGGTAACAGCCGTCGTTGCTGTTATTGCATCCATTGTTAGCGGGGATAAAATCTTCATTATTGCGATGTGTTTATTAGCAGGTATGGTTATTTATAAACACCGTGCAAATATCGGACGAATTATAAATAAAACTGAACCGAAAGCAAACTTTTCAAAAAAGCAAAAATAAGATCGTAACCCACATAACGCAAAAAGAAAACGTGAAGCATATTAATAGCGTCTTTTTGCGTTATTTTTTATACTAAAGAAAAAGCAACATAATTTGGAGGAACTATACATGAATCTTTCCGTAACAAAAGAAGCAGCACAATGGTATAAAAACGAATTAAACTTACAATCGGGTGAAACATTACGCCTTTTCGTACAATACGGCGGTTGCAGCACTGTACAGAAAGGACTTTCTTTAGGTATTCGTAAAGATGACCCTGCACATCCTGCTGTTCAAACTCAAGAAGAGGGTATTAACTTCTTTATTGAAGGTGATGATGAGTGGTTCTTCGATGGACATAATTTATCTGTTACTTTTAACGACGGTGATGATTTCCCACAATTTAATTATGAAAAATAAAAAAAGTGTGGCTTTTGCCACACTTTTTTATTTTTTCTTAATTTCCTCATATTTCGCATACCACTCAGGATATAACTTTTTAAATGATACAGGGCGAAATCCTTCTTTTTTCGCACAAATATTCGTCGTACTTGCAGTAATACAAAGTTCTCCATCACCATTATAAATTTCATATCCATATACAACGCGAAGTGGGCTCACACTATCCACCCATGTTTTTACGATCGCTTTTTCTCCGTAACGCATCGCTTTACGATATGAAATTTGCAAATCTAACACAGGAGAAATAATTCCCTCTTTCTCCATTTCAACATATGAAAACCCTAAATCTTGTATAAGTTTCGTACGGCCTAGTTCAAGCCACACCAAATAGTTTGAATGGTAAACAACACCCATTTGATCAGTTTCCGCATAACGGATTTCAACTTCATGTTCTGCTACAAACATATGTATTCGCCTTCTTTCACTTCTGCTACCTTGCATACATTTAATCATAATACAGTGACATCAAAAATAAAATAAAAACAGTGAATCTTTTATCGAAAGGAGCAAGCATATGATTCAAATTGTAACGGTTCGTAGCGGTGATAGCGTATTTAGCTTGGCATCAAAATATGGATCAACACCTGATGAAATAGTGAAAGACAATGGATTAAATCCAGCTGAAACACTCGTTGTTGGTCAGGCACTAATTGTGAATACGAAAGGAAATAATTACTATGTACAGCCTGGCGATAGCCTATATCGAATCTCTCAAACATATAACGTTCCTCTCGCTAGTTTAGCTAAAGTGAATAACTTATCTTTAAAATCCATTCTCCATGTTGGACAGCAATTATATATACCGAAAGGGACGAAACGAGCAGTAGAATCCATCGCTTATTTACAACCTTCAACTATCCCCATTAAAGAAAGTTTAGTTAATGCTACCCGTGCTATTAATCCATTTTTAACATACTTAGCCTACTTCAGTTTCGAGGCAAAAAGAGATGGTACGTTAAAAGAACCAACTGAAACAGCTAAAATTGCTACTATTGCAACTCAAGGAAACACCATTCCTATGCTCGTTATTACAAATATTGAAAATGGAAACTTTAGTGCCGATCTAACATCCGTTATTTTACGTGACGCGACGATTCAAAATAAATTTATTACAAACATTTTGCAAACTGCTGAGAAGTACGGTATGCGAGACATTCATTTTGATTTCGAGAGCGTGGCACCTGAAGATCGCGAAGTGTATAATCGTTTTTTACGAAATGTGAAAACACGCTTACCTAACGGGTACACATTAAGTACAACACTTGTACCGAAAACAAGTTCAAATCAAAAGGGAAAATTTTTCGAAGCTCACGATTATAAAGCACAAGGTCAAATTGTTGATTTCGTCGTCATTATGACATACGACTGGGGTTGGCAGGGCGGGCCACCGATGGCAATTTCTCCTATCGGTCCTGTAAAAGAAGTACTTCAATACGCAAAATCTCAAATGCCTCCACAAAAAATTATGATGGGACAAAATTTATACGGATTCGATTGGAAACTTCCATTCAAAGAAGGAAATCCGCCTGCAAAAGCAATTAGCTCTATTGCAGCTGTTGCACTAGCTCGTAAATACAATGTTCCGATCCGCTATGACTTCACAGCTCAAGCTCCTCATTTTAATTATTTCGATGAAAATGGTGTACAACACGAAGTTTGGTTTGAAGATTCGCGTTCTGTTCAAAGTAAATTTAATTTAATGAAAGAACAAGGCATCGGTGGTATTAGCTACTGGAAGATAGGTTTACCATTCCCGCAAAATTGGCGTTTACTCGTCGAAAACTTTACGATTACGAAAAAGGGCTGACATAAGTCAGCCCTTTTTTATTCATCACAAAAAGAAGAATGATAACATTCTTCCTTTTTAACCGTTATCAACAATCGGCTGTTTGCCCGTTTGGTCTTGCATTTGCTTTCCTTTATTGCCACCAGCTTTTTTTGATTGTGTTCCAATATGATTCGGTGCAAAGTCTTTTGAATTCTTTTTCGGATTACCCATTACTATCGCCTCCTTAACACTAGTATCGTACTAGTGTTAAGAATTATTCAGCTTGCTTAAAAAGTTTCATTTCATAACGTTTTTCAATACGTTCTTCAATACGATCGATTGCATCACGATCGCTTAATAATTGTTGTTTATTTTCTTTCACAAGTTCGTCAAATGATTTACGGCGACTTCTTCTCATGCTGTTCACCCTCTCTCCATTACTTTCTTATTACATAGTATGAGCAAAGGAAAAACTCTTTAATCAGATTTGCAAGAAAATTTTATGTTTTAGTACTCCTAAAAAAAAACCGCGTACAATAAATCGTACACGGAGTTTTTTATACCATGATATTTAAATACTCTTTTAACTTTTCATCTGCATTCATTTCACTTCGTTTATAATCACGCAGCGCTTGCAGTACGAAATCATACTGTTCTAAAATATAACTTTCTAATTTCAGGACGTCCTCTAAGGTATTCAGCATAATTCTCGTATTACCAACTTCACTTTTTAACGCCGGTTCACATTTTAAACTCGTACATATTTCTTTCACATCATCTTCTAATATGTCTGTTAATATGTATTTCTTTCGTCCTTTTACTTTTACTCTCATAACCGGATAAAAAGCTTTTATATCTAAATAGCTTCCTACATTCATGCAACGAACCCATTCAATATCACGTTTATTTCGTACAAGCATCTTTTTTACTGCTTCATATACTGCTGTTTCATCAAGTACTTCTGTATTCGATTTCCTTTTCGCCTCTTCTTCAATAAAGGCACATTTTTGATAAACAGCTGCACAAGTAATACAATCATCAAATGCATTATGAGAACTTAAACGAATGCCAAGCATTCGCTTTAACGTTTCAAGTTTATGATTAGGCGCGTACTTCATATATTTCTTTGCTAAAAATACAGTATCCATCACTTTATTTTGAGGTTCCGGTAACCCAAGCATATTGACGTTGCTTTTCAAAAAGCGCATATCAAAAGAAGCGTTATGAGCGACAATTACATTTGTATGTAAAAATGCTAAAAATAAAGGTAATACCTCTTCAATCGTCGGTGCATCTGAAACACGATAATTTGTAATACCTGTTAAACTTGTTATCCGGTCCGGGATTGGACGCTCCGGATTCACATAAGAAACAAATTGATCTACTAGTTCATGATTGCGATATTTCACTGCTGCGACTTGAATGATTTTATCATTATAAGGGTTAAATCCTGTTGTTTCAAAATCAATTACAACATAATCTAACGGTAAGGATATATTCCCCACTCCAAATACACTCCTTTATCTCTAGACGTTTATATTTCTTTTATCATATCATGAAGCTTTCACTACTTGAAAAAGAAAAGGTAGAAATGATTATATTCCATCTCTACCTTTTCACTGTTATTTTAATTTAGCAATCCGTTTCTCCATCTCTTTTTGCGTCATCGGTCCAATAAACTTATCTTGAATGACACCTTTTGTATCTACAAAATACGAAGTTGGGATCGTAATTACTTTATAGGCTGTTGTTACATCAATATTCTTGTCCAATAAAATAGGAAAAGTAATTCCTTTTTCCTTTGCAAAATTACTTACCTTTTCGATCCCTCCGCCTTTTTCTGAAGGCGTATAATTTATTGCTAAAATTTCTACATTTTCTTTATGTTCTTTATAGAAAGCTTCCATATCAGGCATTTCTTGCTGGCAAGGCCCACACCACGTTGCCCAAAAATTCAAAATCAATTTCTTGCCCTTTAAATCTGATAACTTTACATTCGTTCCATCTAACTTCGTTAATTCAAAGTCTGGCGCACTCTTCCCAATTTCAATGCCATTACTTGCAATCATCTCTTTCATAGCAGCTTCACTTTTTTCTTGCTCTCCTTGGGCCGCCTGATCGCTTTTACCAAACTGTTCATAAGCTGCATATCCCGCTAAACAAAATAACACTACAATAATCATAAGCTTCCGCCACATTTTATATCACCCTAACGTGTTTATCTTCTTTTAATATATTCATTCAAATGCTATATACCTTATTTTAGCTTATACGGACAAGCTTGGAAATATTCACAGTCTAAATAATTAGAATATTCTTATTTGAAGCGTAATTCTTGCCTTTTTATCGTATAATTAGAAAAACAGATGAAGTGTTGTTTATCTTCTTATGGACCCATTCACCTTTTTATTCTCGTAGTTATAAACCTACAACAAAGGGGGATTGTTTATGAATTCATTCGAAAAAATAACATTATATATTCTTAGTTTTCTTTTATATCCAATCGGTATTATTGCATGGATCATTTCACTCTTTAGTAAAGATCTTGAAAAAAAGAAAATAGGGCGTATTTGTCTTTACATCTCTCTAGTCTCATTCGTCCTTTTCGTAATCCTTGGAATTGCAACTTTCCTTATGACCGCTACTTTTAATGTTGATTTGAATCATTCTGAATCTATCGAGTATCAAATAAATGACGGTGAATAAAGATAAGAGCATTGCTCTTATCTTTATTTACACCCTTTTAAAAATGAATGACTATTTATTAATTTTTCAGGACTTCCACATGCAACAATACTTCCTTCTCTCATTATGACAACACGATCTGCTAGTATAACTTTCTCTACATCATGTGTTGCTACAATTCTCGTTATCCCTCTTCCTAGCCCTTCTATCCTATTCCAAACAACTTCTTGATTGCTCGGATCTAATCCCGCAGTCGGTTCATCTAAAATAATAAGATTCGGATTTGAAACAATTGCTCGCAATAATGCAAGGCGTTTTCTTTCTCCCCCTGAAAACTCTTCACCGCTTTTATGTAGTACAGTTTGAAGACCTTCAGGTAACCCCCTAATAATCGACGTTATATTTACAAGTTCAGCATTTTTTTCTAACTCATTTTCTAAGTCCTCTTCCTCGAAATACATATTCTCTTTTACTGTCGTCCGAAAAAAATGAGATTCTTGCCACACTGTAGTCAATCGAGCCTCATTTCCATAATAAGCAACGCTACCGTTAGATGGTTTATACAACCCTGTCATTAATTTTAAAAGCGTTGTTTTTCCTGCACCACTTTCTCCTACAATCATAACGAGTTCACCAGGTTTAATTTGCAAATCAATATTATGAATTCTGCATTTCTCTTCATCATTCTCCTGAAATGAAACGTTAGTTAATATCATCCCCATCGCTCTTTCCACATTACTATTTGCCATTCGTTTATCTAAAAAGAAAAAAACTCTACTTGCCGAAGCGACTGCAACTTGTGTCATTATTAATAAATCGCCCACATAACGGACAGGGAAAAAGAGCATCTCAATTGTGGCTAACACTGCAACGAGTGAACCAACTTCTATTTCTCCTCTCATTATTTTTTCTGCACCTATAATGAGAACAACGATATATGCTCCTGTTTCAATCACCGTTCCAACTACTCCAATGCAATGGTGCATCATCGTCTTCTTTACTTCTGTTTTATAAGATTGTGCTGTTACTCCTTTAAATAAGCGAATGGCCCACTTTTCTTTTTGCAAACTACGTAAATCTTGTACGCCTTTTACAAACTGCGATACGATCTCTACAACACTTGATTGATTGTTTTGAGCAATGCTTGCGATATTCCTGACCTTTTTCCCCATCAACATCGGAACCATTGCACTTAAAAATAAAAACGGAGTTACCCACAATATAAACTTCATATCTATATGTTGTAGTGCTATGAACGCACCTATAAATTGCGCAATAGCGTGTATATATTCTATTAATATAGAACCATATAATCTGACCCAGTTTGGAATATCAGACACAACTAGCGTCTCTAACTCTCCTTGCTTAATCTTCTCACTCTCTTCAAATGGTAATAAGAAAAAATGGCGCAATACATCTATACGCTTCTTTCGCAATATTCGTTGACTTGCTTTGGAGCTTACATAATCAAATGAAAGATTGTTCACCCACATCAACAAGCGACTAACTGCAAACAAAGTAATGTAAAGGTACGCCTCCTTTAACTCTCTTTGAATTAGGTTATCTACAATTAGTCCCATGAATAGTGGACGGGATAGATTTAAAATCGCTGCAAAAAGTCCACTGCATATAGCTGCTATTACTAATATTTTTTCTTTCTGTAACGGTAACAAAATTCTTTTATATCCTTTCATGACCTTTCCTCCATTTTATAAAGTAAAAAGAAAGGGATGAAACCAAATGGTTTCATCCCTTTCCATAAAATAAGGAAGCTAACAGTTGTTAGCTTCCTTATCGTTCATTTCAATTATTTAGTTCGACACTTTAGACTCTTCAATTTTTTCACGAAGAACCATTTGCAGAATACCACCGTGACGGTAGTAGTCAATTTCAACTTCACTATCGAAACGAGCTACTACTTCAAATTGTTTTTCGTTGCCATCTGCATCAGTTGCAACTACTTTTACAAGATCGCGCGGTCTAACTGTTTTGTCAATTTGAATTTCAAACGACTCGTTACCAACAAGACCTAACGTTTCAGCGCTTTCGCCATCTTTAAATTGAAGTGGTAACACACCCATTAACACTAAGTTACTACGGTGAATACGCTCGAAGCTTTCTGCGATTACTGCTTTAATACCTAATAAGTTTGTACCTTTTGCAGCCCAGTCACGAGAACTTCCCATACCGTAATCTTTACCAGCAACAACTAGAAGGCCTGTGCCATCTTCTTTATATTTCATAGCAGCATCATAGATAGATGTTACTTCACCAGTTGGCCAATATGTTGTATATCCACCTTCTGTTCCTGGTGCGATTTGGTTTTTAATACGGATGTTCGCGAATGTACCACGCATCATAACTTCATGGTTACCACGACGAGAACCGTAAGAATTGAAGTCAACTGGTTGTACACCGTTTTCTAATAAGTAGCGTCCAGCTGGTGTGTGCTTACCGATTGAACCTGCTGGTGAAATATGGTCTGTCGTTACAGAATCTCCAAATTTACCAACAATACGTAAACCTGATAATGTTTCAACTTCACCTGGCTCTTTAGATAATCCTTCAAAGAACGGTGGGTTTTGAATGTATGTTGAATCATTATCCCAAGTATATAAAGCTTCATTTGAAGTTTGGATTTCATTCCAACGCTCATTGCTATTAAATACTTGTGCATATTCTTTCTTGAACAGTTCAGATGTAACAACACTTTGAACTACATCTTCAATTTCTTTAGCTGATGGCCAAATATCATTGAAGTAAACAGCATTGCCATTTGCATCTTTACCGATTTCATCATTTTTCAGGTCAATATCGACAGTACCTGCAAGTGCATATGCCACAACAAGTGGTGGTGATGCTAAGTAGTTTGCTTTTACAAGCGGGTGAATACGACCTTCAAAGTTACGGTTACCAGATAAAACAGATGTTACTAGTAAGTCATTTGCTGCGATTGCTTCTTCTAATTCTGGAGCTAACGGACCAGAGTTACCGATACAAGTCGTACAGCCGTAACCAACTGTTTGGAAACCTAATTGATCTAAATATGTTGTTAAACCTGATTTATCTAAGTATTCAGTAACAACTTTAGATCCTGGTGCTAATGATGTTTTTACGTACTCAGGTACTACAAGCCCTTTTTCAATTGCTTTTTTCGCAACTAGACCTGCCCCGATTAATACGTATGGGTTTGATGTATTTGTACAGCTTGTAATTGCAGCGATTGCAATTGCACCTGTTTTCATCGTTACTTCTTTATCTTCTAATGTAACCTTCACTTCTTTATCGAACTCTTGCTCATTAAATCCAAGTCCTTGTGTTCCAACTGGTGCTAAAACAGCTTTGTGGAACGCATCTTTCATATCTGAAAGTGGAATTAAATCTTGTGGGCGTTTCGGTCCAGAAAGGTTAGATTCAATTGTATTTAAATCAATTTCAACAAGATCAGTGTAAATTGGATCTTTGCTGTCTGCTGTATAGAATAAGCCGTTCGCTTTACAATATTCTTCAACAACGCGAATTTGCTCTTCATCTCTACCTGTTAAACGTAAGTATTCTAATGAAATATCGTCGATTGGGAAGAATCCACAAGTTGCGCCGTATTCTGGTGCCATGTTTGAAATTGTTGCACGATCAGCTAAAGGCATGCTCTTTAGTCCATTACCGAAGAACTCAACGAATTTACCAACTACACCTTTTTGACGTAATACTTGTGTTACTTTTAATGCAACGTCTGTTGCTGTAGTACCACTTGGAAGTGTACCAGTTAATTTCACACCGATTACTTCAGGTACTGGGAAGTATGAAGGCTGTCCAAGCATTCCTGCTTCTGCTTCAATACCACCAACGCCCCATCCAAGAACGCCGATACCGTTAATCATTGTTGTATGTGAGTCTGTTCCAACTAATGAATCTGGGTATGCAACTAAGTCACCTTCAGCATTTTTCACCGCGTGAACGACTGGTGCTAAATATTCAAGATTTACTTGGTGTACAATACCTGTAGCTGGTGGAACTGCACGATAGTTATCAAATGATTTTTGTGCCCAGCTTAAAAATTTATAACGTTCTTCATTACGTTTAAACTCTAAGTCCATGTTGAATGCAAGCGCATCTGCCGTACCCGCTCTATCAACCTGTACAGAGTGATCAATTACAAGGTCTACAGTAATTTCTGGGTTAATTTTATCAGGATCCCCACCCATGTCTGCCATTGCTTTACGAAGCGAAGCCAAATCTACAACAGCTGGTACACCAGTGAAATCTTGTAAAATTACACGAGATGGTTTAAATGGAACATCGATATCTTGCACATCTTTCGTTCCCCATTTCGCTAAATTTGTAACATGCTCTTCTGTAATTACACGTCCGTCTACTTGACGAAGTACTGATTCAAGTAAAACTTTCACGGAATATGGTAATTGAGATACGTTGCCAACCCCTGCATTTTCAAGCGCTTTCAAATCATAATAATGATACGTTTTTTCATCTACTTCAAAAGTTGCACGTGATTGAAATGGATTATGTTTGACCATTATGTTTCCCCCCTGTTAAACGTGACTAAGTTGTCTGAATATAAAATGTAGACAAACTTTTCAATACCTTACGATAATATCTTATTACAACTTTCTAAATAAGTAAATAATAAGAAACTTATAGATTATCATAAGTTTTCTTTATGTTTCTAAATTTGAATAGTGTTCATGCTCCTTATGAATACTATTACCATAAAGTAAAGTGCTCTATTGGTGCTTTACTTACAGTTCATATATACTGTGAACTGCTTATCATTCAACATACAAAAATGTTATAGAGGTGAAATAAAATGGGTAAAAGAAAAGCAAATCATACTATTTCAGGAATGAATGCGGCATCTGCACAAGGACAAGGAGCTGGTTATAACGAAGAGTTTGCAAATGAAAACTTAACTGCTGCAGAACGACAAAATAATAAGAAACGCAAAAAGAACCAGTAACGGAAAATCCCAAAAGGAGCATTCACCTTTTGGGATTTTTTCTAATGTTTATAACGTAGTAATTCCGAAACCGTTACAAATCGATAGCCTTGTTTTTTCAGTTCAGGTAAAATTTTTGCTAATGCTGTTACTGTTTGACTACGATCGTTTCCTCCATCATGTAACAATACAATATCTCCACTTTTAGCATGTTTCACTACATGATTTACAATAGATTCAACCCCTGGATTTGCCCAATCACGCGGGTCTTGATGCCACGACCATAGAACTGTTTGATACCCCGCTTCTTTCGCTGTTTTAAATACAGCATCGTTAATATATCCACCAGGTGGACGGAATAGCAAAGGTTCTTTCACCCATTTTTTAAAATATTTCTTCCCATCTAAAATATCATTTTCTAATTTCTCATCTGATGAATTGCTCGCATACAAATGGTTCATCGTATGATTTCCAATTTCATGCCCCTCGTTTAACACTTGTTTCACCAAATATGGATTACGCTGAACTCGAAATCCAATCATAAAAAATGTCGCTTCTGCTTTATATTGACGTAATAAATGTAAAATTTGTGGTGTATAAGTTGGATCTGGCCCATCATCAAATGTAATGGCAATAATCTTTTCATTATTAGGTACTTCCCACGTTACATAGCCAGTTGGTTCTAGCTCTTTTCTGAGCAACATTTTCGCTTCCACTTTTTCAACTTGAAATATATGTACTGCGCATAATAAAGAGAAAACGAATAGAAAAATTTTCTGTTTTCGCATAATGTTCATTAAAGTAAGAGGTTGCCGAATACACAACAACCTCATTTACTTTTCTAATTGATCTACATGTTGCATAATATTTTGGAGATTATTTTCGTATTGCTCAAGTTGTGGGCGTTGTGTTTCCGAAGCTACTTCTAACGCATTTTGAATCTGTTCATACGCCTCCTGAACCTCTTGGCGTAATTCTTTTAAATCATGACCGTAGTTTGGATCGTTTTTCACAATGTTGTTAAATGCATGTTCTGCTTGTGTAACTCCTTGCTGCGCTGCTTGAAAAGCTTGTTGTTTATCTTTATGATATGGCATTATATAATCCCCTTTCCATAATAGTTAGTCCCATTTATCTTTACCTTTTTTTCTAAAAACATTCTCGTATAAATTTGCAAACTTCTCTCATTCTAAAGAGAAAGAGGAGGTGTCACATACAATGGAAAAAAACAATCGTGAAGCGAAAGAAAAAAAAGGACAACCTGAACCATTAAGCGGATCTCATAAAGTAAAAAACCGTAACCATTCACGCCAAAAAAATCATGCACATCATGATATGTAAAGCAAAAGGCTCACACTAGCTACCTTTATCACATACAATGTTTATATTTTTACATTTATTCTTCACCCCTACTTCATTCATGCATAACATAGTATGAATTGAGATTTTACGGAGGGTGTCTTACATGGGCAAGAAAAAGAAGGATTGTCTTTTTCATGTTGATGGTTTCGAAGAATGGATGGATCAATTTTGTTCTGATTCTTGTAGTAACTTTAGTTTCCCGAATCAAATTCATATTGATCTTTGTGAAACTGAACAAGAATACATTTTGGAAACAGATGTACCAAATGTAACTGAACAAAATGTAGTTATTAAAAAGATGGAGACAGGCCTAAACATTTGCATACTTCATAAAAATATTTCTTTGCAGCGGAACATTCCTTTACCCGCTACTATTATTTATAAGAAGATGCTAGCCTGCTTAGAGAATGGATTTTTAGCCATTCATATTTCCAAAAACGAAGTAGCTAATAAACATGAAGAGAAAGTTCTTTTTCAAATTGAGAATTAAAATAAATACAAAAATAAGCCCCAGTCGTCTACTGGGGCTTATTTTATTTCGCATGTACTTGCATATTAGAATTTCTGTCATATCTTTTTTTCAATAAACCTTTTGTAATTAAAAGTACAGGAAATGCTACAGTTGAAAATATAGCTAGCGCTGAAAATACTACAAATCCATTTTGGTACCCGTAATAATCGAGAAGTACTCCCCCAAACCATGGACCAATTACTGCTCCAATTCCTGAAAATCCCATTGCTCCAAAATATGTTCCTTTTAAATGTGAAACAGCTATATCATCAATAAATACATCCGTCATTGAAAACATTAATACTTCTCCGATTGTAAAAATAATTGTGCAAATGGCAGTACCTAGCATAGATTCTACTATTCCAAAGCCAAGTAATCCCCCGCTCACAAATAAAGTTCCAAGCATAATGGATGCTAATGGTGTGTACTTTTTGCACATTTGAATAACAGGATATTGGATAACCACTACAACAACTGCATTTAAAGCGAGCATATATGAGAACAGCTTCACTCCATCCTGAAACATATGTGTATTTGCAAAATATTGAGACACTGTCGTCGTTAAATGTGAAAACCCACAATTACTCAAAATAATGCCAACTAACGCAACTAAAAATACTACATCCTTTCGTAATATACGCAGCGCATTTAGCATTGTAACAGGCTTTTCTTTATTAACCTCCTTTTGTTCCAGTGGATATTTCTTGAATTGGAACGCTAATATAACTGTATATAGAACATATACCCCCGCTGCTACTAAAAAAGGAATTGTAGATTTTGCGCTTCCAATTTGTAATCCAACAATTGGTCCAATTGCAACCCCAACATTTATTGCACCGTATCGTAAGTTATATACGAGTAAACGATACTCTGGTTTTGTTAAATCTGATAATAATGCTCTTGACGTCGGTTCAAAAAAGGACCTACATAATCCATTTAAAGCATTTAATAAAAAGAAACTTAAAACATGATCTGCAAGTGAAAAACCTATAAATACAAACACCCAAACGATCATGGACCAAATCATAATCGTTTTCCGGCCGAATCGGTCCGATAAATTCCCTCCAATAAAACTAGCAAATACTCCAACAAGTGCACTTGTTCCGATAATAGCACCAGTCATTCCAGCTGATACACCTTTAACAGTCGTTAAATAAATTGCTAAAAAAGGAATACTCATTGACGTGGCAAACCTCGCAAATAAAGTCCCTATTATAATTGTCATTCCTAATGGATGTATATTTTGTAACTTCCCCTTCATCTAAAAAACCTACTCTCCCTGTTCTTACATGAAAAAAGAAAGCAAAGGATCTGCTTTCTTTTCCCTTTTTATACTTGGGCTGTTGATACCCGCGCTGTTCTCGTTATATCCATATCTATGCCATATGTAAACTGTAATTCTTTACAAACATCTTTAATTAAAATTGCAACATTATACTTCTCATTAAATTGTAAAACGATGTTTTCTACTTCTTCATATGTATACTTATATTCCCCTGTAATGACACTTTTTAAATCAAAGCATTCATTTATACAAAGTTGTACAAGCAGCTGGTCATATTTCTCTATTACATCTTCTTTCTTCCACAGTACCTCTTTTACATATAACCGATCAAACTTCACGCTTTCTCGATTACAATCCGTTAAAATCCGGGTCATTTCATTTAATTCTCGATACAATTCAGAAATATTTTTGCTTAAACTAAGCAGTTTATCTACACCGTTTTCATATAACATATTCATTCCACCCCCGCATTTTCTTCCTCTTATTATAGCAAGAAAATTCTAAAAATAGTTTCTTTCTTCTGAAATATTAGGAAACGAATTTCGATTGCTTTACAATGAAACTAGCGAACACGAAAGGGGAAAGAAAATTGGAGCAAAAATTATATTACACTGACGCTTATAAGCAAGACTTTACTACAAAAGTTATAAAGCAAGATTATGATAAAGACGGTAACTTATACGTTATTTTAAACGAAACGGCATTTTACCCAACAGGTGGCGGGCAACCCCATGATACTGGAACTTTAAATGGCATTGCTGTACTTGGTGTTGAAGAAGTCGACGAAGAAATCCGCCACTTCATTGCAGAACAATTACATACAGAAGAAGTAGAAGGTAAAATTAATTGGGAGCGCCGTTTTGATCATATGCAACAACATGCGGCTCAGCACATTTTATCTGCTGCTTTTTGGGACCATTTTAACATGCCTACAATTGGATTCCATCTTGGTAAAGAAACAGTAACAATTGATTTAGAAACAGAAAATCTTCATGCGGAAACGGTTGAAAAAGCAGTACAAATTGCAAACAAAATTGTTTTTGAAAACCATCCAATCCGCATCGAGTGGATGAACTTAGAAAAAGCGAAAACGTTGCCCCTTCGTAAAGAACCGACTTTAACAGAAAATATACGTGTTGTTATAATTGAAAACTTCGACTACAATGGCTGTGGCGGAACACATCCGAAACATACAGGGGAAGTAGGTCCTATTCAAGTATTAGGATGGGAGCGTAATAAAGGTGGCATACGATTAACCTTTATCGCTGGCTGGCGCACACTAAAACTTATGGGGCAACAGCAACAAATTATGAAGGATGTTTCTAAACAATTAAACAGTAGCGAAAATGATATTCCAACAAAAGTAGCACAACTTCTTACTTCTCAAAAAGAAAACGAAAAAACAATACAAACAATGAATGAAAAATTATTATATGCAGAGGCAAACGAACTACTGCAACAGCCTTCAGAAATACATGCTGGCATACTTATTTCTAAAGTGTTTACAAATCGTTCTATGCAAGAAATCGCAAAACTTTCCGCTATTATTACAGAACAACAAGAACATGCCATTACATATTTTGTTATTGAAAATGAGGACAAATTACAATGTATTCTTGCTTGCGGAAAGACAGTCACACTTGATATGAACTCACTTTTAAAAGACGCTCTTCCTGCTATTGAAGGAAAAGGTGGCGGAAATAAAAAGAGTGCGCGCGGCGGTGGAAAAGCGATTATGACCGGAGATGAGTTTTTAAATCAACTTGTTTCTTCTTTACAATCAGCAGTATAAAACATGTTTATGGAGGATAGCTAACGGCTATCCTTCAACTATATTTACAGGGCAATATTTTGTTTCAATCCTTGGTAACTCCCTGCATTTGCAAACCCTTCATTTACAAGCTTTATAAAAGTTTCCGAAAAACCATATTGACTTAAACCTTTAATCGGTACCATTTGTACATCATGAATCGGATTATGATCAAATTCATTTGATGGTAACATAATTTCCCCTGCAATCTTTTCCAGTAAAGATGTAATATGCAATAAAGATGGGCTAGCATCTGGTTTATCACAAACATAGAGTAGCTTCTTAACTTTAACTTCTAACCCTGTTTCTTCTCTCATTTCTCGAATCATTGCTTCTTCTAACGTTTCACCATTCTCCACCCTTCCCCCAGGTAAAGACCAATTGCGATTGGCAACTTTTTGCTTTACTAGCAATACTTTTTCATCTTCAATTAAAATTCCAGTAACACGAACTTGCATTACATTTTCCATATACAATCTCCTCTTCCTATTAAATTTACAAATAAATCCTTCCACAAAAAGAACGTATGTTTTATAATTAAAGAAAATTATGGAAGAAAGAAGTTGTTACATTCATGCGTCCATCTTTAACAAAGTCTATATCACTTGAAGATTTCCAAAACTATTATTGGTTAAAAGCAGAACTTCAAACATTTTGTCGTGAGAATGGTTTACCAGCTAGTGGCTCTAAGATTGGAATAACCGAGCGTATCTCACATTATTTACATACTGGTAAAATATTAAAAAACAGCTCTGGTCCAAAAGCGAGTAAAACTTCTCTCTCTTATAAAGACCTTTCTCTTCAAACTGTTATTACTGAAAATCACCGCTGTAGCGAAGAGGTTCGGGCCTTTTTCAAAGAAAAAATTGGAGCAAACTTCCGCTTTACAGTAGCTCTTCAAAAATTTTTCAAAGAGAATATTGGAAAAACATATGAAGACGCGGTAGCTTTTTGGCATGAAGAAAACGAACGAAAAAAAGACCCTACATACAAAACAACGATCAGTGCACAATTTGAATACAATCGCTTTACTCGTGACTTTTTCGAAGATCCAAATAATAAAGGAAAATCAAAAGCTGATGCTATCTCTGCTTGGAACGAAATAAAAGCAAAGCCTGGTAGCAATGCTTATATTCCTCAAAGAGTAGAAAACTAGTAGCACTACTATCAAGGCCTAAATCTAAAAAACTTTAAAAGATAATTAAATATTGAATAGAAATTAGTTGTTATTCAAGTATGTAATCACCGATATTAAGCATTTATCTCTTAGTTTGAATTTATATTTGCATAAATAGGCAATTGAGAAATAGATCCCAATTGCCTATTCAATTATTTAACTATCTCTTTTTCTTTCAGGAATAAAACTAGAAAGGAAAATGGCAACAACTAATGCCAGACTGAAGTTTTCAGTAGTATCAACCTCTAAACCATTTTTCCATTGATATATAAAGGATATCAATAATAAAAGTATTGCAATTCCACCCGTATATCTTACTACTTTTCGCTTAGTTCCCGTTTCGTTGCTTTTCATATGTATCCCTCTTTCTTATTTATTAAGTAAAGTATGCTGCATTGTATCTTCAGTGCCATCAATTTTTTTGTTCATCTCATTTGCATTTGCTTAAATACTGTCTTTTTCATCCATTCTTTTTGTGATGTATGTTTCCGCTATGAGTGTTTATAAACATGATATGGCAATACTTCACGTTCATTTGAAAGGATTTTAAAATATTGATTATAACCTTTACTCTAATTCAAATGATAATTTATATTGTCTATCATATTTGTAGATCATTTTTTCTCTTGCATCAGAATAACTCCCTCCTTGCTGTTTGAGTTTCTGTACTTAAAATATACATGTTCATTTATGTTAATAACAATTAGTAAAATTCCATTAAAATTTTAGCGAATTATCAATTGTTTTAAACTTGATATTTTACCTTTTTGGAAATTTCAGAAGGATTTACTCCCCTAACTAGATATTTGACGAAAGTAATGTACTTGAATGGGAGCGTTATAAACATAGTAGTTTTACTAGTGTTAATTCCCTATTAGATCAATACATAAAAAAACCCACTTAAGCGTAGCTTAAGTGGGGAGTTGACTAGATATTTTCAAGTACTTTGCTGACATTTTATAAGCGCGATTATCATAAAAATAGTTTCCTAGTTCAGTAGCGAGTTCACGAACTAGAGGGTATTGCTTTTTTTCTAGACCCCTTTCAATAGCTTTTTGCATATTTTTCTCATATCCATGATTATCGCCCCTTAATTTGGATATTTTCCCCTTAAGTCCATATATTTCAACATATGCGTGTGGCATATCAGAAATTGATAACATTTCTAATGCATCATCCATCAGTTTATTAACAATTTTCCAGTCTTTAGATTCTATATAAATTTCTATTAAGTTTCTTACTGCGTATATTTTTTGAGCTTGATCTGGATAAAGATTGCTAGTCTGTAAACTTTTTTCATAACATTTAATAGAATTGGTGTAATCTTTTAATCCTTGATATATTTTCCCATAATTATATGCAATTAAAGGTAAATACATAGGATTATCGCTAACCTCTGCTTTAATTTCTGCTTGTTTTAAAGATTCAAGAGCTTTCTCTGATAGATTATCTTTTTGATATTGTAATGCAATAATTATAAGAATGTTTATTACTTGATTTTCTACATTTAATTTTTCATACAATCTGTAGGCTTTTTTAGCATACAAACGACTAATCGTTTGATCTTTATAAAGACTTTGATTTGTTAGACTTAGATTATAATATATATCAGCGTGTAGCCTAGTTTCATCTAAACCAAGTAAACTCTCTGTCTGCATATAAATTTCATTTGCAGTCATATAGTCTTGTTTATTAGAAAAATAATGACCTCGAGCCATTAAATAATATATAAAGTCTTGAGTATATGGGGAGGCTACTTGATTTGGAATTACTTGCAAAGCCTCATTTACAATCGTTGCTACATGTAATAAGTTATTATTTCGAGAATGATAGTATATTAAAACACCATAGGCCTTTAATAATAAGAGAATAGAGTCTGTATCGCGAACATACAACTCTAAAGATGATAAGTCTTTAGAGCTTATAATATTATCATTTTTATACCTATTACATATTTCAAGAATCTTAGCTTCAATATCCTCATAATCTACACCTACAAGAAAGTTGTAATCAATATCTAGATTTTTAGCGATTTTTTTTAAAACAGAATTTGAAGGTTTAATTTGTCCATTTTCAATTCTACTTAAATAAGTTATAGAACATATCCCTGATACTACTTCCCCTTGCGTGAATTCTTTATGCATACGTATTTGTCGAATCCGTTCGCCAATGTTCATATTCCCATTCCTTTCTTCAAATAAACTGGTTTAATTATTTTAGAGCAATATAATAAGAATAACGCCTATATTACCTATCATAATATATGTATAGTTTTATGTTCAGAGAGAGAAATGTTATTAATACTTATCTGGATGCATATGAAATTTTTATGCTCAATTTACTAATATCAACTTTCTCATCTTCCACCAATATTACTACATTATACCAATTCTATGAGGCTAAGGCTTACAAATTTAACCTCAGGTAACTCAAAAATATAGAATAATAGTTGTTTGTTTTTTGGTTACTAAGAGAGGATATTCACTCATATATAGAACTAATTATCCCCTATTAATCATAGTACAGTTAATACCTCACTAGTCTTCTACTTTCTCAAATAATAGCGCAAGCCCTATTCCACCACCAATTCCTAACGTCGCAATTCCATATTTCAT
Organism: Bacillus sanguinis; assembly: GCF_018332475.1. Classification (GTDB taxonomy): domain Bacteria; phylum Bacillota; class Bacilli; order Bacillales; family Bacillaceae_G; genus Bacillus_A; species Bacillus_A sanguinis. The sequence goes on along the minus strand of NZ_BOQB01000065.1, from coordinate 10,397 downwards.
ATGCTCTCTTTTCGCTTGATAAAACAAACGTGTCACAAGCATAGCCCCAGATGCACCGTACGGATGACCGAGTGCAATTGCCCCACCATTTACATTTAATTTTTCGAAAGGAATTTGTAACTTCTTTACACAAGCTACAACTTTTGAAGCAAATGCTTCATTTATTTCAAAATAATCAATATCCTCTATTTTTACATTCATTTCATTTAATAATTTGTTCACCGCAAATATTGGACCCGTTCCCGGGAGATTAGGATCCACTCCAACCACAGCACTACGAACGAAACGAAGGACAGGCTTATATCCTGATTTTCGAGCTTGCCCCTCTTCCATTACAAGAACAGCACATGCCCCATCATTGACACCACACGAATTACCTGCCGTTACTGTACCATTTTGTAAAAATGCAGGTTTTGTTCTTTTAATAATTCGTTCATAATTCATTTCTGGCTTTATAGATTCATCTAATAATCCATGAAAAGACAATATTTCATCATGTATATATCCTTTTTCTAATGCTTGCAGTGTTCGTTTATAACTGAGGCAAGCATACTCGTCTTGCATTTCTCTCGTGATGTTATAACGTTCTGCAACATATTCAGCCGCTACTCCCATATCAGGATCGCCAATTGTTGCCGGTGAAAATCGCGCTCTATTTTGAAAAGGTGATGTACTTGTACTCTCTACTCCCCCTGCAATATAACAAGTACCTGCTCCGCCTTGAATGAGATGACATGCAGTGCGAATGGCTTCCAATCCGGCACCACATTGCCGGTCAATCGTTACACCCGGAATATGATGACTAAGCCCTGCTTCTAAAGCAGATAATCTCGCAACATTCCCTCCTGGCCCAACAACATTCCCTAATATAACATCGTCTATTTCCCTCTCAATTCCTTTACCTAGAAATGAGAGCAGTGGTGCGACTAATTGCTGAACTTCATAGTCTTTCAGCATCCCATTCTTCTTACCAATAGGTGTTCTTTTTGCTTCTACAATAACTGCTCTATTCATATATTTTCTCCTGATTTTCAATGATACTTTTTGCTTCCATACGAGCGATTTTCCCGCTATTTGTATACGGTATTTCATCTACAAAATACCATTCTTTCGGTATTTTAAAAGAGGATAATCTTTGTAAGCAAAAACTCTTTAATTGTTGCCTCGTAGCACTTCCTTTTACGATGGCGACAGGTTTTTCACCCCAGTAACTATCTTCCACACCAATTACAACTATTTCATCAACAGCTGGATGTTCATGTAATACGCTTTCTATTTCTTCTGGGAAAATATTAATTCCTCCAAATAAAATCATATTCTTCTCTCTACCGATAATATAAATAAATCCTTCTTCATCTTCATAACCTACATCTCGCACTGTCATCCAGCCATCTACAGTCAACTCTGGAACTAAAACCTTATCCAAGATGTATCCCATAAAAAACTGATCACTTTTCACATAAACAGTTCCTATCTCACCTTTCTGCACTTCTTCTCCTACTTCATTACATATTCGAACTTGCACATTGTGACAAGGTTTCCCTACTGAATTTGGTCTTCTATTACTCTCTTCATCAACTAGTGCTGTTACAAAGCTTAATTCCGATGCACCGTAAAATTCATATTTTTGCGCATTAGGGAATATACTCTTTATTTTTTCTTTCGCTTCAGCTTCCCATTTGGCTCCTGACGAAATAATTTTCATTTCATTTTCTATTACTCTATTTTCTTTATATAAAGATTCAAGCATTGTAGGAACTGTATACATGACCGAAATATGTCCTGTTTCTAACTTATCCAATACTTGATCTGGAATAAACTTTCTCATAACGTGCACTGTTTGCCCCATATATAATGCACTTATTGCACCATATAAGAAAAGAGAATGAACGAGCGTCCCAGCTATTAATATAGAATCTTCTTTTTTCATATGAAAGTCATGTATATTGCAATCAAAACTATGAAGCCACGATTGTTGCGCACGTAAAAACGCTTTTGCTTTTCCAGTCGATCCTGATGTGAATCCCATATAAAAAGGAGCATTTTGTACATTTTCTATAGGGAAATATGTAGGAAGATATTTCTCAATCATCCTTTTCCACTCATCAATTTCAATTACTCTTCCTTCTTCACCCGGTAAATCATTTAACTTATATCTCTCTGTCACAATCATATCCGGATTACTAATTGCAATTCTTTCTTTGAGCTCATCTTGTTTCCACTTTATATCTAGTGGCACACAAACCCATCCGGCCATAGCAGCACCCGCGAATAATTGTAAAAACTCGATACGATTTTCTAATACAATTGCTATCGTTTTATTCTTCGATTCTTTTTCATTCAACCAGTTTGCAACTTTACACAATGACTCAAACCAATCTTTATATGTTAAAACTCGATTATTTTCCTTTATTGCTATTTTATTCGGTTGTAAAGAGGCATAATTTTTATATTCTTTTGTAATCCCCATTTGAGACGTCCTTCCTTTACAAAATAATAAAAAGAAACACGCAATGAACGTGTTTCTTATCCTGCATTTGTATATTTCCCACTCTTTAGAGCAGGCGTAATAATATGTTTCAATGAACGATGTAATTTCGTTACGAGAATCGCTGCTATAATTGCCTTTATGCAATCACCTGGTAAAAATACGACACTTACTTTCATCGTCTGCCATATAGAAATATCCATTACGAAAGCTTGTACAATAATACCAAATACATAAACTACGAAAATACCACCAATTATATTAATACATAATACCTTTATTATAGAAACTTCACGTAAACGCTCAATTAAATAACCGATCACAAACGCTCCAACAATATAACCAAGTAAATATCCTGCACTTGGCCCAACAAATACACTAAGGCCACCGCGCCCACCAGCAAGTAATGGTGCTCCAACTCCTACAATAAGTAAGAAAATAAGCTGACTTATTGCCCCAAGGCGGGATCCTAATAACCCACCAGCTAGCATAACACCAAGTGATTGTAATGTAATAGGAACTGGTGTAATAGAAAGAGCAATTGGAGGTATTAACCCTAACACTCCCATAATAGAACTAAATAAAGCGACGAAAACTAAGTTTTTTGTATTCATATTTGCTTCTCCTATTTGTAAACTTAAAATACTTTTCGGGTAACATATTATAGGAGTTATATTATCTTTCTATTCAGCTTTTGTCAACTTGTTTTATTTATTAGTTTACAAATATAAATTCAATTATTTCTCTTTATGCAAATGCTCAAGTTCTTTCCGAAGCGCCTGTTTTAAAAACTTCCCAACAGATGTTTTCGGTATTTCTTCCATAAATACAATATCGTCTGGTAGCCACCACTTCGCAAACTGTGGTTTTAAAAACTCATATATTTCTTCTTTTGTTACTGTACTATTTTTCTTTTGAACGACGCACGCAACTGGTCGCTCTTGCCACTGCGGATGAGGAACCGCAACGACAGCTGCTTCAAATATAGCATCATGTGCCATTAATGCATTTTCAAGGTCAACTGAAGAAATCCACTCACCTCCGCTTTTAATCACATCTTTCGTACGGTCAACAATTTTCACGCAGCCTTCCTCATCAACCGTAACAACATCTCCTGTATATAACCAACCATCACGAAAACCTTCGACAGTACGATCATCGTTATAATAGCTTTCAGCGATCCATGGTGCTCGTAAACATAGTTCTCCCATCTCCGTACCATCCCACTTCACTTCACCATTTGTACCGACTACTTTCATCTCTACACCAGGAACAAGATACCCTTGTTTTGATCGAATTTCCAATTGATCTTCATACGATAATTCTGTTTCATAACTTTTTAAACGTGCAAGTGTTACGAGTGGGCTTGTTTCGGTCATACCATATGCATGGATGAACGGAACATTATGTTTCTGTTCAAATGCTTTAATAACACTCTTCGGTGCAGCTGCACCACCGCATAGTATTCTCGTCATACTAGATAAATCGTAACTATTATTTTCTAACTCTTGTAATACACCAAGCCAAATTGTCGGTACACCGGCCGCTAACGTCACTTTTTCTGATTGAATCATTTCTAATAAAATTTTCGGCGTAAACATCGGTCCTGGAAGAACTTGTTTTGATCCAAACCAAGTAGCAGCGAAAGGAAGTCCCCAAGCATTCACATGGAACATCGGTACAATCGCCATCGCCGCATCACTTTCCGATAAAGCAGCTGTATCCGCTAAACCGAGTGCCATACAATGCAGTACAGTACTACGATGCGTATACACAACACCTTTTGGGTTTCCTGTAGTCGCTGACGTATAACACATACCAGCAGGTGTATTTTCATCAATACCTTTTACAAATTGGAAAGTTGGATCGCCTTCTTCTAATAGCTTTTCATAATGATATACAGGTTCTAGCGTAGTATTTGGAAGTTCATCTTTATCAGTCATAATAATGTAGGCTTGTACAGTTGATAATTGTGATTGAATATTTTCAACGAGTGGTACGAGATCTTCATCAATAAGTAGAATTCGATCTTCTGCATGTTGAATAATGTATGAAATATGTTGAGGAGATAAACGAATATTAATTGTGTGTAAAACGGAAGCAATACCAGGAATAGCAAAATATGCTTCCACATGTCGATGATGATTCCACGCTAACGTTCCTATACGCTCGCCTTCTTTAATTCCTAATTTTTTTAACGCACTGGAAAGTCTTCTCGTTCTTTCACCTAACTGCTTATACGTTAACGTCGTAACTGTATCATGTGTCCGTGAAACAATTTCTTTCTTCGAAAACAGTTTTTCTGCTCTTTCCATCATAGAACTAATTGTTAGCGGTACATTCATCATCATATTGGTTACATCCCCCTTTAAAGCGTTTTCATTTTTCGTTTATTATAACAGACTTCCGCAAATAATTACGACATTTTTCTGTATTTTCTGAATTATTTCTTTGGAAATAATTCAGAAAATACTAAGAGAAACTTACTAAAATTCCTTCTTACGATATATAAATACCGAAATGAAATAAGAAAAGATATATATGATAACGCCAAATATCGTATATAGAATGGAAACGTATAAAGATGAATTTAAATTTGATATTGGAAATTGTTCTATTAGATAGCCAATTACACTTTGTAATCCAAAATAAATAACAAGTCCCCCGCATGCGCCTCCAATTGTAATAGCATCAGATTTTTCTGCTCCAAAAACATAGAGAAGCGGATAAGCTATTGCTCCGGCATTAAGGATGATGAACGTCCCTAAAGAAACACTCTTAAATATATCATTATCAATTGGTGTATCTGAAACGAAACTATATATATAAAATATGCCATACGACAATAAAGTACCAATAATTACAACTAAAAAATAGAAAAAGTAGTGACTTTGCACAATATTACTTCTAGTAACCGGTAAAGTAAGTACATATTTTTCATAACCTGACTTACTCTCATATTTAATAACTTCAAGTGCAGGAATTGCAGCAAATAATATAATGAACGTAGCGATTAAACGGTACATTGAAGCATTACCAAAATAAAAAACAAATCCCGATCCTAATATCGCTATTCCCATAAACATAAAGAAAGTTCGATACACTAGATAATAGTTTGTCAATAATAAACCTTTCATTTATTTTTCACTCCTCGTTAATAAAACACTTATTTCTTCTATCGAAATGGTTCTATGAGCAATACCACTTGGTAATTTATATATATCTGATACGAGTACATTGAAATATGAACCAAGTCTCCTTCTAGCCACAACTATATCTTTGTTAATTAAAGCTAATTGTTCTTCATCAACGTCTACAATGGCGTAACTTTTCAAAACTTTATCCTTTTCTTCGTTCAATAAAATTTCTCCATCTTTTATAATGATAAGATGGCTAGCTATTTTTTCTACATCACTCATAATATGAGAAGAAAGTAGTATACCACCATTACTTTTACTCACAAAACTTTTTAATTCCTCTAACACCTCTTCCCTAGATGAAGGATCGAGACCACCCGTCGCTTCATCTAGAATTAATAATTTTGCATTATGCGATAACGCAACAGCTATAGTTAGTTTCATTGACATTCCACGCGAGAATTTACCTACTTTCTCATTAGTAGGTAAAGAAAAAGTATGAACTAATCGATAAAAATTATCTTGATCCCAAGATTCAAACATCTTTTCAAAAACTTTGTTTAGTTGCTTTATCGTAAGATGAGCCGGTAGATTCATAGCATCAAATACGACTCCTATCTTTTCCTTAATCTTGGCATCTTTATTTATATTTTCTTCACCAAATATTTTTACTGTACCACTATCTTTAGAAATTAATTCTAGTACTGTTTTAAAGGTTGTTGATTTCCCTGCTCCATTGTCACCAATGAATCCAACAATTGATCCAGACGGCACATTGAAGGAAACATCTCTTAAAACAACTTTGTTTCCAAATGATTTACTTAAATTTTCAATTTCTAGAAGATTTGACATCACTACACTCCTATCTTAACTTTTCATAAAAGTATGTTTTCTCCTATTAAAAATGATCCACTTTTTCTCTCACTTTCTTTTTCAGTTTAAAAATAAGACGATTACTATATTCTTTATTTTCTACTAAAATTCGATACACCTCCAATACTCCTAACACCCGAACAAAAAGATAAACTCCGATAGCAATAAGTACAACACAGTATGGGTAATACTGCACTAATTCTCCTGAAGTGATATGCTTTTTCTCAAACAAAAACGGGATTGCGCCTGCGGCTATAAAACAAAATCCAACGATCATTACTGCGGCATACTTTTTCTTAATAATCGCATATCTCTTTGTGAATTCTTTTAGAAAGTTTTGATCAAATAATAGTTCTTCCTTTTTCAATACATTGTATCGACTCTCTTCTATCGTTACAGGTACCATCATCGCTCCAATTCCAAGAACAGCAACAATAATGACAAGGAATGTCGACATTGTTGCATTTTCTTTAAATAATAAATACGGTATTGTAGATAAAATGAGTAAACTAAATCCTAGCGCTATATATTTAGAAATTTTTTGTCCATACGCTACATACCCTTCTGCCATTTCCTGACTTACATAATAACCATCCACATTTTCATTACTTTGCTCAGCTGTTTCTTTTAATAAATAATCAAGTGATACTTCAAATACATTTCCAATCATTATTAACTTTTCAGTTTCAGGAAAACCTTGACCGTTTTCCCATTTACTAACCGCTTGCCTTGTTGTGTTTAATTTCTCAGCTAATGCTTCTTGAGAAAGACCCTTTTCCTTTCTTAATTTAAAAAGCTTTTCACCAAATCCCATATGTGTGTCCCCCTTTGTTTTCTTACCTAAATTGTATGTAAACATTGCCCTTATCTCTATCTTCCTGCGGTTGCACTTTGTCAACTTACGGTTGCGATTGTGTTATATAGCGGTTTTCCATAAGATTTAGCTAGTTTTCTTCTATGATTAGGGCGTTTATAAAACACTCCACCTCAATAACCAATTATAACAATTAAAGGTAATTATTGTTATAAAAAAACAAAAACTCCCTCATTCATTTAAAGGAGTTTTCGATATGAAATATTCCAAGAAGGGCTAATTTTTCTTTCTCATACTCATTCACAATTTCTTCTATACATTTTTGTACGTTGTGCAACGATTAATAAGCATCCCACACAGTATATGTTGTCATCTCTTTATATAAGGCATATTCATATATATGTAAAATATTACTCTTATTAACTTCCCTAATAAAACCACTTCTCAATAATCATAACGGCTTCTGCTTAAACTTTTCATAATTTCGTACCTTTAATGAAAGGATATTCCCACAATCTGTACAAATATAAGCATCCACTGGTGAAGATGTGAACATCGTCTCCTTTTTCCGTATTTGTGCATAGCCAATAAACTCACCTTCACCGATGTGATGTGAGCCACAATAAGAGCATGTCTGCACGTCTTTCTGTTTCATGAGAGCACCACCTTTAATCTGTTTCTACTCCCTTCGACAGTTCACTTCCATTTCCCTTCCAAAAAACTTCTAATTCTCTTACATTTCAACAGGAATCTTAGAACATAAAGCGTATATGTACTATGAAATATATTTAATGACGGGGGAATTTTATGAGTACTATTGTGACACTTAATACAGCAAATGAAATTGAAAACGCAGAAATACATATGCTTTCTTCTAGATTAGCGCTACTACAAGCAATAAGTGGAAATCCAATGCAAGTACAAATGAAAAAGTTTGGTAGTGCCACTGCTTTTTCATCAAAAGTAATTGCTGGTCCGGCTTTTAATACGGTAAAAGGTATTACATTTACAAATACAAATGAATTAGATGAAATTATCTCTTATTATCAAGCATTACAAATCCCTTGCCGTTTTGAAATTACACCCGCTCAAGGGACAGCTGAATTATTTCAATACTTATCTCAAAAAGGATTTTACCAATCCAGCTTCCATACCGCTTTATATAGTATACCGAGAGAAGATCCATCCCTGCTTCCTGCCAACATTTCAGTACGCCAACTGAAAGAAAATGAATTTCACATTTTTGCAGACATATATGTACGTGGATTTAATATGCCATCCTTTACAAAAGATGGAGTGCGCCAAAATAACGAAATTCTTTACGATAAACCAGGATGGCATTTTTTCATAGCCGAAGTTCAAAATACTCCTGCAGGCATTGGTGTCCTATACATAAATAATGGGATTGCTTCATTAGCTGCTTCTGCTACTTTGCCAGAATTTCAGCGTAAAGGCTGTCATACTGCATTAATTCAAAAACGAATTGAGACAGCTATTGAATCCAATTGTCATTTAATAGTTGGACAAGCAAGGTTCGGTAGCGGCAGTCAAAACAATATGGAACGTGCCCATATGAAAATCGCTTATACGAAATCAATATGGACTGCAAAAAACATATAATTAACATTCTTTCTCTTTTCATTACACTTTTATACATTTTATTGCAATTTATTTTCTACCCTATTAATCATTTGAATATTCAAACTAGATTTGTTACGCTATTAATAGATACATCATTCAACTTGCAATATGAAAAGGGAATTCTAATCAAACTACAAGGAGGAGAAATGTATGACTAAACATGATCATGGTTTAAAAGAAAAAGTAGAAGGTGCTATTGATAAAGTAAAAGGTGAAGTAAAAGAAGTTGTCGGGAAAGTAACTGACAACAAAAAATTACAAGCTGAAGGAAAATGGGATAAAGTGAAGGGCACCGCTAAAGATACTGTCGGTAATGTGAAAGAAAAAGTTCATGAATATAAAGAACATAAAGAGAATAAATAAAAGAACGAAAATGTATGGTTGTGCAAGTAGTAAGTAACTAGATCTGAAAAAAGAGAATTTGCCCCATAAAATCATTTTAAAACGACAAATAGATGCCCCAAGGCATCTATTTGTCTATAAACAACTATTTTAATTATATAATCACTCTGATTTTTCCTTACTAACCTTTTCTAACATAATGCCTTTGCTACAGTAAAGGCTCACTTTGTGAAATTTGGTTTTAGGTCACCTGTATACGGTTCATGTTCAACAAAGATTTTTATATCTTTTCCATTCGCATCTTTCCCCATTCTTGTATACGTAAATTTCTCTTTATTTAATTCTGTAAGTTCAAGAACTGCACCGTATTTATTATTTCCTAACGAAACGTGGGCTCTTATTTTATTACCATGTACAACATCAAAGAAACCATAGTCTCCACGACTTTCTCCTGTATTCACATTGAAAAACTCATATTTATTTGTATTTTTATCATATTTTGCTAGACTGATTAAGTTTGAATTGTATTTTGTTACATTATTGCCCTGTTCGTCTAATACCACCGTTCCGTTCCATAGTGTGCTAGACAAAATTTCATCTCCATCAACGTCTGTAACTATTTTCCCGGTCGAACTTTCTAAGTTTTTATCAGGTCGAGTGAAAGATAGCTCTTTTTCTTGATAAGGAACATGTTCAACAAATACTTCTACATCGTTCCCTTTTGCATCTTTCCCCATTCTTTTATATGTAAATTTCTCCTTATCTAATTGCGTTAATCCAACAACTGCTTGATAATTTTGCGTCTCAGAAATTAGTACTCTTTTCTTTCCATCATTCGTTATAAAAAAGGTACCGCTATCATTACGACTCTCTCCTGTACTTGCATTAAAAAATTCATACCTTGCCGTTTTAGCATCATACTTTGCAAGCCCGATGAAATTCTGATTTTCTTTCGTTAAATCATTATGATCTTTGTCATAGACTTTTGTCCCTTGCCAATTTGTTTCACCAAGTATGCTAGCTAATAGTTGCCCTTTCGTTTCTTGAGTTTGCTCAGTTTCTTGTATTGCATTGTATAAAAATTGTGCATACTGTTCACGCG
>NZ_BOQB01000064.1 GCF_018332475.1 Bacillus sanguinis | reverse complement strand
ACTTTACTACGCGATTTCACAACATATAAATCATATTCTTTTTTTTGTTCTATTTTTCTTTTTTCAGCTGTTAATTCATACACTTCTTTCAAAATCTGTTCTTTTTCTTGATTTATTTGCAATTTTATCGTGTCGTACTGCTGCTTATCCACCTGTTTTCATAGCCCCTTCCTATTATAACGCTCTCTTTTTCTATTATATAGTTTTTTTACAAAAAAATCTGTGAAATATTAAAAAACAAAAAAATAAGACCTGCAGGGCGCGAGGTCTTATACAATATGGTGCACTGCTTGAACGATATCATCAAATTGGAAACGATCTGATCGACCTTGTTTTAAAAATGAATTTATACCTTCTACTTTATTTTTGCATTCAAAAACATAAGCATTTTCTTCATTTTCTTGAATCGTTCCTAATTTGAAATATAATTCATTTTCTTTATAAATCGATAAAATTTTTCTCATTTCATTTGCCAGTTGCCAATGGGTTGGCGACACGATTTCTTCCATAATCCTACTTACTGAATCTAACACCGAAATGGCAGGGTAATGACTGAGCGTTGCAAGCTCACGTTTTAATACAATATGTCCATCTAAAATACCACGTGCTAAATCTGGTACAGGACCGTTTAAATCGTCTCCATCAACGAGTACAGTATAAATACCTGTGATAGACCCCTTTTGCGTTTTTCCGGATCGCTCTAACAGCTTCTTCATATAACTTTCCATTAAGAGTGTTTTACCACCAATCGGTAACTCTTTAACGGCAATATCAACACTTCTACGTGCATCAGCAAAACGAGTAACAGAGTCCATCATAAGTAATACGTTATTGCCTTGGTCTCGGAAGTATTCAGCGATAGATGTTGCAAGCTTAGCTGCGCGAAGTTGCATAAGGTGACTTTCATCTGACGTCGCTACGACGACAACGCTTTTCTTCATGCCTTCCTCGCCTAATTCTTTTCGAATAAAGTCTTTTACTTCTCGGCCACGCTCTCCTACTAAACTAATAACGTTTATATCAGCTTTTGCATTTTTGGCAATCATTCCGAGTAAAGTAGATTTACCAACACCTGATCCAGCAAAAATACCAATCTTTTGACCGATGCCAATTGTTAGCATAGAATCAATGGATTTAATTCCGGTTTCAAATACATCGGTAATCTCTTCCCGTTCAAATGCATGAATAGGCGGAGCATCTAACTTTATTTTTTGCAGCGGAATGTTTTCAGCATTCTCATTTAACACTTCGCCATTTGCACTTAACACTTTTCCAAGTAAATGATTACCACGAGGAATAACAACATCTTCAGCAATTAATGTAACGGAATCTCCATAACATACTTTTTCTGTTTGTTCAAATGGGAGTAACATATTGTTTTCTTTTTCAATCGCAATTACTTCACATAAGACGCTATGTTCTCCAACGAGGCAAACATCACCGATTTTCGCCTTCGGTCCTTTCGCTACAAAAAACTGTTCTTGCACACTATGAACTTTACCGACTTTCGTATAAAACGGCGTTTCAATAAACGTATTCCATTTTTGGTTTTCATTCATTAACAGTCGATTCATACGTTTTGCTCCTCAAACAACTTCTCTTCTTCCCATTTCTGGCGAAGTTTCGCAAATATAGGTGCAAATTTAAATTCAAAGAACTCTTTCTCTTCTTCCAGAACAAATTCACCGAACTGTAAGGAGAAATCGTATTTCCATTCTACTAATTGTAGTAACCAATACTCTTTCGTATTTTCCTTCTCTTCTTGAATACGTTCAAATGTTTCTGGGTGCACGGTAATGACTAATTTTTCAAACGAAGTAGGCAATGTTTGAACGATACCAGTTAAAATAGGTAGCACATCAAGCAAGCGCGCATCAACTGCTTGATTCACAATTTTTTCGGCTAGTTGAAAAGATTGATCCCATAACAGTTCCGTCCATTCGTATGCTGTTTCTTGTTGCTCTTTTTGAAACTGTATATGTGCCGATTCTATCTCTTTCATCTGCTGCTGAACATGCATTTGAAATTGTTCTTGATCATGTAATAACTGCTGACGCTCTCGTTCTAACATTTGCTGTTCTTGCCTTAGTTGATTCAGTTCAACATGTAATGATTGTTGCTGTGCCAGAAGCTCTTCATGATTTACTTGGATTTCTTCTTCTACGTGAGCTAGTATTGGTTTTGGAAATTGTAATTCATATGTTTCTTCAGAAAAAGAAACAGAATTCTTCGGAATTCTGTTTTTAAATAAGGACATCATCTTCACCTCTTTGAACGATAATTCTTCCTTCTTTCTCTAGCTTTTTCACCGTACCTGTGATTGTTTGCTGTGCTTTCTCAGCATCCGTCATCTTAAGCGGTCCTAAGCCATCTAATTCTTCTAGAATCATCTCTTTACGGTTTGAAGACATACATGTAAATAGTTTCTCTTTAATTTCTTCTTTTGCAATTTTAAGTGCTTTCGCAATGACACCGTTATCTGTAATTTCCTCTAATACACGGCGAAGCGCAAGATCTTCAAGACCAAGTAAGTCTTCAAAGACAAACATATTTTCTTTAATTTTCTCAGATAACTCATAATCAACTTCATCCAGCTTTTGAAAGACTGTTTTTTCAACGCCTCGTGAAACGTTATTTAAAATGTTCACGATTGTTTTTAAGCCATCTGTTTTATTAATTGCACTAAATGCCATATTATTTAATTTCGCTTTTAATAGCTCACCAATTTGATTAATGAGTTCACCGTCAACTTGTTCTAGTTTCGCAATACCCATTACCGTTTCTACTCGCTTATGATCTGGCAATCTCTCAATTAACTGCGAAGCAAGCTGTGGTTTAATGTAAGAAGCGATAATTGCAATTGTTTGTGGTGATTCATCATTAAGCACTGTAAGAAGTGGCTCTAAATCTGTAAGTGAATTTAAGAATTCAAATGGATTATCTTTGTTATACCAAAGATCTTCCAATAATTTTTCCAGCTCGTCTTCTGGCATATTTTTAAATATGCGACGAATGTACTCTTTATCCGGAGTGACTAAGTTCAATTCTTTTACATTAAGTTCATATAAGAACTCCCCTAGTACATTCTCTAACGTTTCTGGTTTATATACACGAAACTTCGCGATTTCACGAAGTAATACTTCTTTTTCCTCAGCCGTCATATATTCAATGACTTTCGCTGCCACCTCTTCATTTAATGTACGAATGAGGATGGCAGCTTTTTCTTTGGAGGAGATTTCATCTAACATCGTTGTTCCTCCCTTACTGTCCGTTTAACCATTTTTTAATTACTTTTGCAGTACCTTCTACATGTTCCTTCGTAGCATCCTGTACTTGTTCATCTAACGTCGGTTCTTTCGGTTCTTCTGGTTCAGGTTTTGCTTTTGGCTCTGGTACTATTTTCTCTTCAGGAATCTCCATAATACTTTCACTACTTGCAGCAACTTCCTCTTCTGCTAAGTATTCTTCATATTCCTCTTCTTCTTTCTTTCTCTTACGTCTTGCTAAGAAGAACCATAATAGACCAACGAGCGCTAACACGCCTCCTGTAATTCCACCAATTAACCACCAGTTCATACCACTTGCTTCTGGCTCTTTCTTCTTCTCTTCTTTCGGTTGATCAAACTGAACTGTTACCACATTAACTTGACCATTTGTAAAGTTTCCATTTGGATCAGCTTGAAGTCCAGCTGCTGTACCAATTGCTTCTTTGAAAGTTGTCATATCAATTCTTCGTTTTACTAACGTATCATTATCTACCCATACAACAACATTTGTTTTCGTTAATTCTGGATGCTTCTTAATCGTTTCAACTGTTTTATCTATTTCATAGTTTTCGATTTTGTTACCATTTTTATTATCGTAGACGATTTTGCCATTTTGATTATTGTTCGTACCGTAGTTTGGTACTTCGCCGTTTGCTGTAATACCAGCACCTTGCTTCGTATCTGCTCCTTCTTGCGCAGTAGAGCTTTCCTCCTGCTCTTGTTTACTACGAAGTACACCTTTATCACCATACTTTTCTGACTGACGTGTAACTTCGTCGTAGTTCACAGATACTTTCGCATTCACTTTATATTCATTCGGCTTAAACATCGTCATTAACGTTGCATCGATATCTTGCTTTAATTTACCTTCAATTTGGTGTTGCATCTCTACTTCTTTCTCATAAGAAGAAGAACTACTAGAATGTGCTTCATCTGCCCCTTTTGAGATAACACCTTTTTTGCTATCTATAACACTCACTTCTTCGGCTTTTACACCAGGAACTGCCGCACTAATCATTTGCTGTACACCCGCAACTTGATCAGCCGTTAATAGTTGACCACGTTTCACACCAACCGTAATCGCCGCTGTCCCCTTTGCTTTCTCTTCATCAAAAATTGTCTCTTTTTCAGGTAATGTAATTTGAACATTTGCTGTTTCTATCGCCGCAAAGTTCCGTACAATATCTTGCTCTAATTGCTTTTTCGTACCGACAATTTGCTTCATTTTTTTATCTTGTTCACTTGAACCGAGCGAGCTTTCTAATAAAATTTCCTCACCGCTTTTTGAGTTAAACGGTAAGCCCATTCCATTCATTTCTTTTCGAACCCATGGAGCATCATTCTTTTGCACACGAATCGAACCATCGGCTGCTAATTGGTAATCGACACCTAGCTTCGATAATTCTGCTGTAATCTCTTGCTTGTCTGCATCATTTAAATTTTGATATACAACAACATATTTATCTGGCAAGGTGAAGTATAAAAGTGCTCCTGTTACAATTGCTAAAAGCGCAGCACCAATGACTAACTTATGCCACGTTTTTAACGATTGGAAAACATTTTTTAACTTTTCCATTTAAACACACCCGTCCATTTTCCTAAATTTGCATATTAATTAGTGACTTATAATTTTCAATAAGATTATCACGTACAAGAGCAGCCGTTTTCATTTGAGACTCAGCTTTCTTTTGCTGAATTAAAACGTCATGTGTTTCTCCTACCCCTTTTGTTAGTAAATCATAAACCGCTGTTTGCGCATTGTTTTGTGTTTGATTCATATCTTCCAATAAATCAATAAACTTCTTCCCCTCGACTACAGGTGTTTCTGAAGTTTTCGGTGCACCAATTGACTGAATCGCGCCAAATGGCTGTGTATGTAACATTGGTTGGATTTTCATCTTCCCATATTCCCCCTTTATCCTCGGCCGATCTCTAAATCTTTATCAAGCATTTTTTTATTCGCATTTAGTACACTTGTATTTGCTTCGTACATTTTTTGAGCAACCATTACATTCGTCATTTCAGCAGTCACATCCACATTCGGATAACGTACATATCCTTCTTCATTAGCATGCGGATGCGTCGGATCATACACTAAGTTTTCAGTTTTGTCCGCTTCAATACTTTTTATTTTCACTCCGTTAGTAGGTGTACTGTCTAACATATTTGCAAAACTATTATTTGATTCAAGTACTACACTACGGCGCTCATACAAATCTGCCCCCGGAGCTGCCGTTGTATTTGCATTTACAATATTATTTGAAGTAACTTCCATCCACTTTCTCGCTGTCGTTAGCCCTGATCCACTTGCATTAATTGCCTGAAACATCGTTGTCTCTCCTTCTACTATTAACGTCCACGCGCTGCTTGGTTAATTGCGTATTGTGTATTAATCGCATTAATGGAAACACCATATAATTGGTTTGTTTTCATTAAATCTAGCATTTCTGTCGTTACATCCACACTATTTCCATCTTTATTCGTTTGCATTGATTTCGTTTGAATCTTTGCATAAGTATTTTTCGTATTTACTGTCGGTAAGTGCATTTCATTCGTTTGATATAAATCTGGATTTCTTTTTAAATCCGCAGCATTGCTCTTATATAATGCACTACTCTTATTCATTTGCTCAGCAAATGTAACGTCTTGTGCTTTATAGCCAGGTGTATTCGCATTTGCAATATTACTAGAAACCGTATTTCGTTTCGTCACTAAATAATTCATATAATGGCTTACATCACTCACTAAATCTGGCATACTCCACACCCTTCCTTTTTAACTTATCATTTTGAACATAATAATCCACTGATGGAAGTTTCACTTCATTATTTAATTTCCTATATGTATTTATTAAAATATTAACTATTATGTACCCTTACATATTTTATTCCATTTTTACATTGTTGTCTTTAGAAAAATACAAAAATATAAAAAGAATATAAAAAAACTGTATACGCGTAGTAATCTATATAGCATTTCAGTATATTTACGACTAAACGAACCTTATTTTTCTATTATTTAGATTACTCCTATTTTTTACAGTCATAAAATGAAACCTCAACCAGCGGAATTCTTTATTTACATGAAGGAATGGACCCCCTTTTAAAAAGAGGAATCCGTTCCTTCACATTATTATTAATATTTACCGTAAAATGAATTTGCTTTCATTCGTCCATCATTTGTCATAATCATTTCTTCCAAAATCTTTTGCTTATCTCGAATATGCTGTGCTGCCTTAATAATGAATGGGCTTACTTCTGCCGCAACTTGCGCGCGCTTTTCTTCATCCAACGTCATCATCCAGCGATTTAACATCGCGCTTTTCTCAGCAAACTCTCCATCTGACACTTGCAATTCACCGATTTCATTAAAACAGCCGACAAATGCTCGATAAATATCATTGTTCATTTTCAAGCGCCCCGCGGTAACCGTCTATTAGATCTTGTAATACTTTCACAATCGCATCAATATCTTTCGCTTCACGTGTTACTTTCATCGTTTGAATTTGAACGCTAATCCAATCATATAAACCATAAAGACTATCATATAAATCTTTCGTAATCTCAGGATTTAATTGAAGCTTTAATTCTTCGAAAATACGTTCTAATTTTTCAAGAAGTGCATCTCCTTCTTGTAATTTAAAAGTATGTAAAAGCTCTTCTAAATTACGAAATTCTACAATGCATCTTTCATAAATAAAAATTGTATTTTTAATCGGATTACTCGTCATAATATCATTTTGCATATAACGTTGCCATGCTTGCATACGATCACTTCCTCAACTTTCATTAATCATCACTTTTTTGTTTTGTCATTGCTTTAATTGTTTTTAACTGGCTATCTAGCGCCGCTAATGTACTTTCTAACTTTTGATACTTCTTCACAATTTCATCTTGCTTTTGTAAGTTTTGTGACTCAATATCTTTTATCTTCTTATCTAAATCACTTACACGAGAGTCAATGTTTTTCACACGTTCTCCAACTATACCTTTATCACCGAATAATTTATCAAGTGGTTCTTCCATCATTTTCCCTAAACCGTTAGAACTAAAGAAAAATTGCTTCGCTGCATCTGGCTTCTCTTTTAACGCTTTCGTTAATGCTTCGTCATTCACTTCCATTGTTCCATCTTGTTTTAATTGAATACCAAATGAGAATAAATAATTACCATCTTGCGAAAATGTTACGACATTATTCATCGCTTGGCGTACACTTTGCATAATAGTTTGCCCTTGGAAAGCTCCGCCTTTTCCAGCAAAGATATCTATTGTAGAAACAGCTTTATTATAATCCGCAACCATCTTTTTAATAACATTTGATGCATCTGTTACGTTTGAGTCACTTACTGTAAACTTCAGTTCTATCCCTTTTGCTTTCGCCTCTGTTGTCTTTGGATCAGTCTCTGTTTTTTCTCCATCCGGTTTTTCTACTGGCTTTTCTTCTACTGTTTGCTCAGTTACTTTTAACAATTCGATTTTCACACCAGGAAGTGCTTCAATTGTATTAGTAGAACTATTACCTGTTATACCATTAATCGTATATTCAGCATTTTGCGCACTATTGATTTCATGAAGCGCTACGCCGTCATCATTAGCTAAACCTATTTTTTGAAACAATGAAGATTTGTTCCCCTCAAAATTAATTACTCCATCTTCGCCCTCTTTTTTTGAGGTCATGAAAATTTTATTCCCAAGTGTATATGCTGATACGCCGTAATCTCCATCATTAATTTTATTAATTAAATCTTTATATGTCATATCAGATGTTACTTTTAGTTCTTTACCACCTAGTTTTAATGTTTCATCACTATTAATCTTGGCATCTATATTTTCAATTTGGTCAGAAGCTATTTGATGACGCTGCGCAAGCTTTGTAATCGTCATATTAAAAGTTCCAGCGATCGCACCACCATCAGCTTTTACATTAATATAACCGTCTTGTGATGTTGTTACCTTTTTCTCATTTCCTTTAAAAGCCGCTAAGTTTTTAAATGTTTGTGTGAAAGAACTAAATTCTGATTTTAAACTTGTATATAAAAGTTTATCTTGTGAAAGACTATTCTTTTCATTTGTATACGGCGTTTTTCTCATATCCAGCGCATTCATTTCTAATTCAACGAAATTAGAAGTATCGATCATGTTATTACCGAGGTTCCAAATCTGTTGTCTACCGCCAATACCCGTTAACGTTCCTGCCATATTTCTCACTCCTTATTTTTTTACATGTAGTCTAAAATACTCGTTTTACTCATCGTGCTAACCGCTTTAAGCGTTGCTTCATACGTCGCATTAATATAAGCTAAGTCGGAAATTGCTACCGCTAAATCAACATCTTCAATTTCTTTACGATTTTCTTGAAGTGCTAAATTTTGCTCGCTTAAAATAGTCTTAAACGTATCTACAGTGTTCATCGTTGCTCCTACTTCTGTTGTACGATTAATAACACTATCCAAGTTTTTCTTATTTTCCGTTAAAATCGGTTGTAACGCCTTTTGATCACCACTTTGCATCGCGTCTTTCATCTTTACTAACGTTTGAATAACAGGCGTTAGTAAGTTCTCGCCATTACGAAAAGCTTTAATTTCATAACCGTCATTTAGCTTCCACATTACATCTTTTTCGCCGCCCTGGTATGTCCCATCATCCGCAAATGGAGGTTTCTCTGCACTATCTCCACCAAAAAGATAACGACCTTGCTCTTTCGTATTCGCTAAATATACAACTTGTTTTAAGATTTGATCGATTTCTGCACCGATTGCCTTTAATTCTTTTTCACCATTTGGTCCATTTAATGCTTGTATTGTTAATTGATCCGCTCTCGTTAAAGATTTCACAATACCTGACAATGTATTTTCTGTCTGACTTAACACATTTTTTGAGTCCGCTATATCTTTTTGCATTTGTTCAATATTCGCCAATGAATGTTGAATTGCAAAGGATTTACTTGCCGCAAGCGGATCTTCACTCATAAGAAGATTTTTCTTCCCTGAAGTTACTTGATTTCGATGATATTGCTGTTGTACATTTAAATCCATTAACTGATTCTTTGCCCAGTTTGCATTTTGAAATGTAGATACTCTCATTTCTATCTCCTCCTTACTTATTTTCAATCAATTACTATTCCCTATCGAATAATCGAAAACAGACTATCAAACACTTCATTCATCGTAGTAATCGCTTTAGAGTTTGCTACGAAGTATTTTTGGAAGGCCATTAAATTTACCATTTCCTCTTCCATATTCACACCTTCGACACTCATCTTTTCTTGCTGAATACCTTCTAACAAATCTCCATGAATTTTTTGATAACCATTCACTTCACTTTTATCAGATGCTACCTTAACGATGAATTGGTCCAATGCTTTTTTATATGAAAGACCTTCTTTATAATCATCATCTGTAATTCCTGCCAGTTTATTTGCAGTTTCAGCCGATATTTTCATTTTCGAAAAATCATTCGTAAATTCTGGATTTAGCTTTAACTCTTTCGCATAATCCCCAACGAAGAATTCTTTTCCCATCACTGTATTTACTTCATTTTTCATTGAACTCATTAAGTCTTCAAGATTTTTCTTATAACTAGCAATCTGTCCTTTCGTATCAACCGCTGATTTTATTGCACCACTAGTTAAAGGGATTTCCGAACCATATATTTCAACTGACATTGGCTCTTTCGTTTTATTTAATTGGAGCGAATATGTATCTTGTCCATTTACTGTTAAAACACCATTCATTCTAACACTTGCGATATTAGGATTCATAGATTCATAAGATACTTCTATATTGGCGTACTTTGACATTTCTGTAACGATACGGTCACGTTCGTCTAAAAGTTGATTCGGTACTTGTGTACCAGCTTGCCCAATTTTTTTATTCGCTTCTGCTAAACTAGCAGCAAGACGATTAAATTCATTAACATGTGCTTCAATATCTTCTGTCGTCTGCGCTTCTACTGAATCTAAATTTTTCGCAAGTTTATTTACTTGACTTGTAAACTTCCCAGTTTCAGAAATTAGCGTATCGTAATAGTTTGATTGATCCGGATTTTTTGCAACTTCTCGAAAAGCATTAAAGAATCCATCCATTAAACTAGATAGTGAATTTTTTCCTGTCGTTCCTACCATAGACTCTACTCGTGATAAAACAGAATTCTTATAATTATAGTAAGCGAGCTGAGATAATTGGTCGTTAAACTGTTTCGTCTTCACTTCATCTGTAATACGATCAACACCTAACGTTTGTACACCATAACCAATTCTCTGTTCCGGCGTATGCCCATTACTTGCTCCAACAGAACCGAAATTTACCGCTTGACGCACATAGCCCGGTGTATGAATGTTAGACAAGTTTTGCTTCGTCGTTTGTAATCCCATTTGTGCCGCTAACATACCCGATAACGGGGTATTATAATCAGATAATCTCATAATGCTTCACTGCCCCTTTACAATAGTTCGTTCATAAAGATTTGCGAATTATTGTTTCGTTCTAAGTTATATTCAGAAACGGAATCCACAATACTTTCTGTAGTTTTTAATAGTACGTTTAAGTAATATTGATTTTGCAAAAGAATCATTTTTACATTCTCTTCTAATTCAGTTAAGTTTTTTTGTAATTTTTCCATTTTTTCAATTTCTTCATGAGAAA
>NZ_BOQB01000063.1 GCF_018332475.1 Bacillus sanguinis | reverse complement strand
TATGTAAAGTCTATTGTAACGAATGTGGTGAAAACCAAGCCAACGTTTATTACAGTAGAAGATTTGAATGTGAAAGGTATGATGAAGAATAAACATTTATCTAAAACAATTGCCAAGCAGTCTTTTTTTGCTTTTAAAACGTGGCTTTTGACGAAATGTGAGGAATATGGAATTGAATTACGTCAAGTAGACCGGTTTTATCCATCGTCAAAGTTATGCTCATGTTGCAGTCAAAAGAAAGCGGATTTAAAGCTATCTGACCGAGTATATACATGTGAATGTGGCAATGTAATGGATAGAGATTTGAACGCAGCGATCAACCTTTTACAAGCAAAAGAATATACAATACTAACGTAAATAGATTGTATATATGTACGGTGGGCTACATCGGAATTTACGCCTGTGGAGTGTGTCACAGCAAACTGTAGTAGCAAGTGATTAGCGAGGCAGGGCACGTAGAAGCAGGAATACTCTAAGAATATACATTTGTCTATATTTTTAGTAGCAGTTGAGACAGAATGAGCATGAAATTAGTCATTCTCGGTTTGCTACTCGAAGGGGATAAACATCCATATGAAGTGCAGCACATAATGAAAGAAAGACAAATGGATTGTTATATTAAATATGCAAAAGGATCACTTTACTACGCCTTCGAGCAATTAGAAAAGCAAGGTGCAATTTGTATTACCACGATTGTTCGAGATACGAATAGACCAGATAAAACAATCTTTCATATAACTGAAGAAGGTAAACAATTATTTCACAAGTTACTATTAAAACAATTCGAGGCAAAAAATCAAATATATAAACCGATTTATTCGGCACTCTCTTTCGCTCAGTTTGGTGATGATCGAGAGTTAGTTCCTATTTTAGAAAAAAAGAAAAATGATACCGTTCAATATTTACATAAAATGCAAGCTATTTATGATTGTAGCAAAGGACAAATCCCACGTGCACAATTATATATTTTACAGAGCGTTATTGAACATATTACAGTTGAATTACAATGGTTAAACACCCTCCTTACAGATGCAATTGCAGGGCGACTTTCAGAAATTGATATAGATGAAGGTTAAACTCGTAAAAAAGAAACCGTAAAAAGGCGATATAGTTATTTCATTTTAAAACCTAAAACAAGCATAATCCCGTTCTAATTTAGGACGGGGATGCTTGTTTTATTTTCGCTATAAGATACTTCACTGCACTTAAAAATATAACAAGATTTATTATCAGTGGCATCCCATAATGGAAGATTATTTCTTAAAATTCTATATAAAAAGGTTGTTTTTTTTCATCCAAACTGTATTCAATTCTTTGTCTGAAATTCATAAAACTCACCATTTCCAGCGCCTGCTCTATAGGATAGAATCCTACTTCCAAACTTTCTGGTGTAGTCGTTAATTTACCCCCAACTGGTCTAGCTAAAAACAACGTATTACATATTGAATGGTTCACATTTTGAAATACTCCACAAAATTTTAAAACCTCAATATCAATACCCGTCTCCTCTTTAGTCTCCCTTATTGCAGCATCTTTCAAAGATTCTCCTTCTTCAACTTGTCCACCTGGCATTTCCCACCCTCTTCTAGGTCCCTTAATTAATAGAATTTCTTTTTGTTCATTCATTACAATTGTCGCTGCTGAAACTATATGTTTTGGCGTTGAATAAATATTTTGTGTACTTTGTTCCAATTGAAATTCCCCATTTCTATAAACTTAGTATATTTATCTTTATACAGGAATCTTATTCTTCCCTGTGATAACTTACTATTTCAAAATGAACCATCCACTCTCCTCCTTTGTTCCAGAACATGAACCGATTGTTAAATAACACAACTGACGTCTTCTCTCTGTACAGAGATACCCACTTCTTTATAAGTTTAATCGCACTTCATTTCAATTTCTCGACCACCCTTCACATTTTTAAAATCAGAAAAATCCAAATAGTAAGAATAAAAAACTTTAGAATTTTCTTATTTTAAAACAGTAGACAAAATTCCAAAAATTGTGTTAGAATTTGTTTCAATATCATATCGCTTGTTAACTTCCTTTCAAAAGGAAAATAGGTACACGAAAATTTCGTTTCGTGTTTAAAAGGGAAGCTTGGTGAAACTCCAACACGGTCCCGCCACTGTAAATGCTGAGATTTCTTTGTAGTGCCACTGTGAAAACGGGAAGGTGAAAGAAATTATATGAAGCATAAGTCAGGAGACCTGCCTGTTTTAACAACACTGATAGATTCACGGATGATGATGAGGTGTTAAAACAAAAAGGAAGGCTTATTTTCTATGCCTTTATGCTTTTTGTTATAGGTATTTCCTAGTAAACGGAAATGCTTACTTTCAATTAGGGAGGAATTTAAGATGGCAATTCAAACAAGTAACTTAGGTTATCCACGTATCGGACTACAAAGAGAGTGGAAAAAAACATTGGAAGCTTTTTGGTCCAATAAAATCGATGAAGAACAATTTTTAACAACGATGAAAGAAATTCGCCTTCAACACGTAAAAGTACAGCAAGAAAAAGGGATTGAACTCATTCCAATTGGCGACTTTACATATTATGATCACGTTTTGGATACTGCTTATATGCTAGGATTTATCCCATCACGTTTTTCTGAGTTCACATCATACCTTGATGTATATTTCGCAATGGCGCGTGGCTCTAAAGATCACGTAGCTTCTGAAATGACAAAATGGTTTAACACAAACTATCATTATATCGTTCCTGAATATGAAGAGGGATTACAAATCTCTTTAAAAGACAATCGTCCACTTCGCTTATATGAAGAGGCAAAACAAGAATTAGGAGTAGATGGAAAACCTGTTATTTTAGGACCATATACTTTCTTGAAATTAGCTAAAGGCTATACAAAGGAGCAATTTACTACTATTTTAAAACAGTTAGTTGCACCTTACGTACAACTGCTTTCAGAACTACATGCAGCTGGTGCACAAGTCATTCAAGTTGATGAACCGATTTTCGCTTCTTTAACGAAAGAAGAAATTCAACAAGCAAAAGAAATTTATGAAGCTATTCGTAAAGAAGTTCCAAATGCGGCTCTTCTTTTACAAACATACTTTGATAGTGTAGAAGAAAACTATGAAGAAATTATTACATTCCCTGTATCCGGTATTGGATTAGATTTCGTTCATGGTAAAGAAGGTAATCTACATGCTATTTCAAAATATGGATTCCCGGCTGATAAAACTTTAGCTGTTGGTTGTATAGATGGCCGTAACATTTGGAGAGCTGACCTTGATGAAGTTCTTACGTTATTTACAACGTTACAAAAACAAGTCCAAACGAATGATTTCATCGTTCAGCCTTCTTGTAGCTTATTGCATACACCAATCGATAAAACAGAAGAAACTCACTTATCGACTGAGCTATTTGATGCGTTAGCATTTGCAAATCAAAAGTTAGAAGAGTTAGTTCTTATTCATTCCGCTCTGACTCAAGGTACAGAAAGCATTAGTAATGAGCTGGAAACATATCGAAACGTACATCATACAATTCGTTCATCTGCTGCACGTAACCGAGAAGATGTCAAAGCAGCACGAACAGCACTAAAAGAAGAAGATTTTTCACGTCCTCTTCCATTTGAAAAACGATACGAATTACAACAAGTCGCCCTGGAGTTACCATTGTTACCAACAACAACAATCGGTAGCTTCCCGCAAACAACTGAAGTTCGTCAAACGCGAAAAGAATGGCGTAACGGTGTTATTTCAAATGAACAATATGAACAATTTATTGAAAAAGAGACAGAAAAATGGATTCGTTACCAAGAAGAAATTGGTCTTGATGTCCTTGTACATGGTGAATTTGAACGCACCGACATGGTCGAATATTTTGGTGAGCGTCTTGCTGGTTTCTCATTCACTAAAAACGGTTGGGTACAATCATACGGTTCCCGCTGCGTAAAACCACCTGTTATTTATGGTGATGTAGCCTTTATTAACGGAATGACTATTAAGGAAACTGTTTATGCACAAAGCTTAACAGAGAAAGTTGTAAAAGGAATGTTAACTGGACCTGTTACGATTTTAAATTGGTCCTTCGTTCGAAATGACATTCCAAGAAAAGAAGTTTCATATCAAATTGCATTAGCTCTTCGTCATGAAATTGAACTACTTGAATCTTCTGGAATTCGAGTAATCCAAGTCGATGAGCCAGCACTTCGTGAAGGAATGCCACTGAAAGAAAAAGATTGGGACGCTTATATTACATGGGCAGTACAATCCTTCCTTTTAGCAACTTCTTCTGTAGCAAATGAAACACAAATTCATACGCATATGTGTTACAGTAACTTCGAAGATATTGTTGACGCGATTCGCGCATTAGATGCAGATGTGATTTCTATCGAAACATCAAGAAGTCACGGAGAATTTATTGATACATTAAAACATACAACATACGAAAAGGGCATCGGTCTAGGTGTATATGATATTCATAGCCCACGTGTACCGAGTAAAGATGAAATGTATAAAATCGTAGAACAATCTTTAGAAGTATGCGATCCTAAATATTTCTGGATTAATCCTGATTGTGGTTTAAAAACGAGAAGAACAGAAGAAGTTATTCCAGCTCTAGAACATATGGTGCAAGCAGCAAAAGATGCTCGTTCCCTACTAAAAACAAACGCATAATAAAAATGGGTTATCCTCCAAAAGGATAGCCCATTTTTATTCTTTACTTTCAAAAAAGAATTCGTATTGTATTTTATATAATTCATCATCTGTTGGTTCTTCAAGAGGAGTTGCTTGTAAGACAACTGTATACTCACCATTTGGAATAGGGATTTGAAATTTATTTGAAAGAATACTTGTTACAACGATACATTCATTTTCAACTGTGAAAGGAACTGTAACCGTTCTAATCACTTCTTCTTTCTCAATATGTTTCCCTAGGGTTACTTTTACTTCACAAGTATAATCAGAGAGTGCTTCAAAAATAACAGTTCCATCCGCCTTCGCATAACCTCTTTCAAAATCTTCATCTGTCCAGTCAACGTAAGGCTGCTCACCGTCATAGTTCATCAACATTAATTGCGAATACGAAATTGTTAACTCCATCGTTCCCCTTCTCCTTCATTATGAAATATGCAACTACTACTTTACGTCAAATTTCACACGCGTACCATCTGGGTATTTATCTAACTTATTTCCTACCCAAGATCCTGCCCCGCGGTTATCTGCCGGACTTATATATTCGATATGTGCTCCTTTTCCGCCTTCTTTACACATCGCCATTGGCCATTCATCACGATCATACCCTTTTTTTGATGGGTATGGAGCTAACGATAATTTTCTTCTATCCGCAGCACCACCACGGTCGATTGTACAAACTTCTGAATGTCCTTCTTTTATAGCATCCGTAATATGTTTCCCTGTCTCTGGATATCGCTCTTTCGGAAATTCTAGAACTTGATCATACGCATTTGTTTTTTTAATACTTGTTTCCTCTGGAACAAGTACTTCATAGACCGCTACTACAATAGATAGAATTGCAATAATTGAAATGATAATACCTTTTAGTTGCTTCATGTATACCTCCATGCTTTTACCAGTTTCTTTTCCTCAGCTATTATAACAAACTTCTCCTGTATATGTTTTCAGACATTATTTCAGCTCTTCTTCGTCATTCCGCCAAAAACTCTCATTTTTCTTCATCTTTTCACTAATGCTGTAGAAAACTAATAACCTTCCGACATTCTTTTTCAAAGGAAGTCCTCATAAAAGATTGAAATGATATATACGATACTTTTTGGGGAGGAAATATTATGGAAGCTACCTATAAAACGAAAGATGTCACGAATAAAACAGGCATCCCAAAACATATAGTTCGCAAATATAGTCAACTGTTAGAGGAACATGGTTATATGATTTCCAAAACAGCTGATGCTCGTATTTATAAATTGGATGATTTAAAACTATTGAAATCTATACATGAAAGAGCTGCTACATTGCAAGAAGATATTTCAGAAACGATACCTATTATTTTAAAAGAAAAAGAGGCCCCACCTGTACCAGTTATACAAGATACGCAAGAGATACAACCGAAAGAAAAAGAAGATGGGCGTAACTTTGAGGAGTTCATGTTAAAACTTGAAATGCTCGCTCAATTAAATGAAGCAATTATTCATCAAAATTCTACCCTTATTACCCAAAATCGTTTGAAAGATGAAAAGCTTGATGAATTAATGCAACAAGTTTATGTAAAAGAAGGTTCTCAAGAAAAAATGCTACAAGAGTTAGTAGATCATGCCGCTCAAACAGATGCCCTGCAAAAAGAAAAGATGGACTTATTAATGAATCATATGTATAAACGAGAATCTAAGCAAGAAGAAAAAATGAATAAACTCGTAAATCAAATTTATAATAAAGACAGCAACCGCGATGCACAGCTTATGCAAGTGATTCGCGAAATTCAAGAAACAAAAAGAATGGTCGCTGCCTCAAAAGAGCAAGGCTTCTTGCAATCATTTAAAAGCTTATTTAGCCGAGCAAAACAAGAAAAAACAAATGAATAAACAATATAAAATAAAAAGTTACCTTCCATCGGTAACTTTTATTCCTTATTTCGTACAGCTGGCAATATAATAATCGCTTCAGTCCCTTTCCCACTTTCGCTTTTATATTCCAGCGTACCATTATGTGCTTGTAAAATACTAAATGTTACCATAAGACCTAATCCTGTCCCTTTTTCTTTTAAAGAATAATACGGTTGTCCGAGCCTTGCTAACTGTTCTTTCGTCATTCCAACGCCACTATCTTTAACTCTTATTACAATCGTTTCATCTTTTTGCATAGCCGTTACTTTTAAATATCCTTTATTTCCTTGTATTGCTTCAATACCATTTTTAACAACATTCATAATAGCTTGCTTCAATTTCGTCTTATCACCGATCGTATAAAGACTTTCAGAAATCTCAACTTGCAAATATACACCTTGCATCGCTGCAAATGATGACATAAGAGTTGTCATTTCTATCAATTGAGCTGATAAGCAAATGTGTTCTTTTTTCTCAATTTGTGGCCTTGCTAAATTTAAATAATCTGAAATAATTTGTTCTGCCCGGTCCAATTCAGCTAATACGAGACGCATATAATCCTTATTCTTCACATCTTCCGTACTTTCTAGCAATTGAATAAAACCACGAACAACAGTGAGCGGATTTCGAACTTCATGTGCAACACTTGCTGCCAACTCACTTACAATATTAAGCTTTTCTGACTTTTGCATCTCTGTACGTAGTATTGCATTTTCATTTAAATATTCTGTTAAGTACACCTGAAATACCATTGTCATAACCATAATAAGCGAAGCAAATATATATCCGCTATATAAGTGCGAAATATGCGGTGTAAACCCCGTTTCTAACAGAACATTAATCATACCAATCACTAGAGAAACAAGTACGTACAAGGATGAAATCATAAATGCTAAAATTAGCTTCTTATCTCTTGAAAATAGAGACCATTTCTTTGATAAAAATAATGGAACTATTGATAGAAATATTACTTCTATTACTGGAAGAAGGCTCATTCCTTTTAGTGCCCATTCATACGCAACAAAAATAACGGCTGGGATTAAACCAACAATCCCACCATATAGAAAACCACTAACAATTGGGATTGGGTGAAAGTTATACCCACAAATGTCACCAAAACAAATAGAGTATGTCATGGAGAGAACGAGTGTAATGCTAGATAGAAACATAATAAAATAGCGGTTCGGCTTCGGAGGCATTTCTTGATAACGATTTAGGCGAATCGCTTCATATAAAAATAGTGGCAAAATAATGATGGCAATTTGGATCATTAAATCACGGATCAGCTCCATAGCCTGTCATCCCCTATATGTATTTTGATATGATTATATCATTTTACGGCTTTATTTGTTTTAAAATTTTGATTTTTCTTAACATATTTGTTAATTCTTTGTTAACATCACATAATAATTGTTACAGATTTTCGAAATGAATGTAAACCCTGTACCAAATTTCTGCCTGGCAGTATACAATGAATACGGATTACAAAGAAAATAAAAAAATACTTCATGAGACGGACAACTATAGCAAAATACAGCATATAATCCATACTATCTATGTTTACAAATAAGTGATCATTATTTTAGTAGGAGGAAGATAAATATGGCGGGTACTACGCTTGTTTTAAAAGAAGAAAATTTGGTCGTTCTAGAAAATGTTGAAAAATCAGTATATGAAGAGTTACAGCATAAAACAGGAGATGAAAATTGCACATGTGCTGTGAATGAATCAGTTGTTCACCTTGGCAAAGTATCCTCTGTACTATGGAATGAAGATGAAATAGATTGGGAATACGGATATTAAAAAGTCGCTTACAGCGGCTTTTTTTCTATTATCCCTCTCTTTCTACATAACATATACGCAAGCGAAATCATAGAAAATATGGTAAAATGAACTTAATTTTCAAACGGAAGAAAGGGAGATACAATGGAACAATTCATTAATCCTAGAGTGAAGGATATCCAAATTTCTGGAATCCGTCAATTCTCTAACATGATTCAAAGCTATGATAATCTTATCTCTTTAACAATTGGACAACCCGATTTCCCTACACCTTCTCTCGTAAAAGAAGCGGCAAAACGGGCTATTACAGAAAATTATACGAGCTATACACATAACGCCGGTTTATTAGAATTACGTAAGGCAGCTTGTAACTTTGTAAAAGATAACTACGATTTACAGTATTCACCTGAAAACGAAACCATCGTTACAATCGGTGCTAGCGAAGCAATTGATGTTACATTCCGAACGATTTTAGAGCCAGGAACAGAAGTCATTTTACCTGCCCCTATTTATCCAGGATACGAACCAATTATTCGATTATGCGGCGCAACCCCTATTTTTATCGATGTTCGTGAAACGGGCTTCCGTTTAACAGCCGAAGCACTAGAAAATGCCATTACAGAAAAAACAAGATGCGTCGTTTTGCCGTATCCTTCTAATCCAACTGGTGTAACTTTATCAAAAGAAGAACTACAAGATATTGTAGATGTTTTAAAAGATAAAAATATTTTTGTCCTTTCTGATGAAATTTATAGCGAACTTGTATATGAACAAAAGCACATGTCTATCGCTCATTTCCCAGAAATGCGTGAAAAAACTATCGTCATTAACGGTTTATCAAAGTCTCATTCTATGACTGGCTGGCGTATCGGTCTATTATTCGCACCAAGCTATTTAGCAGGACATATATTAAAAGTTCATCAATATAACGTAACTTGTGCTACTTCAATCGCTCAATATGCTGCAATTGAAGCATTAACAGCTGCTAAAGATGCACCAAAAATGATGCGTCATCAATACAAAAAACGCCGTGATTACGTATATAATAGACTCATTCAAATGG
The DNA here is from genome assembly GCF_018332475.1 of Bacillus sanguinis. Classification (GTDB taxonomy): domain Bacteria; phylum Bacillota; class Bacilli; order Bacillales; family Bacillaceae_G; genus Bacillus_A; species Bacillus_A sanguinis. Next base: position 1,496 of record NZ_BOQB01000063.1, on the reverse strand, counting down.
GCTTAACAGTTGAAAAGCCAACAGGTGCATTTTACTTATTCCCATATGTTGGTCATTTAACATCTTCATCATTTGATTTTGCAATTGACCTTGTCAAAGAAGCTGGACTAGCTGTCGTTCCTGGAACAGCATTTTCTGAATATGGTGAGGGCTACCTTCGCTTGTCCTATGCGTATAGTATCGAAACTTTAAAAGAAGGCTGTGATCGATTAGAGGCCTTTCTACAACAAAAAGCTAAGAGTTAAACTCTTAGCTTTTTTATGCATAGTGATCGCAAGTTTGACGCTTCAGTAATTTATGAGGAATAATAATACACTTCGCAGTAGACTCCGCATTCTCTACTTTATCAACTAAAGCTTTTGCTGCCTCATATCCTAGTTGATATATATTCACATCAACTGTCGAAAGGGGCGGACTCGCAATTTCTGATAACAAAGCATTATTAAAACTTACAATAGAAACATCCTTCGGTACAACGAATCCTTTTTTAGAAAGAGCACTTAACACACCAAGTCCAATTAAATCATCCGTTGCCATAATTGCTGTCGGTGGTTGCTGTAGCCCCATTAATTCCTCCACGGCTTGTTGACCACTTTCCCTCGAAAAATCAAAATGTAAAATATACTCTTTTGGTAATACAATATCTGCTAATTTTAAAGCATCACTCATACCAGCCAAACGATCTCTCGTTACAAGTAAATCTGATCCACCACCGATGAACGCGATTTGTTTATGACCTAATGAAATCAAATATTCTGCTACTTCTCTAGCAGCTGTATAATTGTCATTATCTACATATGTAATTTCATCTTTTCGATCATATGGTTTCCCAATTAAAACAAACGGGAAATTTTGTTTATGCAAATATTGAATAATCCGGTCATTCTCTCTTGAATATAAAAGTATAATGCCACCAATTTGGCGTCCCTGCACCATCTTTACAACACCATTAAAAATTTCATCTTCCGTTTCACCTGTCGACATATAAAGCGCATACCCTTCCACATGTGCAAATGAACTAATCCCTCTTATAACTTCTGGGAAAAACGGATTTTGAAAAGCTTTACTTGCAGAACTTGGCATAACAAGACCAAGTGTTTTTGTTGTTTGGTTAGCTAGGTTTCTTGCGTTTAAATTGGGATGATACCCTAATTCGCTCATTACTTTCCGAACACGACGCTTTGTTTTTTCACTTATACTTGGATTATCAGCAATTACACGAGAAACGGTAGATGGTGCTACATTCGCCTTCTTCGCCACATCTTTAATTGTAACTGTCATAAAAATCCCCCTCCTTTCACTTCTCTGCCATTTTATATATTTTATCTTGCACCCGTTGCAAGTAATAGGAGAAGTCATACACTTTCATTGATTCTATCTTGCAAAACCTATCATATTCTCCCTCTCCATGTATTGTAAGGGATATAGCTCTTTTTTCCTATACTATAATATACTATTTATTTCACTTCTTTTCATATATGATGTCAAATCTCTTT
>NZ_BOQB01000062.1 GCF_018332475.1 Bacillus sanguinis | reverse complement strand
GTTAATTTCAATCAATATGTCTTTCTTTCACAAATTTGAAACAAATAAAGTGAAACTTTAATCAGTGGGGGTTTTGTTCATCTCCCACTGATTATTAGTTGAACCAATCGGACTTTTACGGACAGTTGATCCCCCACCTAACTTCTTTGCTTCCGCTGAATTTTGAGGTGGGGGTCTTACTGCCCGTTAAAGCGGGATAAAAAAGAACTTAGACATCTCCAAGTTCTTTACGAATGAATCAATCCATCGTTCCATTGTCATACTTCCTATAATTTCTTTGTAAAACTATAATCCATGTCTCCACCTAATGCTATAGCTGTATCACCAGTTTCTCTAAAATCATGTGTATATATTTTTTCAAATGAACCGAAATCTACTTGCTTATAAAATTCAAAACAAGGGAACCCATCATGCTCGCCGTGAATATCCATACTACCATCCTCTTTCACACATACATGTAATACATAATCCACAGGAGGTGCATAGACATTTAATGGATTACTTGCACTCGCACTCATTTTGAATTGTACACCGTCAGCATTCCATACAATATCAGTACACACAATATTTTCTGTACTTGCTTTCCCTGTTCTTTTGCTCACAGCACCATCTGGACTTGTAATCTTCTCTGTCGTAATACCCGTGTTCGCATATGAAAACACTTCTTTTTTATAAAAATCAACTACTACCTCTTGCTCAACTCTAGAGCGCATCGTATTTACCGCATGTGGTGTAAATTCACGTGAGTCACCCTCGAATTGAATTACTTTACCTGTTTCCATATCCTTCTTCGGTTCTGTCCAAGACATTGGAATAAAGACACTGGCTCTAATTTTTACGATATTAGTCATAAGAAACACCTCTATAATTTTATTTTAGATACTGAATACTAATGAATAAAACAAGCCATAATTTCAATCCTAAAACCAATAGATTTCTCTTTTACTTTTCTACTTCCTTCTAAAAAATAGTGCTATATTTACGTTTAGACTGTCATTTTAAAGCTATATTCCATCTCTCCAGCTAGTGCTGCTGGAGTATCATTTGTTTCTCTAAAATCATGTGTATATATTAATTCAAACGAACCAAAATCTACTTGTTTATAAAATTCATAGCAAGGAAAACCATCATGTACACCTTCAACATGCACAGTACCACTTTTATTAGCTCGTATAGCCAACAAATAATCAGCTGCAGGTGCTGCCGCATTTAACGGATTACTGGCACTTGCTCTCATTTCAAATGAAACTTCATCCTCGCCCCATACGATATTCGTACATACAATATTTTCTGTACTTGTTTCTCCTTTTTGATACTCAATTGAGTCATCTGGATTTGTAATCTTCACTGTGACGATACAAGCATTTGCATATGTGAAAATTTCTCTTTTATAAAAATCAATATTCACTTCTTGTTCTAATCTTGAACGCTTTGCGTTCGCCGCGTATGGTGTAAACTCACGTGCATCTCCAGTATATTCAAACAATCTTCCTGTTGCAGGATCCTTAATAGGTTCCAGTGATGCATATGGTGCAAAGACACTCCCTCTAACTTTTACGATATTGACCATATGAAACCTCCATTGATTCTATATTATATAAATCATTATTTGTTCTACCAACATAATATAGTCAATTTGATTGACTATATTATGTATAGTACAATAGACATTACATATAGTCAACTTAATTGACTACAAGCGCGGAGGTTATATACATGGATCAAACATTTAACAAGTTAGATCTTACTTCACTTTTATCATTATCCTTTAGTACATTAATTACTGAGCTACATGACAGATTAAGTGAATTGGGATTTGAGGATATTAGACCAGCACATGGATTTATGTTTAAACGCATTCTTCCTAATGGAGCGACTGGTATAGAACTAGCTGAGTATTTAGGGGTTTCTAAGCAAGCTGTAAGTAAAATGGTCGATTCTCTTGAGAATAGTGGCTACGTTACACGTAAAATACACCCTACTGATAAAAGGGGTAAAATCATTATTTTAACCGCACGTGGTTTAGCAGTAATGAAAGCAAAAGAAGAAATAGTAGCTGAAATAGAGCAGCGATGGATTGAAAATATAGGTACAGAACGAATGCAAATGCTAAAAGAAGATTTAACAACATTCGTTACTAAAGAAAATACAGAGAAGTTATCATCAAATATACGACCTGTCTGGTAAACAAAAACGAATCCACTTTGATTCATCTTTTTCAAAATGGATTCGTTTTCTACAGATATATTAAAAATCATTAATTTCTTTACATTTTATTCTACTGAATATATTTTTTACGCGTTATATAATTCCATAACTCTCTTCACAATCAACTCCGCTGTATTCTCCTCCGGTGGCATCAACAAATTTGTAACCATTCCATACACAATAGGACTTAATTCCACTTCATATCCACCATATGCATACTCTTCCTTTGTCGGTAAATAGCCAATATATCCATTCGTATATCCACACAAAAAAGCTAGGTCAGTTTGAAGACTCTCTTTCATTTCTAACGCAGTCTCTGAAAAAGGTTCCATCGGTATACCAGAGAACATACCATCATTAACTTGAAACAGTTGAACTTCTAAATCAATACGTAACTTCCGAATACCTTGCTTATATTTCTCTAAAACGATAGTAAGCCATTCATCCGTGTTCACACCCCACTGCTTCTCCGCCAATTGAGCCATGCTTCGTATCTCATTCATTTCAGGAATATCTTTCAACTTCATTTGCATCGTACTCGAAACTGTTCTTAAATTTACAATTGGGCTGTATGTAACTGTTGGTAACATCGTTAATACATGTCCACTAAGTGTATAAGCCATTTTCTTTAATGCTTCCCTTGAACCGCGATACTTCGCATTTACATTACCAGCAGCTCCTTGCACAATAATAACCGGACAGTTTACGATCCTCTCAAGAACCTCCCTCGTCATTCCAGGATAATCCGCTGATAATACATCGCTATCACCTTTTAAAACATTCGGATGCGCAGTACAAAATACTACAATACCAGATAGCTCCTTCGTTTCAGCATTTCTTATTGCCAACAAGCCAATTCGTTTATCTACAACGCCCTCTATATTTGTTCCCATCTTTGCTCTTCCATCAGATGTTCTCTCTCTTCTGTTTACCCCAATATCACCTGTCGTAACTCCCCAGCCAATTTCACATAGCTCCAAGTTATTATTTGCAGTAACAGCACCTTGCACCACATTATTTACTAAAATCGTTTTATACGACTTTACTAAAGGTTGCTTACCAACCGTTTCCGGACCAGAGTGTGTATGTGTATAAACAACTGTTATTCGCTCAAATGGCACATGAAGCCTGCTAGCTACTCGCTCACGAATTATATTCGTATCTTCTACTAACATTCCAATATTATCAATACTTATAAACACAGTTTTCATTTCATCTTTTTCAAATATAAAAACCGTCCCATAAATACGTTCTTCAATATTATTTATTCCTGTCTCTCTATAATATCCAACAAAATCAATGCCAACAGGCGGCGTAATATCCACCTTGCATACCCCTATTTTGCTCATTTGAATCGCTCCATTTCTCTATGTAACTCCCTTTTTTCAAGAATAGCATATTTGACTTTGTTCCAAATAAAAAAGAACGAACATAGCATTCTATGTCCGTTCTTTCCGTCACACATACTTCCGATGCACCATCTTCCCATCATAAGAAAACACAACACCCTTACTCTCCACAATCGACTCCATATGCACCGTTCTTCCCCAAAGCTGATGAAGATATGGTAATACCTTTTCTAAGTATTTTAAATCGAGCTCGATTCCTTCGTAACTATGTTTAATGTATAATTCTCCGTTCTTTAAGTAATCTCCGTCTTCTACTACTAAGTACGGGAATCCGCCATTTGTACGCATATTTACAAGCTGATCACGTACATGTTCCCACTCTTTATCTATTACTTTATATTCTTTTCCTTGGCGCTGGAATAAGTACATATCTTCTCTCATTACGAGATCTTTGTTTAAGTAGTTTCTTAAGAATGATACATCCCATTCGATTTCGCGTACTTCAAAGATTTTGTCGCGACCAGATCCTGGTTTTACACCGCGTCGCTTCATTTCTTCTGTAGGGTTATTGTAGCGCTCCTCTATATCTTCAAACATTTTAATACCTAGGTAGTATGGGTTAATACTCGTTTTTGATGGCTGAACGACACCTGCATTTAATTTTGCAAATTCGATTGCTTCATCAGATGTTAAGTCCATTTCACGAAGTATGCGTTGATGCCAGTATGATGCCCAGCCTTCGTATTGCTAAGGTGCTTTAAAAGTAAAGGTCTTTTGATTTAAATAAAGCAAGTTCTTCAACAAATCATTCTTTACCACACTTCTAAAATAGGTGCCTGTTGTCTACACAATTCAATTTCTTCATCATTTAAATTGACATATTTCTGCAAACAGTTTTCTAAATAATCATCTGATTCATTAAAATTCCTAATATATTCTATAACAGATTGTATCTCGTTATACGTTAATAATTTATAAAACAAATAATCATCAGATATACGATTACCTTTATGATTTACTTGCCATATGACATCTTTTGAAGTGATTTTTATAGGCTCTCTATATTTAGTATTCCTGTCGTAAACATACCAGTAACTATATTTGCGAGCATCAATTTCTTGCCATGCAAAAATATATTTAATATCTTCATCCTCATTATATATATCAGTCTCTTCCGAAGGTTCCAAACACTCGTTTTCATATTGCCAAGCATGTCTTAACTCATGAACTAGAGTAATTAAAAAAGAATTATCACGGATATTAGGATGTGCCCATAGATTAATTTGAATTAATCTATCTTGTTTATAAAACCTACCCTGAATAACTTTAGAATCAGAAGATACAATTTCTTTTACAAGTTTAATTTGATAATTCCACTTCAATCCTAATTCTTTTATAACCTGATCAATAGTTTTAAGTAGATACTCCTCTTTTTGATACGACAACTGTTCCTCTGAATCTAAAGTGAACTTTGAAACGACTGTATTTTGATATTTCCCCCTTGAAAACCTCACTTATATCTCACCCTTTCATGATAGAATTTAATGAAAAAATCCTGCTCCAACAAAAAAGTATTATAATAATTCTGCCCATATATCAGCATGATCTTTTTGTAATCGCTCTCTATTCACCAATTCCATTAGATGAGTTATATGGGATTGGAAACCCAAAGAATCTTGATTTATATTCTTAAATTCTTCTATATCTCTATTTGCATACCCTAAATTCCTAACATGCTGTTCTTCTTCTCGAAAATACGAATTTGAAAAGCTCCCAAAACAAGCGATTAGTAATGGATCAGCTTTTTTTTCTTTATACTCTTCAAGTGTTTTATATTTGACTTGAAGTAGCAAAATTATTTCTTTTACAATTCGCAGTAGTTCTTCCGAAGATGGTAATCCCTCAATTTCTTTTCTTATATCCTTAGATGTATGTATTTTTCCTCCTTCCTTTGAATATACAATCGATGGTCTATATACTGCACGATCTCGAATATAACATATTTTTTCAAATAAGCCTTTAACACTCTTATTTTGATTATCTTCTACCTTTACAAAATTGTCATACAACAGTTTATATGAAGCAGATAATCTATCCTTTTTTCCTCTCAAGTAGCGACAATACTGCTTTACGCTACCATGAGTAATATTCGTTGCCAAATCTTGTTCTAACTCACCCGCAGCATTCCATGCGTCTGGAGTTTCTTCAGGATTATTAAGTTCTTGTAAATTAACCCCAAAATCGATAATGCCCTCTTTACATTTCCTAGGATTCAATTTTATACTAAACCCTTTATCCAACAACATCATTGCAACAAATAGATGGTAAATTGAATAATAAGTGTTTAGTGCTCTACTTATTCTTAAGCCACCAGCTGTTGGATGGTCTTTAACACTTTCTAATGCTCTCAGCTCAGATATTCCAACTAAAGACTTATGAAAAGCCAATGCAGCGCAATTAGCAATATACACAGTATTATGTCTATCCTCTTTATTGAGTATGTAGTAATATTCTTCTTTTCCAAAGCGATTTTTAAATTTTTTCTCTTTATAAGTAATTTTCATAAGTTCCTATCCTTCTTTTTATTATTTATGTTACATAGAACTATCTTTTGTAAATCCTGAATCGCTGTACGTTCACTGGATAAATCAACTGAATATACCCTTATTTTTTCTATTTGCTTATCCCCAACAGGTTCTTCTAAATACCACGATTCCAAAAGTTCACTTGAAGGCTTAATAATAGCTTGTTGATGTGGATACAACAATATTACAGCAGAAACCTTCTCATACTTTGTTAAATACGCATACATTTGAAATAAATCTTCTCTGTTTACTCCGTGACGGTTTTTAGAACTATTAATAAATTTCCATTTTGTATCAATGATCAGCTTTTCACTGTCATCCTGTAAAACAACAATATCAGGTTTTAATGGATAAACCTCTCTATCATTAAACTCATTAATCATAAGTTTATATTTATTATGCTGACTCATCACATTATGTTCAATACATGTATCTAACAACTTAGCAATATACTTCTCAAACAAATCATCCATTCGAAATAAAATTGAAAAACTTTTCTCTTTTCCGAAATGTGATAATGAGAACATATTTTCTAATATCATCTTCGCTAAAATAAAACTTGGTTCAAATCTTTTATTCAATCTATTGAAATGAACTGTACTAAAATCCATTTTTGTGATTGTTGAAAATACTAACTCATCAAAATAAACAAGGCACCTTTTCAATTTCTTTAAGGTTTCTAATTGTGTAACATTGTTCATTAACCTTTCAATTGCACATTTTAAAATATAATTTAATTGGTTTTCAGCAGAAAATTCTTCGTATTGACAATAAACACGATTAACACGAGTTGCTTGATTGTGTATTTGTTTATGAAAAAGAATATTCCCCTTTACTACAGGCAAGTTCTCCTCTAGTTGAACATACTGCATATAAAGACCCTTCATTAATTCTTGTTCCAGTTTTAATGCAAAAAGCGCTCCAAACATCTCTAATAAATTATGCTTATACATCTGGTTCATACTCATATTGTTTACGTTAATCTTTAAGAGTCCTGTTCTATACAACATTTGTAATAACATTTTTCTCGATTCTTCAATTTCTTTATCAGATCCGTTTATCTGCGTTTTAGGTAAGATTTCAATAGATACCGTTTTTAGTTGAATAAACCCAACATAATTAATAAATGTTACACTGTTTCTTCCCCATTTAATACACTTCTTATCAAGCTTACTACTTCCAATATACTGTTCTAACTCTTTAGCTTCTTTTTCAGTCAAACATTGTGAACCATTTTCCTTTATCAAAACGTTTCCTGCAACTTCATATGTTGTGATATGTTTCATACCCTATCCCTCATATATATTTAAAAAAGCTTGTTCATTCGGATTTTCCACCAATTGATATTTCTTTATAGTTTGATCGTAATCTAATTCAGTTTTAAAAATTGCTTGAGCAGTTTTTTCTTCTTTTGTTAAGAAATATGAATTATCTCCCAGTTTTCCAGCTCCACCCAAAACAAGTTCAATCTTCTCCCAGTCTTCATAAAAGTATTCTTGTAACAATGGTATTACTTTGAATTTCATAATCTCAACTAAATCTTCAAATGTTAAATTTTCTTTCATAAAATAAGCGTGTCCAATTGTATGATTACGACCGATTAAAAACTCAATGCGTTCATTTAATACTTTTAACATTCTCTGCACTTCTATATTTCCTACTTTTTCTCGTAGCAGACTCGGCTGAGGCATTAATTCTTCAAAATGAAATCTTCGGCGTAATGCAGTATCCATCATTGAAATAGATCGATCAGCTGTATTCATTGTACCTATAATATAAATATTACTAGGCATACCAAATGACTTTTTTGAGTAAGGTAAAGTTACTCTTATTTCATTTTTAGAATCGATTCTTTTATCATCTTCAATTAAAGTAATAAGCTCTCCAAATATTTTTGAGATATTTCCTCGATTAATTTCATCTATAATAAGAACATAATTATCCGTTTCTTCATTAACTTGTTTTGTGAGTAAGCGTTTAATTTGTGGTCCATTTAAATCCATTTTCCCAAATTGATATATTGCCTGCTGTGATAATACTTTTTCTTTTAAAATTTGGTCGACACCTATTGTTTCACCGTAATATAACCACTCTACTTCTCGAAAATGTTTATATCTAATCTCTGAATCTTCAACGTAATTATAATCACCAATTACCTTAGCAATGGCTCTAATTTTATGGTTACCTTCAGAAATAAAAATAATATCGTCCTTCTTCATCCAATTTTTAAAACGATTAATTGCATCAACATTAAATACTCTATCATCCCCAGCATTACATGAATAAAATTTCTCATACACAGCTTGACGATCTAGACATCCCTTATAATCAATGTTGCCTCCCCAACCTAATGCAACACAATTATTATCAATACAATAATTGTAGATATCTTCTCCGTCTTCCTCTTGAATACCACCTAAAGACATTTTATAAAACTCAATCTCATTCTCATCAAAATCATATACAGAAACAGCCTTTGTTTCTCTTAGTGTCGCTGTTTCACATATTCTTTTAAAAATACCATCCTGTAATATAAAATTTCCTTCCTCATCACTTCTTAAACCTTCCACAAAGTCTTCATACGCGAAAGATTGATGAAATGTACAAAATGCAATACGATTTTGTTCACTTAACTTTTTATATAAGTTTATTACATCTGTACGTTTTTTTATTTGTTTATACTGTGCTGGTACAATGATTTCAAGCGCTCTTTCAGCAACAGTATATGTCTTTCCTGTTCCTGGTGGTCCAAATAAAATTATATTTTTATGTAAATCCATTGTCTTCTCCTTCTCTACTATATGATGTTCTTCTATATATAGATCAATTTCATCATTCGAAATCCTTTTATTTTGCTGTAATAATTCCTCTACTAACTTAGCAACATCTTTTATCCACGGCTTTCCACTTTGACGATTTTCTTTAAAATGGATCATTGCCACATCAGCAAGCCGAATATTTGGTTTATACTTAAGTAATAATTCAACTCCTTTCCTTTTAGCAAATTCTAACCGATCATGCACAACCACGGACTCTAATTCTTTATGGTCTTTTAACAACTTAACTACATATTCTGTATTGTTAAATTTTCCTGTAAGTATATAATATGGAACTTCTTTTCCAACAACATATTTCTTCTGATTAATTTGTATTTCAAATTCACTCATGCTTTAATTTCCCCTTTTATCTCCAAAATAAATATAAATGGATAAAAATATTATTACATATACATTCAATTAATTCATTAAATTACCAATAATATAAATACAAAAAAGCTGCTAAATCCTCAGCAGCTGCACCCATTTTTATAATGTACTAATAGAAAATGCATCCTCATTACAATTCAAACCTAAATCCCCTATAAATATTCTCCTTGAACACGTCGCTCAACACCAGTCCCTAATGCCCTGCAGTTGCGTTCAACTATTACGAAGCTAAAAAACGAATTAACTTATAACAACACTCATTAAAACCCTCTTCAATTTTTATAGTTTCCTTTCAAGGCTTTTCCGAATTTCATTCCTCTCCAAATATAGTTTTTTGATAATTTTTTCATGTATAACAAAAGGAGCT
>NZ_BOQB01000061.1 GCF_018332475.1 Bacillus sanguinis | reverse complement strand
AACAAACGTTTGATTAACTGTCAAAAGTGGAAAAATGTTTGTATAGCAACTATGGTATGATAGTTGCAAAAAGGTGGGAATAATGATAAATCTAGACATAGAGGTTTTTTTCATCTCATGAAATAATAGATAATTATTATTCGTTATATGTAAATTGTTGTGAGGAAATAGATGGACATAAATTTTTTTGTTAAATAAAACAAAACCATTGAAATGAATATGTACTTTTGATGGGCTACACGAATCGGGTTCTTACTGCCTGTTTGAGCGAGATAAAAGAAGGATAGGAAGATGAGAGGAGGTAGGCATGGGAATACTGGATAGAAGTTCGGTATGTTCTTTTTCGATACATAAAGAAATTTCCTGTGCTAATAAATGATGAAGCGAGCAAGAATTATTTATAATCCTACTTCTGGGCGTGAGCTATTTAAGAAGAGTTTACCAGAAGTATTACAAAAATTAGAACAAGCTGGATATGAAGCATCTTGTCATGCGACAACGGGTCCTGGAGACGCAACTGTGGCGGCGAGGCAAGCTGCGGATCGTAAATTTGATGTTGTTATCGCAGCTGGTGGTGACGGCACGTTAAATGAAGTGGTGAACGGTTTAGTAGGGCATGAACATCGTCCAAAGTTTGGAATTATTCCAGTTGGAACGACTAATGACTTTGCACGTGCAATCGGTGTGCCCCGTTCTATTGAAGAGGCAGCGGATATTATTTGTGAAGGAAAAACTGTGCCATTAGACCTTGGTAGAGCAAACGATACATATTTTATTAACATCGCTGGTGGCGGTCGTATTACGGAATTAACATATGAAGTACCGAGTAAGCTAAAGACAGTATTAGGACAACTTGCTTATTATTTAAAAGGTATAGAAATGCTACCATCACTACATCCAACATATGTTGAAATTGAGTATGATGGAAAATTACTACAAGAAGAAATTACGATGTTTTTAATTACGAATACTCGTTCAGTGGGCGGCTTTGAAAAGGTAGCACCATATGCATCAATTAACGATGGCTTATTTGATTTATTAGTGCTGAAAAAGGGTTCCATCGCTGATTTAATTAAAGCAGCAACACAAGCGCAGCGTGGTGAACATATTAACAATCCAAAAGTGCTATACACACAAGCGAACCGAATTAAAGTACATTCACCAGATAAACTAATGATTAATTTAGATGGTGAATACGGTGGAGATGCACCGATGGAATTCGAAAATATATATCATTGTCTGGAACTATTTGTTCCTGAACATCAAGAGGATGCCCTGTAAAGGCATCCTTTTTATTATATAGAGGAATTGTAAATTGGAAGTTAGTTTGATTTTTATGGTATTTTTACAATTCGTTTATTTTATATCCATACTTTATTGATACACTGGAGGAGATAAGAAACGAGAGGTAGGATGCTATGGAGAAGGTAAAGGCAATACTATTTGATAAAGATGGAACATTAATGGATTTTCACTCAATTTGGATAAAAGTAGCTGAAGAACTTGTCGCGGAATGTATAAATTTATATCAACTTCCAAAATCAATGCAACAGACTTTATTAAAAGAGATTGGTGTAGAGGGAGCATTTGTTAATCCGAGGAGTGCGATAGCTGCTGGGACAAGTCTTGATGTGGCGAAGGGACTCTGTAAATATATTAAATCTGCTAGAGAAGAAGAGATGCACCATTGGGTAAGTGAGAAGTTATTTTCCCTTATGTATGAGCACCGTTCCTATATGAAAATGACGGCGGATTTACCGAGAATTTTACAAAGTTTAAAGGATAGAGGATATATTTTAGGTGTTGTTACGGCTGATGATTTCGCACCGACAGAATTATTTTTAAAACAGTATCAATTAGAGCCTTTTTTTGATTATGTTGTAGCTTCAGATACATTTCCAGCACAAAAACCAGATAAAAGAATTGTAGAATCTTTTTGTGAGAGGTTTCATTTAGAGGCATGTGAAGTAGCAGTCGTTGGAGATACGCCAACTGATTTATATTTAGCTAAAAATGGCGGTGATTGCTATGCAATTGGAGTACTATCTGGTACAGGAGATCGTCAAACATTAGAACCACTTGCGGATTTAGTAGTACAATCTGTTGGGGATTTTATTTCTTATTCAGGTGAGTTCATTTGGGAACAAGAAAAGTCTAGTGTGTAAGGAAAATAAGTCTATAGGGACTCTCAATGAGTCTTTATAGACTTATTTTTTATGTTGAAATAGAAGGCATGTAGGATGAATGCTAGAAAAGAATGTTGGCATACATTTTGCAATGAAAAGAGAAAACAATGTAAAGAAAAGGATGGGGTACGTAATGAACACAAAAAAATTTGCTAAAGTAAATGAACAAATTCCTGGACCGAAAGCAGCGTCCTTACTAGAACGCCGCCAAAATATAGTACCAAAAGGAGTAAGTAACGGCATCCCAACGTTTGTACAATCTGCAAATGGTGCTCTTGTAACAGATGTTGATGGCAATCAATACATTGATTTCGCGGGGGCGATCGGAACAATTAACGTAGGACATTGTCATCCAGCTGTTAAAGAAGCACTCCATAAACAAGTAGATCAATATATCCATACTGGATTTAATGTCATGATGTATGAGCCATATATTGAATTAGCAGAAAAACTTGCGTCATTAGCGCCAGGAAGTTTTGATAAGCAAGTACTATTTTTAAATAGTGGTGCAGAAGCAGTTGAGAACGCGGTGAAAATCGCTCGTAAATATACAAAAAGACCTGGTATCATCGCATTTTCTAAAGGATTCCACGGTCGTACATTAATGACAATGACGATGACAAGTAAAGTAAAACCATATAAATTTGGATTTGGCCCATTTGCTCCTGAAGTATATAAAGCACCATTCCCGTATGAATATCGTCGTCCAGAAGGACTAACGGAAGAGCAGTACGATGACTTTATGATTGAAGAATTCAAGAACTTCTTTATATCAGAAGTAGCGCCAGAAACAATTGCAGCCGTTGTCATGGAACCTGTTCAAGGGGAAGGCGGATTTATCGTCCCAAGTAAGAAGTTTGTGCAAGAAGTACGCAATATTTGTTCAGAGCACGGCATCTTATTTGTAGCGGATGAAATTCAAACTGGATTTAGCCGTACAGGAAAATATTTTGCCATTGATCATTATGATGTCGTTCCGGATTTAATTACGGTATCTAAATCATTAGGTGCTGGTGTACCGATTAGTGGTGTTATTGGGCGCAAGGAAATTATGAATGAGTCTGCACCAGGAGAACTTGGTGGAACGTATGCAGGAAGTCCGCTAGGATGTGCGGCAGCATTAGCAGTACTTGATGTAATAGAAAAAGAGAATTTAAATGATAGAGCGATAGAATTAGGAAAAGTCGTAATGAACCGATTCGAAGAGATGAAAAATAAATATAATTGCATCGGTGATGTGCGCGGTTTAGGCGCAATGTGTGCATTCGAGCTCGTTCAAGACCGTAAGACGAAAGCACCTGATAAAACGTTAACAGCTAATTTGTGTGCAGAAGCAAACAAACGCGGTTTACTTCTACTATCAGCAGGAACATACGGTAATGTTATTCGTGTACTAATGCCATTAGTGATTACAGATGAGCAACTGGAAGAAGGATTAACAATAATTGAAGAATCACTGCAAGTCTGTTATGAGAAAGCAAATATTGCTCGTGTTTAAAAGTTAAATAATAAAACAGCAAACATTCTAGCTGACTCTATATAAAATGCAGAAAATTCACTTTATAATAAAGGTAGTGAAGTGAATCGATGGATTTTGGAAGTTAGGGGTGGCTAGGATGGTTGCAGAAAAGGAACGAGTATTAATGGATTTACAAGATGTATTTGAATATGCGTTTGACGAAATTTTTGTGACTGATGAAAAGGGAATCGTTGTGCGTGTAAATAGTACATGTGAAAGGCACTATCAATTAGCTGCTAAAGAGTTAGTAGGTAAGCATGTAAAAGAGTTGCAGAAGGATGGTATCTTTTATCCATCGGCTACGTTAGAAGTAATTGAAAAAAAGAGGCCGATTGAACTCGTCCAAACGACAAAATCAGGAGAGTATTTACACGTTCGTACAAGGCCTGTTTTTGATGATGAAGGAAATTTAAGAAGAGTAATTAGTTACTCCCGTGATCTTACAGAGCTCTACCAATTACGTCAAAAGGTAGAGGAAATGGATAATCAGTTAAAAACATATAAAAAAGAATTAAGAGAAACATATGAACATGAAGGACTTATTTTTAAAAGTATCGCTATGCAAAAAATAATCGAGACAATCAAGAAAGTATCTGTAGTAGATAGTACTGTTCTAGTTTTAGGTGAGACAGGAGTAGGGAAGAGTCGATTAGTACGTCATTTACATGAAGTGAGTAACCGGAAGAATGAAAGTTTCTATGAAATTAACTGTGCGGCATTGCCAACAAATTTAATTGAATCAGAGCTTTTTGGATACTCAGGTGGATCTTTTACAGGTGCGAATCGTGAAGGAAAAAAGGGACTATTAGAATCCGCGCATAAAGGAACTCTTTTCTTAGATGAAATTGGCGAAATGCCGCTTGAAATTCAAGCGAAGCTTTTGCAAGTGTTGCAAGAAAAAACGTTTCGACCTATAGGCGGAAGAGAATTAAAAAAGGTGGACGTTAGAATTGTAGCGGCAACAAATCGAGATTTAAGTATGATGGTGAAACAAGGAACATTCAGGAAAGATTTATATTATCGTCTGAATGTCATTCCAATTGTAATTCCACCACTCAGGGAAAGAACGGAAGACATTTTACCGCTCATTTATCATTATTTACAGCACTTTAACGAGAAATATGGCCGGAATGTAAAATTAGCGCCTAGCACATTGCAAATGTTTGTTGGTTACCCTTGGGAAGGAAATAATCGAGAAATTGAAAATGTGATTGAGCGAATAGTTATAACTGCTGATGATATCGTGACGATAGAAGATTTGCCAATAGCGATGCAAGAATCAACGGTTGAACAGTCCGGCCAAAGTCTCTATAAAATGTTAGAAGAAGTGGAACGGAATATTATTTTGAAAGCATATAAAACATATGGATCGAGTTATAAAGTAGCGGAGTTTTTAAAAATAAGTCAATCTGCTGCCACGAGGAAAATAAAGAAACTTATAGAGGAGGAAGAAAACATTGGATAAAAAAGCGACGTTTGTAAATGTAGAAAAAAAGGCGATGTATATAAATGGTGAGTGGATTACATTGCAAGAACAAATCGAAGTAAACAATCCAGCAACGAAGGAAATATTTGCGACGGTACCAAAGGGTGGGGTAACAGAGGCAAAGCAAGCTGTTGATGCTGCCCATGAAGCTTTTAAATCATGGTCTAAGTTAACAGCAGCAGACCGTGCAGTGAAGTTAAAGAAATGGTTCACGCTTATTGATGAAAATAAAGAAGAGATTGCAGCGATTATGACGAGAGAACAAGGAAAGCCATTTGCAGAAGCACTTGGTGAAGTGAATTATGCAAATAGCTTTGTTGAATGGTATGCAGAAGAAGGAAAACGCGTATACGGTGAAATGATTCCTGCTTCTCATCCGAATAAACGTATTTTAGTTATGAAGCAACCAGTTGGAGTTATGGCAGCTATTACACCTTGGAACTTCCCAGCTGCTATGATTACGAGAAAGGTAGCACCGGCGCTTGCGGCAGGATGTACGGCAGTTGTAAAACCTGCAAGTCAAACGCCGTTAACTGCGTTAAAATTAGCTGAATTAGCTCATGAAGCGGACATTCCAAAAGGTGTAATAAATATTGTAACAGGTAGTGCGAAAGCAATTGCGGATACGTGGATGGAAGATGGACGTGTTCGAAAGGTTTCCTTCACAGGATCAACGGAAATTGGGAAGGAATTAATGGCCAGTGCTGCACAAACGATGAAAAAGGTTTCACTTGAGTTAGGTGGTCACGCGCCGTTTATTGTTATGAACGATGCGGACTTAGATAAAGCGGTAGAGGCGGTAATCGGTTCGAAATTCCGTAACGCAGGACAAACGTGTATATGTACAAACCGAGTATTTGTTCAGGAAGAAGTGTACGAAGTATTTGCAGAGAAGTTCCAAAAGGCAGTAGGGCAGTTGAAAGTAGGCGACGGTTTCGGTGACGGAACGACTGTAGGACCACTTATTGACGAGAATGCAGTTTCGAAAGTACAGGAACATATCGAAGATGCTATTAAACAAGGTGGAACAGTTTTATATGGTGGCCAAAAGGTTGCAGAGCTAGATGGACACTTTATGCAACCAACTGTAATTGGATTGGCGAACGATACGATGCTTTGTATGAATGAAGAAACATTTGGACCGGTTGCACCAGTTGCGAAATTTAAAACGGTTGAAGAAGTAATCGAACGTGCGAATCATACACCATATGGCTTGGCTGCTTATATTTTCACAAAAGATATTAGTCAAGCATTCCAAATTAGCGAAGCGTTAGAGTACGGTATTATCGGATTAAATGATGGACTTCCATCAGTTGCACAAGCTCCGTTCGGTGGCTTTAAAGAGAGTGGTATTGGCCGTGAAGGAGGCCATTTCGGTATCGAGGAATATTTAGAAATTAAATATATTTCATTAGGACTATAAGTAGTATACTAGAATCTCTATAAGGTAACAGAGAAGGAGATTCTAGTATGGTATATTGGCTATTATTACTCGTAACAATTATTTTTGAAGTGGCTGGAACAATTGCGATGAAATTATCAAACGGCTTAACAAAGCTCGTTCCAAGTGTACTTATTTTCGTATTTTATGGAATTTGTTTCAGCGTATTTGCTATCGTTGTCAAAAAAATTCATTTAAGTATAGCATATGCGATTTGGTCTGGGGTAGGAACATTACTTATTACAATCATTAGCGTGTATTTCTTTAAAGAGCATATTAGCTTATTCCAAGCGTTTTGTATTCTCTTTATCGTTTTAGGCGTAATTGGACTTAAGGTTTCATCGGCATCATAAAAGGCTATCTTCCAGTGTGGAAGATAGCCTTTTATTTTTATTAAAATGCCCAGTTACCTTTACGGAAGATAGGTTCATGTCTTCCGTCAGCTGTAATACCGTCAATATCAAGATCAGCTGATCCGATCATGAAATCGTTATGTGTAATACTAGTGTTTGCACCATTTTCAGCAAGTTCTTCTTTAGACATTGTTTTTCCGCCAACTAAGTTGAATGCATAAGCACTTCCGATTGCAAGGTGGCAAGATGCGTTTTCATCAAAGAGCGTATTGTAGAATAAAACATTTGTGTTTGAAATTGGTGAGTCATGAGGTACTAAAGCAACTTCTCCTAAGAAGTGAGAACCTTCATCTGTTTCTACTAAATGTTTTAAAGCCTCTTCACCAGTTTCTGCTTTATAGTCTACGATACGTCCGTTTTCAAATGTTAACGTAAAGTTATCGATAATGTTACCCGCAAATGCTAACGGTTTTGTGCTAGATACTTGGCCGTTTACACCTGTTTTAAGTGGCATTGTAAATACTTCTTCAGTTGGAATGTTCGCCATAAATGGTACGTTCTTTTCATTTAAGCTACCAGCACCAGCCCATACATGCTTTTCTGGAAGTTCGATTGTTAAATCTGTTCCAGGAGCTGTATAGTGAAGAGCTTTATAATGCTTTTCGTTTAAGTAATCAACTTTTGTATGTAACGTTGCATCGTGTTCTTTCCATGCTTCTACAGGATTTTCTAAATCAGCACGAGTAGCTTTGAAAATAGCATCCCATAGTTTTGCTTCTTGTTCTTCTGGTGCAACGTCAGGGAATACTTTCGCGGCCCATTCTTTCGTAGGGACAGAAATGACACACCAGCTTACTTTATCAGCTTGTACGTAATCACGGTATACTTTCATTGCTTCACCAGCTACTTTATGAGCTGTTGCGATACGCGTTGCTTCTACACCTTTTAATAAATCTGGGTTTTCTGCATAAATAGACATAAATGCAGCGCCTTCTTTTGCTAATTCTTCACGAGCGTTTGCTTTCCAAGATGGGAACTCAGCGAATGCTTCTTCAGGAGCTAGATCGAACTTTAAGCGTGTTAACGCCTCATCATTCCAATCTACATATACGTGTTTTGCACCAGATTTATATGCTTTTTCTGTAACGAGGCGTACAAATTGTACAGCTTCAAGAGGTGCACTAATTGATAATGTTTGTCCTGGTTGAATGTTAACACCAACATTGACTGCAAGGGCAGCATATTTCTCTAACGTTTGTTCAAATGACATATGTATAATCTCCTTTAATTTGAAAGATTTCTTACTATATATAATACAAGAAAATTCAAAAAATATATATAAATATAGCGTAAAAAGAGATTTCAAAATATATTGAGCTCACATCATTATTTAATCGAAGAAGCAAATTGTTCTACGGTCGTCGTGTGGTGTATACGAACACGCTTTATTTTTAACAACTCATCGGGTTCACCTTTTGTAATGAATTTTCCGGGTTTTGTTGTTGTTGCAAATTGATAATATTTCTTCGTTTCTGCAACAACTTTATCATCTACATGACCGAATGGATAAGCAACTGCGATGACTGGCTTGCCTGTTATCTTTTCTAGCTTTTCTTTCGATTCCTTTAATTCTTCTTCGTAGTTTGTAATTTTTGGCAAGTCTGCATGTGTGGCAGTATGAGATTGTATGGAGAAAATACCGGAATCGACCATTTCTTTTATATCAGATGTAGAAAGAGATCCTTCAGCATCGACATTATTAACAATCATATATTCTGTTGCCGCCGGTTTAAACGTATCGTCTTTTAGCTTTTGTAAAACATGGAATGCATTCATATTATTTTTCATACCGTCATCAAATGTAACGAAGATAGGTTTATTTACTTTATTTATATCGCTCCAGCGTTCAAACGTTAACAGTGTATAACCATTGTCCTTTAAATATTTCATTTGGGCTTCAAAGTTAGCAGGTGATACGAATAAGTCTTTAATACCTTGACCGTGATAATCATCGATTGCATGGTACATAAGAACGGGAACCTTTTGCTCGAAAGTAATAGCAGATTTTGTGAGTGGAATGGTTTTCCCATCTTCTTTTATTCCTATTGCTTCAATTTGGAACTCACCGCGTTTTCCTTCAAATTCTTTTATGTCAAAAGGAAGTGAAAATTGCTTTTCTCTTTCTTTTGAAGACAAGGATTTAGTAGTTTCTTTTCCATCAGCAGTACGCCAAATTTTATATTGTACCTCAGTTAGAGTATCTTTTATATCTGTCATGTGAATAGTAGTATTTGTAGATTCATGTGTAATTGGAGTATAAGAAATTTTCCCTTGTTCTTGTACGGTCACTTCTTGTTTCTTAGTTTCTTGAACCTTTTTCTCTTTTTTAGGCTCTTGGCTTACATTGTTAGTATTACAACCTGCTAGAATAGCAGACGTACATAAAGCGATTGCTGCGTATTTCCTCATAAAATCACCTTCTATTGTGTATTATGTTGCATACTTATATATTAAAATCCCCACCGCTGTAAGAGAGGTGGGGATATACCCTTGTTCATCATATCATTTTAGTAATGAGATAGGTTAGTGACTTTTAATAGAGTTATTTTTACCATGTTTTAGTAAAATCCCGATTGGTGAGGGTTGATTAAAGTTTTACTTTATAAGAGATATGAATTTTTCCATCGATGTATTAGGCCCTACAAAATGGCGTTTAATTAAATACTGTTCGTTTGGCATCCCTTTTGTAATGTGATTACCGTGATCAGTAGTTACTGCGAACTCATAATATTTTTTCGTTTCTTCAACAGCTGGATCATTATAAGAACCTACTGGATAAGCGAGAGCAATGACCTTTTTACCAGTAAGAGCTTCAATTTTTTCTTTTGAACCACGTAATTCCTCATCATAATTACTGGAATGAGCCATCATGGTATGATTAGCAGTATGCGATTGAATAGAAAAAATTCCTGAATCCATCATTTGTTTTATATCATCTGTTGATAGACGATTTGGTTTGTCTATCTCGTTTGCAGTAAGAAATTCAGTAGCCGTAGGTTGGAATCTATCATCCTTTAATTTTTGTAAAATATAAAGAGCATTCATATTATTTTTTCGACCATCATCCATCGTTACAAAAACAGGTTTATTTACACGATTTATATCATTCCAACGTTCAAACGTAAGCATCGTATAACCGTTATCTTTCAAATATTGCATGTGCTTTTCGAATTGCTCAGGTGGTACATATAAGCCGTAATCCCCATCACTTGGCCCAGGATATTTTTCAATCGCATGGTACATTAAAACGGGTACATGTTGCTGGAATGTAATTTTAGATGTTACTAGATTTGTTTCAGTATTATCTTCTTTGATTCCTACTGTTTCAATTTGGAATTCGCCACGTTTTAAATGAAATGATTTTAAATGTAGTGGGAGGGCAAAGTCACGTTCTTTTTCTTGTGAAGTAAAAGTTTGTTTGCTTTCAGGACCATCAGCAGTACGCCAAATATTGTAACGTACTTGTTTGAATGAATCTCTTAAATCCTTTGTATAAATCGTGGTGTTTTGTGCGTTATATTCATACGGATCCCATGTAATAATCCCTTGTGTTAAAGGAAGTTCAACTGCTTTCGCTTTTTTTTGTTCAACTGTTTGTTTCGCCGTCGCTTCTTTTATTTGTTTATCACTAGTGCTACTAGTGTTGCAACCTACGAGAATAGCAGAAGAAAGTAAAGCGATATATGTATATTTTTTCATTCTATCATCCTTCTATTGTGATTTAATTATCATCACTTATATCATGAAACCATCGTTCGTATAAGTGACACTAAATCAAATTTTTGGTTCTAAAAATTTGATTTATACCCTTGTCCATCATATCACTATAGAATATATAGGGGAATATGTTTTTGGGATATTTAGGAAGAAATACCTTATTTTTTTCTGGTGGTATTTACATAAAAATACATATAGAAGGTAGCAAAAAACTCCACCTTAAATTAGGTGGAGTTTTTTATTAAATAAACAATCCAGCGATTGTCGCAGATAAAATAGAAGCAAGTGTTGATGCAAATAACATTTTCCAACCAAATTTAGAAACGATGCTTCCTTGTTTTTCAGAAAGGGCACGAATTGTACCAACAATCGCACCAATTTGGCTAATACTTGCGAAGCTAATTAAGAATACTGTAACGATTCCAACTGTACGCGGAGATAATGTTGTTGCAACATCTTTTAAATCAAGGATTGCTACAAACTCATTTAAAACAATCTTCGTACCCATAATACCACCAGCTGGGATAATATCTTGAGTTGGAATACCCATTAAAAATGCGAATGGAGCAAGTATATAACCGAAGATTTGTTGTAACGTAACAGCATATCCCATCGCACCTGAAGCGGCACTAATTACGTAGTTTACAACTTCCATCACACCGATGAAGGCGATCATTAAAGCGGCAACGATACCAGCTACTTTTAAGCCGTCAAGCGCACCGTTAATCATTGCGCCGATAAAGCTGTCCCCGAATAGCTTTCTATCAAATTTTTGAACCACTTCGTCTTCTTTTTTCGTATCAACTGGTGTTAATAACGAACAAACGATTAAGCTTGAGAATAAGTTTAACGGAAGAGCTGCTAGTACGTATTTTGCATCTAACATCATTACGTATGATGCTGTAACAGAGGCGGAAACTGAGCTCATTGCAGAACAACAAATGATAAACATACGGTTTTTATTGAAATGTTGTAAATCATTTTTAATAACGATTAACGCTTCACTTGAACCGAAGAATACAGAGTTTACCGCATGGAATGATTCGACGCGTGGTAAACCAGTAATTTTTGAAATGGCACCGCCGACGACGCGAACGATGAATGGTAAAACACCTAAATAACTAAAGATAGAAAGTAGTGCTGAGAAAAATACGATAATTAATAATACGTTTAAGAAAAAGACAAAATCTCTTTGAATTCCATTAAAGAGAAAATCGACGCCTGTCGTACCAAGTTTAATTAGTTTGTTGAAAACTTTACCAATGAAAATAATGATTTGTTGACCAATCTTTGTGCCAAACATAAACCAACCGATTAAAATTTGAAAACCAATCATAATAGCAATTGCACGGAAGTTGATTTTACTTCTATTGTTTGACAAAGCAAAACATAAACCTAAAACGACAAGAATACCGATAATGCTCATTACATATTGCATGTAGTTGCCCCTTTCAGAAGTTCGTATAAAGTTTGTACATAAAACGCAAGTTATATTACTAAAAATAAAACAAAGAAGTTTTATGTCATACGTAAGATGTCTGACCTTTTAGAAAAATGAAAATAAAAAAAGACCCATATGGATTCACTTTCATCTATGAGAGAAAGCTAATCAATATGAGTCCTTTTTTGCACATAGGCTAATATTCATTAGTTTTCCCCATAGTCCAGCAATTTAAGGTTGCCGGGTAGAAACTCTCGATCCATATTATCGAGTATATATGAGGTAACATCGTCCGTATTAAATTAGTAGTAGCGTAACATTAACAGAGAACTATCGTCAATAGCTTTTTTTCTTCCGATAGAAATAGACCATATAAGTATGATAAAATGTAACGCAGTGTTATGAAAAAGAGAGGTCGGAAAATGAGTACAAAAATGACGCCACCAGTTGAGAAAAACGAGTTTATAGATGTAGTATTTGAAGATTTAACACATGATGGTGCCGGTGTTGCGAAAGTAAAAGGCTATCCTATTTTCGTGAAAAACGGATTACCAGGTGAAGAAGCACAAATTAAAATTATTAAAGTGAAGAAAAACTTCGCATTCGGTCGTTTAATGAAGCTTCATACAGAGAGCCCATATCGTAAAGATGCAGAATGCCCAGTGTACAATCAGTGCGGCGGTTGTCAACTTCAGCACTTAACATATGAAGGACAATTACAAGCGAAAGAAAAACAAGTACGTGACGTTATGCAGCGCATTGGCGGATTAAACGATGTTCCTGTGCACCCTGTACTGGGTATGAAGAACCCATGGGTATACCGTAACAAGGCACAAGTACCAATTGGAGAACGTGAAGGTGGACTTGTAGCTGGTTTCTATCGCCAAGGAACACATGACATCATTAATATGGAATCATGTTTAATTCAGGCTGAAGAAAACGATACATTAATCCAGGAAGTAAAACGTATTTGTGAAAAACACGGTATTGCGGCATACAACGAAGAGCGTAATAAAGGAACACTTCGCCACGTAATGGCTCGTTACGGACAAGTAACAGGGGAAATTATGCTTGTCTTCATTACTCGTACAGCAGAACTGCCAAACAAAAATGCAATCATTGAAGAAATTGCTGCAAAATTCCCAGAAGTAAAATCGATTGTTCAAAACGTAAACACGAAACGTACAAACGTAATCTTCGGAGACACAACGACAGTACTGTACGGATCAGAATACATTTATGACTTTATCGGTGACATTAAATTTGCAATTTCAGCACGTTCATTCTATCAAGTAAATCCAGAGCAAACGAAAGTGTTATACGATAAAACGTTAGAATATGCCAGATTAGATGGCAACGAAACAGTAATTGATGCCTATTGCGGAATTGGATCAATCTCCTTATTCCTAGCGCAAAAAGCGAAAAAAGTGTACGGCGTTGAAATTGTGCCAGAAGCAATCGAAGACGCAAAGCGTAACGCAGCGCTAAACAACATGACAAACGCTGAATTTGGTGTAGGGGAAGCAGAAGTAGTCATTCCAAAATGGTACAAAGAAGGCGTAATCGCTGACACAATGGTCGTAGATCCACCGCGTAAAGGTTGTGATGAGGCACTACTAAACACAATCATCGACATGAAACCAAAACGCGTCGTATACGTATCATGTAACCCAGCAACATTAGCACGTGACTTAAAAGTACTAGAAGAAGGTGGATATAAAACGCAGGAAGTACAACCTGTTGATATGTTCCCTCACACGACTCATGTGGAGTGTGTAGCTTGGCTTAAGTTGGTATAATAAAAAAGCAGTTGATATAGGAAAATCTATACCATCTGCTTTTTGGTTTATTGAGAGTTTGAAATTGCATTCATAGTGAGAGGATTTGAATTTGAAATGATAGATAATTTTTGGCGTGATTTACCACGACCATTTTTCGTACTTGCACCAATGGAAGATGTAACGGACGTTGTTTTTCGTCACGTAGTAAGTGAAGCTGGTCGTCCAGACGTATTCTTCACAGAGTTCACAAACTCGGATAGTTATTGTCATCCAGAAGGTATGAAAAGTGTACGTGGCCGTTTAATTTTCACAGAAGATGAACAACCAATCGTGGCGCATATTTGGGGAGATAATCCTGAATATTTCCGTCAAATGAGTATTGGTATGGCAGAGTTAGGATTTAAAGGCATCGATATTAATATGGGTTGCCCAGTACCGAACGTTGCATCAAGAGGAAAAGGTAGCGGCCTTATTCTACGTCCAGACGTTGCGGCAGAACTTATTCAAGCGGCAAAGGCAGGAGGACTACCTGTCAGCGTAAAAACGCGACTGGGCTTTAAAGAGTTAAGCGAATGGGAAGATTGGTTAACGCATATTTTCAAACAAGATATCGCAAACCTTTCTATTCACTTACGTACAAGAGAAGAAATGAGCCAAGTGGATGCGCATTGGGAACTAATTCCGGAAATAAAAAAATTACGTGACCGTATCGCACCAAATACGCTAATAACAATCAACGGAGACATTCCTGACCGTAAAATCGGACTGGAACTTGCTGAAAAATACGGCATTGATGGTGTTATGATCGGACGAGGTATCTTTAAAAATCCATTTGCTTTCGAAAAAGAACCAAGAGAGCATAGCAGTAAAGAACACCTTGATCTTTTAAGACTGCAGCTTGATCTTCAAGATCAATATGCAGAAGTATTACCACGTTCTATTACAGGACTACATCGCTTCTTTAAAATTTATGTAAAAGGCTTCCCAGGAGCTGCTGAACTAAGAAATCAATTGATGAGTACGAAATCAACTAATGAAGTGCGTGCATTGCTTGATAAGTTTGAGGCGAGTGCTAGTGAGACCCAGGGTAGTGAAACGGTGTAACTTTTGAAAGTTAGAGGGGTGGAGTGTAGTAATTTTATTAGTGTAAGGTGAACCGTATCAGAAGTAAGTGAGGTATTCTATATAAAACAAGGGTAAGAAAAGAATACAGGAGAAAATGGTAGGTTGATCTTGATTTTCACTGATATTAGCATGTTTATTTTATCCCGCTATTTGCGGGCAGTAAAACTCCCACCTCAAAATTCTGCTAGTGCAAAGAGGTTAGGTTGGATTCAGGCTGATAATAAGGGGGGGATGAATCACCCCTCACTTATTAAAGTTGCACTTTATTACGCCTATAATTGGAGGCTATGCAAATGTTAAGTGATCAGACGAGATATTCTAGGCTCGCGAATATAACGAAAATAATAAATACAAAATTAGAACTACGTGAAGTATTGCAGCGTGTAACCATGGCGATATCAGAGGAGATTGTTAGGTGTGACGCTGTTGGAATTTATTTACCTGAAGAAGATGGAACATTTAGAGGGTTTGCAGGAAAACCAGAGACCATAAATGGCGTAACGCTCGATACTCAGGTAATTGACCCTGAAGTAGACTTACTGGCAAAAGAAGTTATTGAAACTAAAAAAACCATCTATATTCCTGATACCTCAAAGGATCATCGACCGGATCCGAGACCAGTCGATGCGTTCAAAATTAAGTCTTTATTAGCTCTGCCTATCTCATTTGGGCAAGAGTTATTTGGTCTTGTTTTTTTATTTGATTATGGAGTTCCAATGAACTTAACAGATTCAGAAATTCAAAGTGTTGAAGCTTATGTAAATATGGCGGCGGTCGCCATTCAAAACGCAAAAAATTTAACCCAAAAAGAAAATCTTATTGCCGAGAAGCAGCTGTTACTAAATGTTACCCGTGATTTATCAATGTGTTCCTCAATACAGGAGAGTTTTGATAAATGCTTTTTTTACTTAAGACAGATTTTAGAGAGTAAAAACATGGCTGCCCACCTTTTAGATCCGCTAGACAAAACAACGATTAAGACAACGAAGTTAAGCTCGGGTTGTGATTGGATAGAAGCAGATTGGATAGAGAAAAGCTATGAAGCCAAGATTCAAGAGATTATTCGAACAAAAAATATAGATAGTAAGGGTTTACTGATGATTCCATTGGTTTCAATGGGAGAAGTATTGGGGGTAATCGTCGTTGGCAAAGAGGAAAAAACTCATAATTACGATGATTCCCGAATTCAACTGGCAAAATCTATCGTTGATGCCACAGCTCCTACGTTTTCAAACTTGTTATATATGGATCAACTTGAAAGCATGGTGGAAAAACGAACGAGAGAACTAGCTGCTGCTAATGAAAAAGTCACAAGTGTGATTGAAAGTATTACGGATGGATTCTTGACTTTGAATAATAAATGGGAATTTACGTATGTAAATAAACATCAACATTTCCCACAAAGAAAAACAGCAAAAGACGTATTAGGTAAGAATATATGGGAGGTCTTCCCAAGTAGCGTAGATACAGTTATATATAAGGAGCTTCATCGTGTAATGTCAGAGCGAACTACGGTTCATTTTGAATTTTTTTCTACCTCTGATGAATATTGGCATGAAGTTATTGCATATCCGTATGATGATGGTATTTGTTGTATTTGTAAAAACATAACAGAAAAAAAGCAATATGAGCAGGAATTGAAAAGGTTATCCAACATAGAGTTAATAGGGCAAATGGCAGCAGGTATCAGCCACGAGATTAGAAATCCAATGACAACAGTACGAGGATTTTTGCAGTTATTAAAAGAAGAGAACAACTATGAGAAACATAATAACTACTTTAATTTAATGGTTGAAGAACTTGACCGTGCCAATTCTATTATTACTGAATTTCTCTCAATAGGTAATACAAAGAAATCAGATTTGCAGATGTTAGATTTAAACTCAATTATCCACGATATTATCCCTTTAATAAAGATAGATACGCATAATCAAAATAAATATATTCAAGTCGATACAAATGACGTTCCAGCATTACTTTTAAATCGTAATGAGATACGGCAATTATTAATGAACCTATACCGTAATGGCTTAGAAGCGATGAGTACAGGGAAAACTCTAACCATTAGCACCTATAAGGAAGGGCAAAATTGTGTGGTGCTTGCAGTGCGGGATGAAGGGAAAGGTATTAGCCCTGAAGTATTAGAGAAACTAGGGACTCCATTTTACACAACCAAAGATAATGGAACTGGATTGGGATTAGGCGTATGTTATGCCATTGCTGCCCGTCATAATGCAAAAATAGAAATTCAAACGGAATCGGAAGGCACTACCTTTTTTGTTAAATTTAATTATGAAAATAATAAAAAATAATCTTATTTAGATTAGTTACGGTAAACTGTATTACAAATAAAAAGTTAAAAATAATCAACATTTCAGGAGGAAAAACAATGGCAATGAGCAACAACGATATATTAAAAAGAGTAAGATACGCTTTAGATATAAGAGATATAGATATGGTAGAAATCTTTAAACTTGGCGGAATGGAAGTAACGAAAGAAGACGTAGTTGATATGCTTACAAAAATAAAGAGAGCGCCTCAGCATGAAGCTGAAAATGATGATGTAGCTGAAGATGAGTACGTAAAAACATGCGATATGATGATGTTAGAAGCATTTTTCAATGGATTTATTACTTTAAAAAGAGGGAAGCAAGATCCGAAACCAGGACAACCGGCACCTGTACAAAGCAAAGAGAGTGCTAACAACCTTCTTTTAAAGAAAATGAAAATCGCACTTTCATTAACGAGTGAGGATGTACTTGATATATTGGATAGCGTAGGCGTTACGGTAACAAAGGGAGAACTAGGAGCACTATTAAGAAAAAAAGGCCATAAAAATTACAAAGAGTGCGGCGATAGATACGCAAGGAATTTCATTAAGGGATTAGGTGTAAAGTATAGAGGGTAACGAGTTTGTAAAAGCGGTAAATGATATAATAGGTAGAGTAGGACGTTCGTGTTCTACTCTTTTTTATTTGTAAAAATAATACACTAGGTGATGAAATGGTACAT
The DNA here is from genome assembly GCF_018332475.1 of Bacillus sanguinis. Taxonomy (GTDB): domain Bacteria; phylum Bacillota; class Bacilli; order Bacillales; family Bacillaceae_G; genus Bacillus_A; species Bacillus_A sanguinis. The sequence goes on along the minus strand of NZ_BOQB01000061.1, from coordinate 10,027 downwards.
ACATATTTAGGTGAAACAATTAATTTTCATATAACTTATAAAAAGAAAAAATCGGTGCGTCTTTTTGTAGATTCGTACGGAAATGTGGAAGTGCAGGCCCCAAAGGGAACACCTGTTGAATACTTAGTCCAGTTGCTAGAGGAGAAGTGGGATTGGATTCAGAAAACACGTAAGGAAATGCAGGAGCGAGCACTTGGATCACAGGAAAAGGATTATGATCAAGGAGAGGGCTTTCTGTATTTAGGAAATACGTATCCGATACAGATTTCCCAAGATGCAAGTATTAAACAAGATAATGCAGTGTTTGAAGGAGATAAGCTACATATTTATGTGAAAGAGCTTAAGGATGAGAAAATCCAGCAGGCTTTAAAACGATTTTACTATAAGCAGTGTAAGTCATTAGTAGAGAAGAGTATTAAGGTGCATCAAAGTAACTTCAAAACAAAACCGCGTTCTATTCGTATTACAGATAGTAGCCGCACATGGGGCACTTGCGATTCAAATTTACAGTTAACATTTAATTGGAAACTAGCGATGGCACCACAGCGAGTAATTGATTATGTAGTTGTTCATGAAATGTGCCATATGGTTCATTTAAATCATGATCGATCTTTTTGGCGCCTTGTCGGGAAAATAATGCCTGATTATAAGGAAATGGAGAATTGGTTAGCATTATCTAGTTGGAAGATGACGGTTTAGTAATGCACTACTTTATATAGGTTGTGATTATTGTTAAAATTTGTCGGTAAGTCGATATGTTTCAAAAATCGCTGATATATTTGGAGTTGCAATCGATATGGTCAATGAAGAGAAAGCAAAAGGAGATGTCATAGCAGGCATCTCCTTTTTTTGTTGTAGCAATTATCGCCCAAACTTCACAACAAAATCTCCATCCACTTTCTCCATCTTATACCCACGATACCCTTCCGAAAGCAACGCCTGTTGTCCACCAGCATTGTTCATTGGAATGCTCTTAATATCCGTCCAATCCCTTTCATTGTCCTCACGCAATTCCTTCACAAACACATACCGCATACTACGACCATATTTCTCCTTCAATGCAGCAATCTTCATCCCTTGCGCGAACTTATCCTTCAAACTCGGAATGTTAAAAGGGGCAACGGTGCAGCAAACGTAATCGTATTTGCTATCTTCTTTTTGTAATTCGTTCATAATAACTGTAGCTAATATTTTTTGCATCCCATTTCCTCGGCTATTCGGATGAACATTTGAGATTTCTTGATAGATGACGCGATGTAGTTCGCTTTCTTGTATGCCAATATCAAGTCCTAAATGTTCATCGTCAATAGGAGGGACGAGTAGGGCACGAAATGCGATAAGTTCGTTTTCGATAAAAGCACCGATCATCATGCCGTTTCCTTCTAGAATGTATTGAAACTCTTCTAACGAGAGTGGTTGTAAGCGACTTTTATCTTCTAGTGCTTCAACTACAACGTTTTGTAGTGATAAAATTTGTTCGATGTGCTCTAGTGATAGTAATGTAACGTGAAATGGATCGTTATTTTGTTTTAATGATCCTTTGTATAGAACTGTCATGCGTTAGCCCTCCTTTAGCGTACAACGTCTTGAAAGACGGTTAGTTCTTGCAGGGTATCTTCATTTATTTCAATGCCGAGTCCTGGCTTTTCGTTTAAGCGAATAAATGGTACGTCATAGTGTAAGTTTCCGATGTCTTTCGTGAACTTTAATGGACCTGTAAGTTCAACGCTCGTAATGATTTTTTTCGAGAAAGCGACATGGAATCCTGCGGAAGAGGCAACGGATGATTCGACCATGGATCCAACTTGGCATTCAATGCCGGCCATTTCTGCTTGGTGAGCGAGTTTTACAGCAGGATATATGCCACCGCATTTCATTAGTTTTATATTTACTTTATCAGCCGCGTCTAATTTAATGATTTGGCGCATTTCACGAGAACCTTTTAATCCTTCATCAATCATAAGCGGAAGGTCTGTTTTAGAACGAATGTGAGCCATTGCGTCAATATCGTCTGCGACAACAGGCTGTTCAATCCAGTCGATGTTTACATGACCTAATGAACGAAGTGCCGTTAATGTGTTTGCACTATTTTTCCAACCTTGGTTTACATCAACGCGAATCGCAATATCATTTCCTACACGTTCACGTACCGCTTCAATTCTTTTTACATCTTCTTTTACATTTGTACCGACTTTCATTTTGAAAGATTGGTAACCCTTCTGAATCATAGAGGCAGATTCTTCAGCCATTTCTTCTGGATCTGCGATACTTAAGACGTGAGTGACAGGAAATTCTTCATGGTAGCGTCCGCCAATTAATTGATATATAGGTTGATTTAGTTTTTTGCCCATTATATCAAAACAAGCAATATCTATTGCAGCTTTTGCAGTAGGAACACCGTAAATTGTATTGTCCATCATATCGTGTATTTTCTCGATATTCATTGGATTTTGCCCGATAAGAGCAGGAGCAAGTGTATGTTTTAAAGTATGGAAAGTACTTTCCCATGATTCGCCTGTAACGTGATCATCAGCAACGCCTTCACCGTAACCGATAATGCCTTCATCTGTTTCCATTTTGACGATAATAGAAGGCATATCAGAATAAGAACCATAACTAATAACAAACGGATCGCGAAGCGGTAAACGAATTGCGTAAAGATGAATAGCTGTAATTTTCATTGGGTAGAGACCCCTTCCTGTTTACAATAGTTTTGTACATTTGATATAGTTGACGTTAAATAGTCGTTAATTAATGATAAGGAGTTAGAGAAATGATGATAAAAATTGCAGTTGTCGGTTCAAAAGAGTTTATGGGGACACTTTTACCTGTTGCTCATAAACTAGAAGAAATAGAGATTGATCCATATATTTATCTTCATCCGGCAGAATCTTCTGAACTATTAAAGCGTTTAAAGCCTTGTGATTTCATCTTTTTCTCAGGTGCTTTACCTTATTATATGGCAAAAGAAATAAGAGAACAATTACGAATTCCGAGTATGTACTTACAGCAAGACGAGACAACCATCGCATCTTCCATTCTTTCTGTCATATATCACCAAGGTATTCAACCACATCAAATCTCAATTGATTTAGTAGACCGTTCCTTCATTACAAATGTGTTCCATGATATCGGCATAAAAGAAAAGCCACAAGTGTTTGATTATAAAAATATGCTGTGGAGTAAAGATGAAATAAATAGAGTTATTGATTTTCATGTAGCTAAATATCAATCTGGAGAAGCTCATTTAGCTTTAACTAGTATTCACGCTGTCTATGATGAACTTCAAAAAATAGGTATTCCTTCAGAGCGTATGATAGACCCGAAGCAATCTATTATACGTGGGTTAAAAGATGCAAAAATAAAAGCCGAGTTAGCAAAAAGCCATTCAGCTACCGTTGGTGCTTGTATGATTTCTTCTTTAGAATTAAGAGAAGGTTTGCTTGAGCAATTAGATGCCATTTCAAAAGCACTACATGGTTCATTTAAAAAAGTTGATGAAATGACATTCATTTTGTATACGACTCGTGGTGATATTGAATCGATTATAAAAACGAATATGATAAATAATTTATTTGCGAGTATAGAAGGAATGATAGCTATTGGATTTGGTTACGGAAAAACTGTAAAAGAAGCGGAGCAAAATGCTAAAATCGCTCAAAATTTTGCGAAGAACAATCCAATAGACCACTGTTTTTATATACTAACAAGTGATAAAGAACTATTTGGTCCGTTCCCAAAAGGGCAGAGAGTACAAAGTTTGAAGAATGACAACCCAGAACTAATGAAAATAGCGAAAGAAACGAAACTTAGTCCAGCAAACTTATCAAAAATTATTCAATTTAGTCAATCACATCCGTCATTGAAGTTTACAGCTGCAGACCTTTCTGAATACTTACAAGTGACTCGCCGATCAACAGAAAGGTTATTAAAGAAACTAGTTGATTATGGATATGCTCATATTTGCGGCGAGGAAATGCCCTATCAACAAGGGCGCCCTCGCGCAATATATGAAATGAATTTACCGATATCTTTAAGCTTCTAGTTGAGCCTGTTGTTTTTTTAGTAGTTCTGCTTTTTCAATGTCTGATAGTTTTGTAATTGTGAGACCAGTTATGCCGTAAATGATTGAAATAATAGGTACGATGAAATTCAATATAGCATAAGGAGCATATTCGAATGCGCCAACTCCAAGTGTTGCGAGTATAAATACACCACATGTATTCCAAGGTACGAAAACAGAAGTTAATGTTCCGCCATCTTCTAATGCTCTGGATAAATTTTTAGAATGTAGTCCTTTTTCTGTGTATGCATTTGCGTACATTCTTGAAGGAACAACGATCGAAATATATTGTTCAGAGCAAGTAAGGTTTGTTGCAAAGCAAGATGCGATAGTAGAAGCGATAAGTCCTTTTGCTGATGTCGCTAATTTTAAAATTTGATTTACAATTGAGCGAAGAATACCAGTATGTTCTAGTACTCCTCCGAAAGTCATAGCGACAATTGTCATAGAAACTGTATTCATCATCGAATCTAAGCCGCCGCGGTTAAAGAGTTCGTCTACTAGCTTATTTCCAGTGTCTATAACGAATCCAGCTTGGAGTGCACCGACAGATGCGGAGACAGAACCACCTTGAATAAAGACTTGTGATAGGAATCCTAAAATAATACCTACGAGAATAGCTGGTATAGCAGGAACTTTTTTAGCGACCAATACCATAACGACTACAGGTATGATTAGTAGGAAAGGCGAGATAACAAAGTTTTGTTGCAATACTTGTAACGTTTGATCGATACTTTTTGCATCAATATTGTTAGCACCGAAGCTTCTTCCTAAGAACGCATAAACGATAAGAGTAATAATTAAACCTGGAATTGTAGTAAATAACATATGACGAATATGTGTGAATAAATCTGTATTTGTTAATCCAGCAGCTAAGTTTGTTGTGTCTGAAAGCGGTGACATTTTATCGCCGAAATAAGAACCGGAAATGATAGCACCGGCAACCATTGGAGCTGGGATTCCCATACTTAGGCCAATTCCCATTCCTGCAACACCAATTGTTCCCATTGTGGACCAAGAGCTACCGATAGCTAATGCAACAATAGAACAAATAATTGTAATTGAAACTAAAAATAGTGATGGAGTTAAAAGATTTAAGCCGTAATAAATCATTGTTGCGACGATTCCGCCGCCAATCCAAGCACCGATCGTTAAACCTACTAGAATAATGATAACGATAGCGGGTAATGCGAGGCGAATTCCTTTATACATTGCTTCTTCAATATCGTGCCATTTGTAACCGTAACGCCAAGCGACGATAGAAGCAACGGTAGTACCAATAATAAGTGGGACGTGAGGGCTTTGTTTTAATACAACAATTGTAACCATCATAACTGCAACTGTAACGATAATAGGGATCATTGCTACGCCAAAAGGTATTTCTTTTTTCATAAATTGCCTCCTCATTATGTATGTTTGTATTTTTAGAATTGTCGCAAAATAGACGTTATTAGATTATAATAACTAAAAATTGATATAAGCGTCAATAAAAAAACAGAAAATAAGGAATGTTCTATCGTTATGAAGTGAGTGGAAATAAGTTGTCGATCGTATTTAAAAATAAATAATTGACTTTTTTCTTAAAATTCAATATGTTCATAAAAACATCTGTTTTTCATAAGTATAATTAACCTGAATGGTTTTGGAATTTGGGAAGGAGAATGTAGCTTTGAAAACATTAGAACTACAAGAGCGGTTAACTGAAATTTTTCAGCATTTACATGAAAACCCTGAAGTGAGTTGGAAAGAGTATGAAACGACAGCGTATATTACTAACTTTTTAAAAGAAGAAGGAATTTCATATAAAATATTTGATGATTGCCCAGGCGTGATTGCTGAAATTGGAAACGGAAATCCAGTTGTTGCGATTCGTGCCGATATGGATGCACTTTGGCAAGAAGTGGACGGAGAGTTTAAAGCGAATCATTCATGTGGTCACGATGCTCATATGACAATTGTGATGGGGCTTATTTTACAATTGAAAAATATGAGATGGAATAGTGGAACAGTTAGATTTATTTTTCAGCCGGCAGAGGAAAAAGGAAATGGTTCTTTAAAGATGGTAGAGAAGGGTGCCGTGGATGATGCGGACTTCTTATTTGGTGTTCATCTAAGACCGATTGAAGAACTGCCTTTGAAACAAGCTGCCCCATCTATTCGTCACGGAGCGGCAGGGTTTTTAGAAGGAACGATTCATGGAGATGATGCACACGGGGCACGCCCGCATCAAGGGATAAATGCAATTGATGTCATTTCTATGATCAATATCGGTTTGAAAAATATATGGCTACCACCGCAAAGTTCATATTCAGTGAAGATGACGAGATGTCAAGCTGGTGGAGATAATTTAAATATCATTCCAGGTAACGGCCATTTTAGCTTAGATGTAAGGGCAGAAAATAACATATTACTAAATGAATTGAAGGGAAAAATAGAGCGAGTAATTCTGTCAGCGGAATCAATGGGATCTAAAGTATCTTATGAGTGGATCGATCTCGCACCAGGAGCTGAAGTTTCAGAAGAAGCTGAGCGCTTTATGCGAAAAGGCATTCTTGAGGTATACGGGGAAGAGGGATGCACTGGACCACTGTATACGACAGGAAGTGATGATTTCCATTACTACACAGTGAAGAGACCACATTTAAAAGCTGTCATGCTTGGACTAGGGGCCAACCTACAACCTGGATTACACCATCCGTATATGAAGTTCGATCATAGTTGTATTATGGATGGAGTAGAAATATTGAAACAAACTGTATTGAAAGTATTAGAGGACAGGGGCTAGATAGCTCCTGTCTTTTTGTAGGAATTTGTTGTTAAGTCGATATCCTTTGTCGAAACGTCGGTAGATTGAAAAAATTGTTTGTATAATTTCACGTACCATTTAATCCAATAAAAAAATGAGTCTCCAGTACATGGTGTATAATAATAAGTACCATTTTCTAATAGGAGAAGACGAATGAACGAACAATATTACGATGCTGTATTACATATAAAAACTGTCGGTGAGCAAAAGGGCTTTAACAAGTCTATGCACTATCATCGTTATGAACCGACGCCATATAGCGGATTAGATGAGTTATTGAATCAATATGAAATAAGAAGTAGCGACCAGATTGTAGACTTTGGATGCGGAAAAGGACGATTAAACTTTTACATGCACCATAAGTGTGGCGCTTCAGCGGTTGGAATTGAAATGAATGAAGAGTTCTATAAAGAAGCAATGGATAATCTAGAGCGCTATGCACGAAAGGTAAGAAACAGTAAAGATAAAATTAGGTTTGAATGCTGTTTAGCGCAGGAATACGAGATTGACCCACGTGATAACCGGTTTTATTTCTTCAATCCATTTTCTGTACAAGTATTTATGAACGTAGTAAATAATATTTTACTTTCGGTAGAAGAGGCGGAGAGAGAAGTGGATATTATTTTATACTATCCTTCTGAAGATTATATTTTCTTCTTAGAGAACCAGACTGCGTTTGAATTGAAGAGAGAAGTAAGGTTGCCAGGGGCTTATGAGAAGAATGGAAATGAGAGGTTTTTAGTTTATACATTAAGATTATAAAAAAGCAGGTGCCTTGGCACCTGCTTTTTTTACTCACGTCTATATAATTAGTTACGGATTAAGTAATCAAATGCACCTAAAGCTGCGTTTGCACCTGAACCCATAGAGATGATGATTTGTTTGTACGGATTATTTGTACAGTCACCTGCAGCAAACACTCCTGGTACGTTTGTAGCACCGTGCTTGTCTGTTACGATTTCACCGCGAGCGCGTTCAACTGTTTCGCCTAACCAGTCTGTGTTTGGCACAAGACCGATTTGTACGAATACACCTTGTAATTCAACGTGATGAACTTCTTCAGTTTCACGATCGATGTAAGAAATACCGTTTACTTTATCAGTACCAGTGATTTCTTTCGTTTGAACGTTTTTCAGAACAGTTACGTTTGGTAAGCTGTTAAGACGCTCCTGTAATACAGCATCAGCTTTTAATTCTGGCATGAATTCAAGAACAGTTACGTGCTTAACAATACCTGCTAAGTCGATAGCAGCTTCAATACCAGAGTTACCGCCGCCGATAACTGCTACGTCTTTTCCAATGAATAATGGACCGTCACAGTGTGGGCAGTATGCTACACCTTTATTTTTGAACTCAGCTTCACCTGGTACGCCAACGTTACGCCAGCGAGCACCTGTTGAAACGATTACGCTCTTACTTTTCAGAATAGCGCCGTTTTCAAGTTCCACTTCAATAAGTTCTTTTTTCTCTAAACGTTTTGCACGTTGTAGATTCATTACATCGATGTCGTATTCTTTTACGTGCTCTTCAAGGCTTGCTACTAGCTTAGGACCTTCAGTGCGTTTTACGCTGATGAAGTTCTCAATACCCATAGTATCCATTACTTGACCACCGAAGCGCTCAGCAACGATACCAGTGCGGATGCCTTTACGTGCTGCATAAATTGCTGCACTTGCACCAGCAGGGCCGCCACCAACAACAAGAACATCGTATGGATCTTTATCAGAAAGCTCTGATGCATCTGGACCGTTACCCATTTTAGCTAAAATTTCTTCAAGTGTCATACGACCGCTTCCGAAAGATTCGCCGTTTAGGAAAACTGTTGGTACTGCCATGATGTCTTTGCTTTCTACTTCCTCTTTGAATGCAGCGCCATCAATCATAGTATGTGTAATACCAGAGTTTAGAACGCTCATTACGTTAAGAGCTTGTACAACATCAGGACAGTTATGACAACTTAGGCTGATATAAGATTCAAAATGATATTCGCCTTGAATGTTTTTAATTTGATCGATTAATTTTTGTTCAACTTTTGGAGCGCGTCCACTTACTTGTAGTAAAGCTAACACTAATGAAGTAAATTCGTGTCCTAATGGAATACCAGCGAATACGACACCAGTGTCTTCACCAGGGCGATTTACGCTAAAGCTTGGTGTTCTCTCTAATTCAACTTTTTCTACTGTAATCTTAGATGACATAGTAGCTAATTCGTCTACTAGAGCTAACATATCTTTAGATACGTCGTCGTCTCCAGCGCTTACTTTAAGTAAAATATCGTTCTCCATTAACTGAAGGTATTGGGATAGTTGTGTTTTTATATCTGCATCTAGTATCATTTTGATCGAACTCCTTAGATTTTGCCTACAAGGTCAAGGCTTGGTTTAAGTGTTGCAGAACCCTCTTGCCATTTAGCTGGGCAAACTTCACCTGGGTTGTTACGTACGTATTGAGCTGCTTTAATTTTGTTAACAAGAATGCTTGCGTCACGGCCGATACCGTCAGCATTGATTTCCATAGATTGGATAACGCCGTCTGGATCGATGATGAATGTACCACGAGCAGCAAGACCTTCTTCTTCCATTAAAACGTTGAAGTTTGTAGTGATTGTGCGAGTTGGGTCACCAATCATAATGTATTCGATTTTGCCGATAGTTTCTGAGCTATCATGCCATGCTTTGTGAGTGAAGTGAGTGTCTGTAGATACAGAGTATACTTCAACACCTAAGTCTTTAAGAGCTGCGTATTGGTTTTGTAAGTCTTCAAGTTCAGTTGGGCAAACGAATGTGAAGTCAGCTGGGTAGAAACAAACTACACTCCATTTTCCTTTTAAACTTTCGTCAGTAACTTGGATAAATTCTCCATTATGGTAAGCATTAGCTTTAAACGGTTTTACTTCTGTGCCGATTAATAACATATTAAAATTCCTCCTAAATGTTGGTTGTGAGCATCAAAAAATAGTGTGCTCATAAAATATATTTTTTAATTAACTATAATAATTCTAATTCGATATTAATTATCATATAGAAGTGGTTATTTTGTCAAGAGAATAAACCAACTTTATATCAATTTAATTACTATTTATTCTCAATTAAGATTGTTAGGGAATTAAAAGGTGGTTTTCATATAATAGATTTTCAATGAGTATGTAATAGAGTAGT
>NZ_BOQB01000060.1 GCF_018332475.1 Bacillus sanguinis | reverse complement strand
TCACGGGGGTTGGGTTCTTGCTCTTGATTTTGTATATAGGGGGTGACGAAATGAGCAAAATTACAAATGATATTGATTTAAAAATTGATGAAGTCTATGAAAAAGTTAAAGATATGAAAATAACTTTTGATGAAAATAATACAACCAAAAAACAATTAACTGATTCAACAATAAACACATATTGCGGAATCGTGAAATCATATAACAATTGGTTAATACAAACGCATGGAATTAGCGTGGATAGGGCGAAACCTCGCCACGCAATGGAATATCTCGAAACAAAAATTCAAGCCTTTGAAAAAGGAAATGCTTCCGCATTTTCTATGCGCCAAATGGCGCATGCGTTTCATTCTTTTCGTGTTGCGAGTGCTGAAACAGGAACGTTTAAACATACATGTAAGGTCGCTGATAAACGAGATATGTTAAATACACTCACAGAGCGTGGAATCTTCCGTAAATCGGCTGATTCGACGGTATTAAAGGCAAATCATTCAGACTATGAAAAAGTTCAAAAAGAACTAAATGTAGCAACGACAAGTAAACATTTGAGAGAAGATATAAAAACAGTACACGAATTACAGCGGTACGCTGGAATGCGTGTTCACGAAGCCGTAAAACTAAAAGTGAGTGATATAGACTTTAAGAGTGGCACTGTCTATATAAAAGGCAAAGGCGGGCACGAGAGAACGGTTAAAATTGAAAGTAAAGAATTACTAGAGAAGTTGAAAAATTTATGCACTGGAAAAAGTGAAAGAAGCCAGGTAATTATTGCTCGAAAACGTGATAAAAATCAATTAACAAATGAGGAATTTGGAAAACGTGCAAAAGAAGAAATACGAGGTGCAGCCGTCAATGCTGGGGTGGATCGTAACGGAAAAAGATACACAACACATTCAGGTCGCAAAGCATATGCACAAGCGCAAATGGATAAATACAAAAGTTACAGTAAGAATCAATTAAAAAAAGAAGTTGCAAAACGTTGTCAGGACAAGAAAACAAAGCAAAAATATGATGCAGTTATAAAAAATATCCGTAAAAAAATAACCGAAGGTTCGAAGAACGAAGGGCGTAAACTTACAAATAAAGAGATGTGCCAGTTTCTAGTTAGCTTGGATTTGGGTCACTATCGTTTAGATGTTGTACGATATTATGCTGATTATTGATAGGTTTTGACGGAAAATCGGGAAGACGAGTGCGGAGCACAGTTGGTACTGGCGCACTGGCTTAGAAACACAAGGGCTAGAGCCTCGTTGTCAAGCCATCTTTCCCGGCTTTACAATGAGAAAGCCTTGTGTTAGCCTCTCATGGCAATGCCAGTACCTTGTGCGGATTCGAGGAAATCGCCAAAAAACGGGTCGATGAACTAAGAAGATACACGAGAGTTTTCCAAATCCTCGCCATTTCTCGCTTTTTTTCGAAAATCAAAAAAAAATGAAACGCCTATTAAATTTACTATACAGTAAAAGTATTTTAAAATACATTTATTGTATAGTAAATTTATTTTTGAGTAAAAGTATTTTAAAGTAATTTTAATAGTTTTACACAATAGTAAATTTATATACCTAAATTAGATTTACACAAAAGTAAAAATATAGATAAAAATACATGTATTGTCTCCGCAATTTATTTTTAGTAATCGCAAAAAATCGTTGATTTAACAACGTTTAAGAGATATAAAATACATGTACAAAATAGTAAAGTCATGGCAATAAATAGATTTACACAAAAGTAAAAGTAATGACCTAAAATGGATTTACATAAAAATAAATTTAATGTATAATAAATTTAAAGAAGGATATATATAATTTTGAGTAAATATAATTAATAGTAAATGTAAAATAGATTAAATATATTTTTTAATAAATTTATTTAAAATTATATTTACTTTTCAATACATTTACTGTATATTAAAAATATAGATGGATACATTTAATTAAAAATACATGTACTTAATTGTAATTAGGAGGAAAAAACAATGTCAAAAAAAATCTCAATTGAAGAAATGACGCAAGAAATGAAGGAAAAATTCACGATTTCACTGGAAGATGCACATAAAATCCTTTTGGATCATGGCGTAACGAAAAGTACGAATACACAAGTTACAATGCGTTGGATTCGTGATGGGAAAATTGATGCATTATTGATTGGAAAAGGTCGTGTGGAGACTCGAAAATGGCTTATTAACAAGGAAAGTCTAATGGAATTCGTTGCATTCGAGCGTTTAACGTTAGGTGATTTCAAAGCAATGAAAGAAGAATTAGAAATGTTACGTGCTTTTAAATTCGAAGTAGAGAAAAAGCCAAAGCGTGCTACTGGTACACGTCAAAAGAAAGATGCAGCAACAAATACTTCAAAAGAAAAGAAAGAAGTGCCAACAAAATAAAGAGGTGAATTGCATGTCATCTTTTAGATGGTATGAAGAAAATGAAGTGATTGGAAAAACTATAATAGAAGAAGATGATTTGACTTTGCTAGAAGCTGGGAAAATATATATTGATGCAATATTTTGTGAGAGAATAAGGTTTCCAGTTCAAAAAAACGAACAGCCAATTGGATTTAATTTTGTTTATGAATATAATGTAAAAAAATATTTCGGATTATATGACAGAAGTTTCATGAAGATAATTAAACAAGAAGATTTAGAAGAATATCACATGAGAATGATAGATTTTCATGTGCACAGATTATCTTTAGGGGAAGAATTAGATGATTGTCCAATCATTGGTATTTGTTATGGAAGTGGACCTTTGATAACACCGAGGTTGGAACAAGTTTATGATGTTTCGAAAACAAAAGCATACAGAAAGTATCGATTAGAAAAATTATTCGATTAGGTAAAGCATCTTACAAAATTTGAGTTTTTAAGCTAGAATTGAATAGACAAGCATAAAAAAAAGCCGAGTGTTGGAGCACTCGACTTTGGGTGATTCATCGTAATTTATCACCAAAACGTTGATTTCTAGTTTTAATTTTAATGAATTTTCATTTAAAAATCAAGGGTAAAACCCTTTACGGATAATAAAAAAATAACGGTGAATCTCCTAGAATGCTTGTTGCATTTTCTTCAGGAGAGGAGCAAAATCAATGGCAATTGATTTTAGTCAAGCGGATCGAAACGCTAGAAAAAGAGACTTAGAAAAAGAAAAGTTTTTTTCAGATGAAGAATGGGAATTAGCAAATGATTTGCAATCAAGAGCTAACGCGCGAGGAATGAAACTTGTTCCAGAGCGTAAAATCAAGAATCGAGCAAAATTTGCTCAAATGCTTCAGGATAACGTTGATTATCTCGAAGAGATTGATTATTTAGATGATAAAGAGATTATATTTTTATGGAAAATCAGTCGTAAAGTTGGTTTTTTATCAAATTGTCTTGTGGATGATATTCATAAAAAAAGTCCAGTTCCTTTAACACAAACAGATATCGCAACTTTGTTGAAAAGAACTAAAAATAATGTCAATCCTATTGTTAAATCTTTAGTAGCAAAAGGCATACTGGCTGTTTCAAAAACAGGTGTTCAAGGTAATAATTCGAGAGCAAATGTGTATTTTATGAATCCGAACATTTTGTACGCCGGTAGCAAAGATGATGTCAATTTAACATTACAAGCGATGTTTTCAAAAGTTCCTAAAGCATTAAAGGATATGCCTGTAAAATTATTCGAACTATCATGTCATTCAGAAGAAGAAGAAGAGAAAACAAATTAATAATAATTAATACATGTATTTTTTAATACATGTATTTTTTTATCTTTCAATTATGTAAAATAATGTAAAAAATGTAAAAAATCCGGTGTTCTTAAATTCAAGAACTATGGTTCTTAAATTCAAGAACTACGAAAAGTGCAACAAACCATTGATATTATTGACTTTTTAATACATTAACAATGTTGTTCTATCTCACTCTCTATTAACGCTAATTTTGAGTAAAGAAACGAGTAGTATTTTTTGCAAAAACCGCAAAAAATCTCCACTCTTTATCTTGACTCAAAATTCTCCGCAATTGGCATGGCTTGTGCCAAGCGATAAACCAAAAAAGTTATCACTTTTTCGGATTATCACTTGAACAATCCATTTTAATTGCTCCGTCGCTTAGTGCGTACATTTCCGTTCTATCAATATTTTGTGTAATAAAAACCCTTGGGGCTAGCCCCAAACCCCAGCCAGCTCAACCCAAAAAAGCATATGAAAACCGTATCAAATTTAATACGGTAAAAGAATAAAAGACTTAAAAACATTTTTGCTTAGGAAAGGGGTAGCGTCAGGGAAATGCGGATTTACAACGGTAAGCATTTGATACAAGTCTTATGAGACAGTCAGAAGTCATTTAAAACGCTAATTTCATTATGTCTCAATAAACTCTACTCTATTGGAATTGTGAAGTGATACACTTAAACTAACGTACGCAGGTTTGTTGAATAAGGACTTCAAAAAATACCCTTAATTAAGCTAAAAAGTCCTTCTCTTTATTAAGAAGGACTTTTTTATGTGTTATTCCATTGTCTCATTCATTGTAATAGTTTCGCTTGCTTCATGACCAGATTCTCCATGTCCTGGTCCAAACAAATTCAATATTACAACTCCTACAACAATCAGTGTTATTCCTGCAATGCTAGCCATGTTAAGTTTTTCCTTCCAAACTAAAACTGAAATTACTGTAGTCAAAACAAGTCCTAAACCTGCCCATAATGCATATGCAGTGTTTAAGGGGATTGTTTTTAGCGACAAGGATAAAAAGAAAAAACAACCAACGAAAGCTATTATTACCCCTATTGTAGGATAGAGTTTTGAAAAGCCTTCAGATGCTTTTAATAGGGAAGAGCCAATAATCTCCCCCACTATTGCAAGTGCTAAATATAGATATGACATTATTCGTCCTCCTGAATCATGTTTATTAGTTCATCAAAAACTTGTGTTTTTAGTTCTTCATTTAATGGTGCCATTCCAAATATTTCTGAAAACCAAAGACCATCTATGGATAATCTTGTAATTGTTATTTTGACAGGATCAATTCCATCAGTTATTAACTTTGTATGCAAAATATCGTATCTCTGCCGGAATTCATCTAATAAATCTGGATTAATAAACATAGCAGCCATTAGTGCGGAATTTAGATTATTGTTTTCTAAATCGGAAAATGTAGATTTAAGATAAGCCCTATTCCATTTTCCTATTGCGTTATCATCGTCGTTATTAACTAACGTATTAATGCATTCGAAATAATTATTTGTCCAATCTTCCACCATTCCTTTAATTAATGCTTCCTTGCTAGGAAAATGGTATAATAATCCACCTTTACTCACGCCAGCTCTTTGGGCGACTGCCTCTAATGTGAGTTTGACAACTCCTTCTTCTTTTACAATTTCAGATGCAGCAATCAATATATTTTTTTTCTTATTAGCATGCTTTGAAATAGACATAATAACCTCCATAACTTAGATACATATAATATACCTTCTGGACGGTTTTTTTGTCAATCGAATTAAAGCTCTTATTTAATATCACTCTTTCACATAAAAATAATCCAATAAATTAATCTAAAGATTGTGAAGAAATGTACTTAAAGTAAAGGGAGCTTTAGTTCAACAGTCGATTTCTTAAAATCGGCTTTATTTATGGGTGAAAATTACATTACCGTTGTAAATCCGCATTTTCAGGACTCTACCCCGGAAAGAAAAACATTTAAGGTCGTAAGACCTTTTCAAAAGCATAAAAAAATAAGGTTTTTTCATCAAAATCAGTTGATTAATGGTAAAATTTGTATATATTCATAGTAATTTTAAAACCAATTACTTATTTGTTTAAACGCTTGCGGTTAAGCAAATATGAAATACGAAATTTTATACTATGAATCTTGGGACGTGATTCAAGTAATCGTGTATTTTACAAAACTAAAAAATTCACGTCATAAAAATGAAAGGGGATCATTACAATAGCAAAGCAAAATGTTTTTAAGACGTGGGAAAAAATAATCTAAGAAAGGAGCAATATAAAGCTTTCCCAAGTAGTTTTATAAATAGCTTTAAAAGAAAATAGAATTCTTGCTTGCAAGAATGGAAAAAAATATTATAAAAAATAAAAATTTAAGGAGATGACAAATCAAAAAATACGAAGGGAACAAGTTTTACAATTAAATATTTTTACAACTGAATAAATGTAAATCTGTAACAAAGGTTTTTAACCACAAAACAAATCGCAAGAACAGTAATTTCTGGGTTACTCAAAAATTCCAGACCGCAATACCGTTGTACGCTCATTTGACTATACATTTTGGTGCAAAATGTATGGGAGAGCCTTGGAGTCTATTTATAGACGCCAATCGCAACAAGATGGCGTAGCTATCTTGAGCCTTTGTCTTTTAATCTTTTGACCTTGATTTTTGCTTTTGGTCTTTTGATTTTGACTTTGACTCTAGTGAGCTTAAATCGCCCGAAGGGAGATTTCGCGATTGCTTTTGTGTGTTTAATTTGGGTGGTTCGGTCTATTTTTTTTGGTCTTTAAAAAAAATAGATCGAACCCACCCAAATGAGACCTCGTTTTTGTTGTGCCTTGATATTGTAAGGT
>NZ_BOQB01000059.1 GCF_018332475.1 Bacillus sanguinis | reverse complement strand
ACCATATAATATGTAGCAAATGTTATCTAGTTTTGAAGGAATATGCCTTCATAGTTTGGTGATGATGGCAGAGAGGTCACACCCGTTCCCATACCGAACACGGAAGTTAAGCTCTCTAGCGCCGATGGTAGTTGGGACCTTGTCCCTGTGAGAGTAGGACGTCGCCAGGCTATTTATATCATCGCGGGGTGGAGCAGCACGGTAGCTCGTCGGGCTCATAACCCGAAGGTCGCAGGTTCAAATCCTGTCCCCGCAACCAAATGGTCCCGTGGTGTAGTGGTTAACATGCCTGCCTGTCACGCAGGAGATCGCCGGTTCGACCCCGGTCGGGACCGCCATTTTATATAAAGAAAAGAACGAAACAAGTTGTTTCGTATTTTTTTATTTGTTTTAACAAAAAACTAATAAAGACAGTCAAACTATCCTTAGGAAAACTCCTAAGGACTTTTTTATATATTCAAAACCTGTATAATAAAGAGCAGAGAACATTGTGAGTAAAGTAGGTGAAGTCTGTGAGTAAATATGAAATAACAACAAAATCTTCTGAGGAAACACAAAGATTATCAGAAAAACTAGGTGGACTTGTCGGGGCACAAGATGTAATTATTTTAGAAGGAGATCTAGGGGCTGGTAAGACAACTTTCACAAAAGGACTAGCAAAAGGTCTTGGAGTGAAAAGAGTTGTAAATAGTCCTACCTTTAATATTATTAAAGAATATAAAGGGAGATTACCGCTATATCACATGGACGTGTATCGCTTAGCAGAAAGTGAAGAGGACTTAGGTTTTGATGAGTATTTCTACGGTGAAGGAATTACGGTAGTAGAATGGGCTCATTTAATAGAAGCATTTTTACCAAATGAGAAGTTACAAATTAGTTTATTCCATGCTGGAGATGATACAAGGAAAATTGTACTCGAGCCAATTGGAGATCGATATATTAGATTATGTGAGGAGCTATTACAAGATGAAAGTACTAGCAATTGATACTTCAAATTACGTAATGGGTGTATCCCTTATTGAGGAAGGAAACGTAATTGGGGAAGTCATTACAAACTTAACAAAAAACCATTCTGTACGTCTGATGCCAGCTGTAGAACAACTATTAAAAGAATGCGGTGTAAAACCGAAAGAATTAACTAAAATTGTTGTAGCTGCTGGTCCTGGATCATATACAGGTGTTCGCATAGGTGTGACAGCTGCAAAAACATTAGCTTGGTCACTTCAAATACCAATTGTAGGTGTATCAAGTTTAGAAGTAGTGGCTGCAAACGGTGCTAATTTTGATGGATTGATCTGTCCTTTATTTGATGGAAGACGTGGACAAATTTATACTGGGTTATATACATATGAAGGAGAGAATGTAACTTCTATAGAAGAAGACCGAATTATCCTTATTGTAGACTGGTTGCAAATGTTAAAAGATAAAGGAAAGCCTGTTTTATTTATTGGTAACGATGTTAGGCTGCACAAAGAAACGATTATCGAACATTTAGGCGATCAAGCTGTATTTGCTCCTTTCACTAAAAATAACCCAAGACCAAGTGAGTTAGCGTTCTTAGGATTACAAAAAGAAGAACAAGATGTACATTCATTTGTTCCTAGTTACCTTCGTTTAGCTGAAGCTGAAACAAAGTGGTTAGAAAGTCAAAACAAGTAGGAGCTTGCAGAAGATGGATATGATATTTAGAAAGATGGAACTTGATGATATCGCTCAAATTGTAGCTATTGAAGAATCATCTTTTTCAACTCCTTGGACTGCAGCTGCCTTTCAGCGTGAGTTAACGATGAATGAACATGCACATTATGTGGTGCTAGAAAAAGATGGTCGTGTAATTGGCTATTGTGGATTGTGGATAATTATTGATGAGTCACATATAACAAATATAGCTATTTTGCCAGAATACAGAGGTCAAAAGCTAGGGGATGCTTTATTGAAAGAAGTTATTTCCGAAGCGAAAACTCTAGGGGTAAAAACGATGACACTTGAAGTACGTGTATCAAATGAAGTAGCAAAACAGTTATACAGAAAATACGGATTTCAAAATGGTGGAATTCGTAAACGATACTATGCAGACAATCAGGAAGATGGTCTCGTAATGTGGGTGAATATATAATGGAAAAAAATACGATTATACTTGGTATTGAAACAAGTTGTGATGAAACAGCGGTAGCGGTTGTTAAAAATGGAACGGAAATTATCGCGAATGTCGTTGCATCACAAATTGAAAGTCATAAACGTTTTGGCGGAGTTGTACCAGAGATTGCATCTCGTCATCATGTAGAAGAAATTACAGTTGTGTTAGAAGAAGCTTTAAAAGAAGCAAATATCACATTTGATGATATTGATGCAATTGCTGTAACAGAAGGACCTGGTTTAGTAGGCGCGCTTCTAATAGGGGTAAACGCAGCCAAAGCAGTGGCATTTGCACATGATATCCCTCTAGTGGGTGTTCACCATATCGCTGGTCACATTTATGCGAACCGTTTAGTAAAAGAAGTTCAATTCCCATTACTATCACTTGTTGTATCTGGTGGACATACAGAGCTTGTCTATATGAAAGAACATGGTTCATTTGAAGTAATTGGTGAAACGCGAGATGATGCAGCTGGAGAGGCATATGATAAAGTAGCTCGTACGTTATCTATGCCATATCCAGGAGGGCCTCATATTGATCGCCTTGCACATGAAGGAAAACCAACAATCGATTTGCCTCGTGCATGGCTAGAGCCTGATTCGTATGATTTTAGTTTCAGTGGATTGAAATCAGCAGTTATCAACACTGTGCATAACGCAAAACAACGGGGGATAGAAATTGCACCGGAAGATTTAGCAGCAAGTTTCCAAGAGAGTGTAATAGATGTGCTTGTAACGAAAGCATCTCGTGCAGCAGAAGCATATAACGTAAAGCAACTGCTTCTTGCTGGTGGAGTAGCTGCGAATAAAGGACTTCGCGCACGTTTGGAAGCGGAATTTGCGCCAAAAGAAAATATTGAGCTAATTATTCCTCCACTATCTTTATGTACAGATAATGCAGCAATGATTGCAGCGGCAGGTACAATTGCATATGAACAAGGAAAACGTGCTACATTAGCTTTAAATGCAAATCCAGGATTAGATATTGAAGCATAGTTATACACAAAATTAACCACAGCTTGTGGATAAAACCCATATTATCTGTTGATAATGTGGGTTTTGTTGTGTATATAAAATGTGAATAACTTTTTAGTTAATTGTGGATAATGTGGAAAAGTTATTTTGAGGTTTATTTTATAAAGGTGGATATGTGCATAAACTTGTGGATAAATCAGATGAAGTCTGACCTTCGGATGTATTCTTTTTCGGGAAATAAAAAGCGAGAAGATATCTCTAAAAAACATTTTGAAATGTGCCCTTATTATAGGGGCGCGCTAACGTTGTCAAACTTTGTCGGTAAATCGGCATGTCGTGTCGAATTGCTTATACAATATGACGTTCATCTATACTCGAAGATAAAAAAGGATGTCGCATCGCCAAAAATCCCGACGTATGAGACATCCTTTTTATTCATACTCTTATAAATGCAACTCTTCCCATTCTGTCATACAAGCGTCAAGTTGCTCTTGCAGTGTTTGTTTTTTCGTTGTAATTTCACTAGCCTTTTCATAATCTGCATATATTTCTGGTAAGCAAAGTTGATCTTCTAACGTAGCAATTTCTTCTTCAAATTGTACAATATTTTGTTCTAGCTCCTCAATTTTTCGAGTACGTTGACGTTCTAATTGTTTACGCTCTTTTTCTTCGAGATAATTTAATTTTTCTTGAGCTACATTTTTTTGAACAGGTGCTTGGTTTTCTTGCTGTTCTTGTTGTTCAAATGCTGCGCGTTCAATCATTTCATTTTTCTTCTCCACATAGTAATCGTAATCCCCTAAATATTCCTGTGCACCTTCTGTTGATAACTCAACAACAGTTGTCGTTACACGATTAATAAAGTAGCGGTCATGTGAGACGAATAGAAGGGTACCTGGATAATCAATTAAAGCATTCTCCAAAATCTCTTTACTATTTAAATCAAGATGGTTTGTAGGCTCATCGAGAATTAATAAATTTGATTTTTGCATCATAAGTTTCGCCAGAGCTAATCGAGCTTTTTGTCCACCACTAAGAGAAGAGACGGGCTTTAGTACATCATCTCCTGTGAATAAGAAGTTACCTAGTATCGTGCGAATTTCTTTTTCAGGCTGCAATGGATATTCATCCCATAGCTCATTTAAAACTCGCTTAGAAGATGTTAAGTTAGCTTGTTCCTGATCATAATAACCAACAGAGACGTTGGATCCGAAAGAAACATTACCATGTAATAGTGGTAACTTATTCACAATTGATTTTAACAATGTGGATTTCCCGATTCCGTTTGGACCAACTAAAGCAACGCTATCCCCGCGAGTTAAGCGCATCGTTACATGTTCAATAATCGGATCCTCGTGATAGCCGATAGTTGCATCTTTTACTTGTAAAACATCATTTCCACTTTGTTTTTCAATATCGAAGTGGAAGGATGCTGACTTTGAATCACCTAATGGTCTTGTTAATAATTCCATTCGGTCTAATTGTTTACGACGGCTTTGCGCGCGTTTTGTCGTAGATGCACGAGCTATATTTTTTTGAACGAAGTCCTCGAGCTTAGCGATTTCATCTTGTTGTTTTTCATAACGTTTCATGTCTTGCTCGTATAATGCTGATTTTAAGTCTAAATATTTACTGTAGTTACCAACAAATCGTCTGCTTTCTTTATTCGAAATTTCATATACTTGTGTAACGAGTTTATCTAAGAAATAACGGTCATGAGAAACAATTAGTATTGCGCCAGGATAGCCTTGTAAATATTGTTCAAGCCATGTTAATGTTTCGATGTCTAAATGGTTTGTAGGCTCGTCCAAAATAAGTAAGTCTGGTTTCGTTAATAATAATTTACCGAGAGCTAAGCGTGTTTTTTGTCCACCGCTTAATGTAGAAATCGTCGTCTGGTGCGTTTCGACTGGGAAGCCAAGACCACTTAAAATTGAGCGAATATCTGCTTCGTACTGATAGCCACCTTGATCTTTATAATCTAATTGTAATTGGTCATATTCAGCTAACAATTTTTCATATGTAGCCTCGTTTGAAAAGTTTTCTTCTTTTCCCATCTCTTGCTCTAGCCTTCGAAGTTTTGTCTCCATTTGCTGCAAGTGTGTAAAGACGGTTAACATTTCATCCCAAATTGTTAAAGACGTTTCTAACCCGGTATTTTGAGCTAAATATCCGATTGAGACATCTTTCGGTTTTATAATCTCGCCACCATCATGGGATAGCTCACCAGCTATTATTTTTAATAATGTAGATTTTCCGGCTCCATTTCGTCCAACTAATGCGATGCGATCTTTCGTTTGAACTTCCAATTTTATGTTTGCAAGAATCGTTTCTGCACCGTATAATTTCGAAAGCGCGTTTACTTGTAATAAAATCAATGTTTTCACCTCAAATAATTTCTTAACTTTGCCATGTTTATATTTCTCAATCATACTAAAAATAGTGTATAGTTTAAAATAAAGAGAGAATACTTCTTCTCTTTATTATACAGGGAAATTCATGAGTGCTAAACTTCTGTATTTGATTCAAGTATATGAATAAAGATAGGAAGAGAGGAGAGGTTATATGGATCAGCAAAAAATTCCACAGGCCACTGCCAAACGATTGCCTCTATACTATCGATTTATCCAAAACTTATCTCTTTCTGGTAAGCAACGTGTTTCATCAGCCGAATTGAGCGAAGCGGTAAAAGTTGATTCCGCAACAATTCGAAGAGATTTTTCATATTTTGGAGCGTTAGGGAAAAAAGGTTATGGATATAATGTAAATTATTTATTATCATTTTTCCGTGAAACACTCGATCAAGATGATATAACACGTGTAGCACTTATTGGAGTAGGTAATTTAGGGACCGCTTTCTTACATTATAATTTCACGAAAAACAATAATACAAAAATTGAAATGGCGTTTGATGTTAGTGAAGAGAAAGTCGGAACAGAAATCGGGGGCATTCCTGTATATCATTTAGATGAATTAGAAGAACGTTTATCAAATGATATACAAGTGGCAATATTAACAGTACCCGCTACAGTAGCACAATCTGTAGCAGATAGATTGGCAGAAACGAATGTGCATGGTATTTTGAATTTTACACCAGCACGCTTAAATGTGTCAGACAATATAAGAATTCACCATATTGATTTAGCGGTAGAGTTACAAACACTTGTTTACTTTTTGAAGAATTATCCACAATAAAACGCAGAGGAAGCGACCTCTGCGTTTTATTATTGTTTTTTCTTTGTGAATTTAACTAAGATAAGGCGAAGTGCCAAATTAAAATCAATTGTTGCCATAACTGCAAATAGTATTGTCCACATATTCCAGATTGTATCTGTTACGTTCGTAATGGCGAAGCGTGTAAAGATACACCCAAGAAGGAAGTACAATGCAGCCATGAACAATGGTGAGTTTCTCATAAAAATCCTCCGATAAAGCCTTGCATTTTTTCAGCTTCTTTAATCATTTCTTGAATTTGTTCATTGCTCATTAAAACTTGAGCAACTGCAACTAATGTATTCATTGCAACATGAGCCGCGATAGGGACGATAATACGCTTCGTTTTTACATATAAAAAGGCGAATACGAGTCCCATAGAAGTGTATACCAATAAGTGAGTAAAATCAAAATGAATCGCTGCGAATACGAGAGAACTAATGATAGCAGCAATAAAGAAGTTAAACTTCTTATAAAGTGTACCGAATAAAATTTTTCTAAATACGATTTCTTCCAAAATAGGTCCTATTATAGAGATGACGATAAGGAACCAAGGTGTCGTTCTTGCGATATCCATAAGTCTCGCTGTATTTTCTGATCCAGGTTTAATTCCTAATAAACGCATTTCTATCATACCGGCAATGCTTTGCGAGAAAAATGCTAAGAAGAACCCGATAAAAATCCAACCAATCGTAGCTGGAACACTAGAGCGCATTGTATCTAAACGTCTATCGCGAATATCTGTTCTAAGTAACCAAAGTACGATACATAATGCAATAAAGAAGCTAATGATTGCCCAGTGTCCAGTTATGAGTTGAAATTTCTCTTCTCTAGTAAATCCTCTGTTATCATAAAGTCCAGTTTTCAGGAGAAGTGGTAATCCAGCAATGGATGATAACTGCATTAAAATGTATGTAACGATAACCCACCAATATTGTTTTTTCAAATGGTTTAACCATCCTTTCTAACTCTAGTGTATGAGATAAGGTAGGATAACATGTAAATATGCTACCTACGATATAAACCTCGCTTGAATTATGTTTTTTTCGTAAATCCTTATTTGAAATTATAATAGAAGACAGGAGAAAGTTGTGTGTGTAGCGAAAACAACTTAGGGTGTCCTTTCATATTGTAACATACGAGTAGTAGAAACAACGATTCATATAGTAAAGGTAGAAGAAGAGGGACTCTATATAGAAAAGTGTATAGCTTAATTTGCGAAAAAATTATGATTTTTTTACTTGCAAAAGAAATTGAGATTATTTATTATTATAAGTGTGTTAGCACTCGGGTGACTTGAGTGCTAATAAATAAAATTTACATAACAAAATGAGGAGGTTATTGTTCATGCTAAAGCCATTAGGTGATCGCGTTGTAATTGAGCTTGTTCAAGCAGAAGAAAAAACAGCAAGTGGTATTGTATTACCAGACACTGCAAAAGAAAAACCACAAGAGGGTAAAGTTATTGCAGTAGGTACTGGTCGAGTGCTTGAAAATGGTGAGCGTGTTGCTTTAGAGGTAGCAGCAGGTGATCTTATCATCTTCTCAAAATATGCAGGTACTGAAGTGAAATACGAAGGTACTGACTACTTGATTTTACGTGAAAGTGACATTTTAGCAGTTATCGGTTAATTATATAAATCTTAAAAAATCCAAGGGGGTCAATTATTATGGCAAAAGATATTAAATTTAGTGAAGAAGCACGTCGTTCGATGCTTCGCGGTGTCGACACTCTTGCAAACGCAGTAAAAGTAACGCTTGGACCAAAAGGTCGTAACGTTGTACTTGAGAAAAAATTCGGTTCACCACTTATTACAAATGATGGTGTAACAATCGCAAAAGAAATCGAATTAGAAGATGCATTCGAAAACATGGGTGCGAAATTAGTAGCAGAAGTTGCTAGCAAAACAAATGATGTAGCTGGTGATGGAACAACAACTGCAACTGTATTAGCACAAGCTATGATTCGTGAAGGTCTTAAAAACGTAACAGCTGGTGCGAACCCAATGGGTCTTCGTAAAGGTATCGAAAAAGCTGTTACTGCTGCAATCGAAGAATTAAAAACGATTTCTAAACCAATCGAAGGTAAATCTTCTATCGCACAAGTAGCTGCTATTTCTGCAGCTGACGAAGAAGTAGGTCAATTAATCGCTGAAGCAATGGAGCGCGTTGGTAACGACGGCGTTATTACTTTAGAAGAATCTAAAGGTTTCACAACAGAATTAGACGTAGTAGAAGGTATGCAATTTGATCGTGGATATGCATCTCCTTACATGATTACTGATTCTGACAAAATGGAAGCAGTTCTTGATAACCCATACATCTTAATCACTGACAAAAAGATTTCTAACATTCAAGAAATCTTACCAGTATTAGAGCAAGTGGTACAACAAGGTAAACCACTTCTTATCATTGCTGAAGATGTAGAAGGCGAAGCGTTAGCTACATTAGTAGTGAACAAACTTCGTGGTACATTCAATGTAGTAGCTGTTAAAGCTCCTGGATTTGGTGACCGTCGTAAAGCAATGCTAGAAGATATCGCAATCTTAACTGGTGGCGAAGTAATCACTGAAGAATTAGGCCGTGACTTAAAATCTGCTACAGTTGAATCTTTAGGACGCGCTGGTAAAGTTGTTGTAACGAAAGAAAACACAACTGTAGTTGAAGGTATCGGAAATACACAACAAATCGAAGCTCGCATCGGTCAAATCCGTGCGCAATTAGAAGAAACTACTTCTGAATTCGATCGTGAAAAATTACAAGAGCGTCTTGCGAAACTTGCAGGTGGCGTAGCAGTAATTAAAGTAGGTGCAGCAACTGAAACTGAGTTAAAAGAGCGCAAACTTCGCATTGAAGATGCACTTAACTCAACTCGTGCAGCAGTAGAAGAAGGTATCGTTGCAGGTGGTGGTACTTCACTTATGAACGTATACACGAAAGTAGCTTCTATCGTAGCTGAAGGTGACGAAGCAACAGGTATCAACATCGTACTTCGCGCACTAGAAGAGCCAGTTCGTCAAATCGCAATCAACGCTGGTCTAGAAGGATCTGTAGTTGTAGAGCGTCTAAAAGGCGAAAAAGTAGGCGTTGGTTTCAACGCAGCTACTGGCGAGTGGGTTAACATGCTTGAAACTGGTATCGTAGATCCAGCTAAAGTAACTCGCTCTGCACTCCAAAACGCAGCATCTGTTGCAGCTATGTTCTTAACAACTGAAGCTGTAGTAGCTGACAAGCCAGAACCAAATGCACCAGCAATGCCTGACATGGGCGGCATGGGCATGGGCGGTATGGGCGGAATGATGTAATAAGCATCACTCTGTGAAGCTGTGCAATGTATAAATAGTTAATTAGAAGAAGGCTACTTCCTTGATGAGAGGAGGTAGTCTTTTTTGTGTTTTTAAAATTTGCATAAAAGGAATTTCTTGAAGACCGTAAGTTTGGGAATATAACGAGGGTAAATATCAAAATTATGAGGTTCTATTAGGCAGTTTTATTAATTACTGTCACGATAATGACATTTTGAATGTTGAAGAAGTTAAAACTCTTTATGTGAAAAGCTATGTACGTTATTCCAAGATAAAAGTAATACAGCTAAAACAATAAATACGAAGTTACAGTGTATTTGGGCATTTACGTGGAATAAATCATCCTGAAAAAGTGAGATGGCTACTTGATTTTGCAAAGAGGAAATGAATAAGAGAAGCTATATTTTGATAGGATTCTCGTGTTTATTTAGACAGCGGCGTTTCAACTTTTTTAAAAGGGGGGATAATTTTTAAGTAGTAAATTCCGAATATTTAGTACGGTGAAATAGCTTCACGTGATATAATTTTTGTGTAAAATATTGTATGGAGAAGGGGTAGCATGACGCAAATAAAGGTTACGCCAGAACGGCTAGAACAGTCAGCGAAGCTTGTTCTTGAAACTAAAAATAGGTTAGAACAAATACATAAAGATTTATATAACCAAACGGAATACGTAGCTGCAATGTGGAATGGTGCAACGAGTCAAAGATTTTATCAGATGTTTAATGAAACAAAACCTCAAATGTTTAATGTGTTTAGGGAATTTGATAAGATTGCAGAAGAACTAATGCATGCTGCTGAAAAGTTTCGTAATGCTGATGAACTGTATGATGGTAATTTAGTTGATGGAAGTTTATCTAATGAAAAGATAGAAGCAGGAGCAATGGGCGACAAACCCTCTGAAAAATCTATGCTGAGAAAAATTTGGGATGGTATATACGTTGGCTCTGGGCAAGTTATTGGGGAGATTGTAGAAGGATTTAATTCATTAGACGATACAGTAACAAAGGAAAATATTAAGTATGCTATAGGTCACCCTATAGAGACAGTTTCTACCGCTTGGAATACTGTTTCGGATTCATTTATGAATGATTTTTGGCATGGTGATGCGGAAAGTCGTACGAAATAGGGAACAAGTATTTTTATGGGACTTGGCTTGGGCTGGCTTGGTGATAAAGGAATAAGTAGAGTAGGGAAAGTAACTACATTAGGGACAAAAGCAGAACAGAGTATTGCTCATTTTTCAAATAAATTACAAATGAGAGACCCCTTTGCTTATGCGGGTGATTTTAGAGATGTTCCAAAAACTTCTTTTAATTCTTTAGAAGAAGCACGAAATACATTTATGTTTGCTAATCCTGGTAATTTAAATACACCTAGATTCCAAGAATACATTAGCCAAGTAGAAGAAATTACAAATAGGAAAATCCCTGAAAACCAAAAGGAATTACTACAGGAATCTTTAAAAAATAATGGTTATGAACGACTAAGTAAAGAAGAAGTAGCAGCGAGAAGAGAAGAATTTAATAGACTGCGAGAAGATTTAATTAAAGAATGGGAACTTAAGACAGAGCAAAAATGGCCTACTTATGAAGAAGAAATCCTTTCAAGAAGGGGTAGAGTACTAAGAAGAGTTGATAGACCGTATGATGCACATCATTTGGTAGAAAATGCATATGGCGGGGAACATGAATGGTGGAATATACATCCAGCTAGATATCCTGATGAACATCAAGGTGGAATCCATGCAAAAGATACAATTTCAAGGGAAATCTTTAAATGATAAATAATGGAGGTAAATAAGCAATGTTTAATTTTTTGAAAAAGCATATTGTAGCAGACGAAGGCATTAAATCTAATCAAACCCCTATTCTTTACCCTTTACCAAAAGAAGAGATAGCAGAAGCAGAGGATTTATTAAAAATGCAGTTCCCTAAAGAACTAAAACGTTTCTATGAAGAAATTGGTTATGGATTTTTAAACACCAACAGAAATTTAATCAATAGATTTATGGACCCGATTTCAGTTGCGGATTTTCGCTTAAGACAGGATATTTACGAATATAATCCAAACCTAGATGATGTAGATGATGATGAATCATTAGTATTTTTCGAAGCAACAGAACTTAACTTTTTAACAATTAAATTTAAAGAGGAAAATGAATTAGGACAGTGTCCCATTTACTCTGAGAACATAAAAATAGCGGATTCTTTAGAAGAATTTTTAATTAAAATGGACGAAAACCCTGATTATTATATTTAATCTTATTAATAATTGCTTTAAGGATTAGGACTTGAAAAATAGCTAATCGTGAATAACAAAAAGCTTATGTATAACTTGCATAGGCTTTTATAGTGTCTATTAACTCTTTTGTTTGAGTGTATTTATGTCAGCGTAAGAGCTAGAACAGGTTGATGAAATATAGGTAAAAAAATAGGAAGAAACTGATGATACGACTTTAGCTGTAGTAGCTGACAAACTAGGACCAATTACAACGGTAATGCTTGGCATGGGCGGGATGATGTAATTCTTTTCTAAAAAACATCCATTTCTATATAGAAATGGATGTTTTTTAGAAAAGGAAATGAATTTCTGTAGAATTTTGTCGCTTTCTCTCTTGACCATATTGATACTTCATTGTTAGAATCTAGGAAGATAATATAAAACGATCCTTCATATATCCTCAAAGATAAGGTTTGAGAGTCTCTACCGGGTTACCGTAAACAACCTGACTATGAAGGCAGTGTGTCTTATATTTATAAAGAGCGTAGACTATCTTTCTTTATAAAGCCAGACCCCTGCCTTTTCTTTGTTATGAGACTAGAGGCGGAGGACTGGCTTTTTTTATTATATTAGTAATGCTTTTTGCCAAATTGGTGAAAATATTTATATACGAGAACTAACGTTGGGGTGATTATTTTGAAGAAGCAGCATGATACAATTATCGTTTTAGATTTTGGGAGTCAGTACAATCAGTTAATAGCACGTCGAATTCGTGAGTTCGGTGTATACAGTGAACTTCATCCACATACAATTACTGCGGAAGAAATTAAAGCAATGAATCCGAAAGGGATTATTTTCTCTGGTGGACCAAATAGTGTATATGGTGAAGGTGCATTACATTGTGATGAAAAAATCTTTGATCTAGGATTACCGATCTTCGGTATTTGTTACGGTATGCAGCTTATGACGCAACAATTCGGTGGTACAGTAGAGCGTGCAAATCACCGTGAGTACGGAAAAGCTGTTCTGAAAGTAGAGAATGAATCAAAATTATATGCGAACCTTCCAGAAGAGCAAGTTGTATGGATGAGTCATGGCGACTTAGTAACTGGTTTACCAGAAGGATTCGTAGTAGACGCGACAAGTGAGTCTTGTCCAATTGCTGGTATGAGCAATGAAGCAAAAAACCTATATGGTGTACAATTCCACCCAGAAGTACGTCACTCTGAGCACGGTAACGATTTAATTAAAAACTTCGTATTCGGCGTATGTGGCTGTTCTGAAGGATGGAACATGGAGAACTTTATTGAAGTAGAATTAGAGAAAATCCGTGAAACTGTTGGAGACAAAAAAGTACTATGCGCACTTAGCGGCGGTGTAGATTCTTCTGTTGTAGCAGTATTAATTCATAAAGCAATCGGCGACCAATTAACATGTATTTTCGTAGACCACGGTTTACTTCGTAAAGGTGAAGCGGAAGGTGTTATGAAAACATTTAGCGAAGGTTTCCACATGAACGTTATTAAAGTGGATGCAAAAGAACGCTTCATGAACAAGTTAAAAGGTGTAGAAGATCCAGAACAAAAACGTAAAATCATCGGTAACGAATTCATTTACGTATTTGATGATGAAGCTTCTAAATTACAAGGTATGGACTTCTTAGCGCAAGGTACACTTTACACAGATATCGTTGAAAGTGGTACAGCAACTGCACAAACAATTAAATCTCACCATAACGTTGGTGGACTTCCAGAAGACATGCAGTTCAAATTAATTGAGCCTTTAAACACTTTATTTAAAGATGAAGTACGTGTATTAGGATCTGAACTAGGAATTCCTGACGAAATCGTATGGCGTCAACCATTCCCAGGCCCTGGTCTTGGTATTCGTGTATTAGGTGAAATCACAGAAGAGAAATTAGAAATCGTTCGTGAATCTGATGCGATTTTACGTGAAGAAATTATTAAAGCAGGATTAGACCGCGAAATCTGGCAATACTTCACTGCGCTTCCTGGTATGCGTAGCGTAGGTGTTATGGGTGACGAGCGTACGTACGATTACACAGTAGGTATCCGCGCAGTAACATCTATTGACGGTATGACAGCTGACTGGGCACGTATCCCTTGGGACGTATTAGAGAAAATCTCTGTACGTATCGTAAACGAAGTAAAACACGTTAACCGTATCGTGTATGATGTAACGAGTAAGCCACCAGCAACTATTGAGTGGGAATAGTATTATACAAAAGATCCATCTATTGCACATGCATAGATGGATCTTTTGTATTTTTAAGCTTAATACGAACGAAAATATAAAAGTTCGTAAAAATGTTCGTTTTTAAATTGACAAAAATACTTTCAAGAGTTAATATGAGTATGTAATTCAAACGAAAAGTGAATATTATGCCGTCGTATAATATCGGGGATATGGCCCGAAAGTTTCTACCTAGCTACCGTAAATGGCTTGACTACGAGGCGTTTTTATAAAGGTGAGGGGAATCTTATCTTTATTCATAGAACGCTTCCATGTATATGCAATGGAAGCCTTTTTTATTTTTAATAGATAAAAGAGGGCTAGGGGAATTACGGCGAGTAATCATATAACGGGGGAAACGTAAGATGAAACGCTATTTTCAGTTTGATGAACTCGGCACAAATTATAAAACAGAGTTCATAGCGGGTTTAACGACATTTTTATCTATGGCGTATGTACTATTTGTCAATCCTGCTACGCTGTCACTTGGAAATGTTAAAGGGTTACCAGCAGGTACAGGGATGGATCCAGGTGCAGTATTCGTTGCTACAGCATTAGCAGCGGCGATTGGTTCGTTAATTATGGGGATTTTCGCAAAGTATCCGATTGCTTTGGCGCCGGGTATGGGAATTAACGCATTCTTTGCTTATACGGCAGTGTTAACGATGGGTATTCCGTGGCAAACAGCAATTGCTGGAACATTAATGTCAGGTATTATCTTTATTATTCTTACAGCTTCAGGTATTCGTGAAAAAATCATTAATGCAATTCCATCAGAGTTAAAGTTTGCAGTAGCGGCAGGTATCGGATTGTTCATTGCATTCCTTGGATTCCAAAATGCCGGAATTATCGTGAAAAATGATGCTGTTCTTGTTGGATTGGGGGATTTAACAAAGGGCACAACGTTACTAGCAATCTTCGGAGTTGTTACGACAATCATCTTCATGATTAAGAAAGTTAATGGTGCAGTGTTCTACGGTATGATTCTTACAGCAATATTAGGAGTAGCAACAGGATTAATTGATACTCCAAAAGCTGTAGTGGGAGCAATACCGAGTCTAGAACCAACGTTCGGTGCGGCGTTAACGCACTTTGGAGATATTTTCACTGTTGAAATGGCGATTGTTATTATAACGTTCTTCTTTATCGATTTCTTTGATACAGCAGGTACACTTGTAGCAGTTGCGAATCAAGCGGGATTAATGAAGAACAATAAATTACCACGTGCAGGAAAAGCGTTATTCGCAGATGCGATTGCAACTGTAATCGGTGCGATCTTAGGTACATCAACAACAACGTCTTATATTGAATCTTCTGCAGGGGTAGCAGCGGGTGGACGTTCTGGATTTACAGCAGTTGTAACGGCAGGATTCTTCTTACTGGCACTATTCTTCTCGCCATTATTAAGTGTTGTAACACCAGCTGTAACAGCGCCAGCGTTAATTATTGTAGGAATCTTGATGGTTTCATCTTTAGGCGAAATTGATTGGAAGAAATTCGAGATTGCAGTACCGGCATTCTTTACTATCATTTCAATGCCGCTTACGTATAGTATCGCAACGGGAATTGCGATTGGGTTTATCTTCTATCCAATTACGATGGTAGTAAGTGGTCGTCGTAAAGAGATTCATCCAATTATGTATGTTATGGGAGTTTTATTCATACTATATTTCATCTACGTTCGTAAATAAAAGGGGTTTTTGAAAGGTCTAGACTTAAGGGGAGTCTAGACCTTTTTTTGCGTCTTCAGAAAAACTTAAGGATTTCCGAGCGTTTTTCTTCAGAAGTTTTCCTATAATAGAAGTTAGGGATTAAAAAAGTGATGGGGGAGATATTGTGGCAAACGAAACAATACTTGTCGTAGATGATGAAAAAGAAATTCGAAATTTAATTACAATCTACTTAAAGAATGAAGGATATAAAGTACTGCAAGCAGGAGACGGAGAAGAAGGATTACGTCTCCTGGAAGAAAATGAAGTGCATCTAGTTGTATTAGATATTATGATGCCGAAAGTAGACGGCATTCATATGTGTATGAAGGTAAGGGAAGAAAAGGAAATGCCAATCATTATGCTTTCAGCGAAAACGCAAGATATGGATAAGATTTTAGGATTAACAACAGGTGCTGATGATTATGTAACGAAGCCATTCAATCCGTTAGAGTTAATCGCAAGAATTAAATCTCAGTTACGCCGTTATATGAAAATGAATGGTTTTGCTATTCAAAATGAGGACGAGTTAGAAATTGGAGAGATGAAAATAAACATCTCAACCCATAAAGTTATTGTGGATGGAGAAGAAGTGAAACTGACGCCAAGGGAATTTTCGATTTTAGAATTACTAGCTCGTAATCCTGGTATGGTCTTTAGCGCGGAGCAAATTTATGAAAAGGTTTGGAACGAACGATCTTTCCAGTCTGATAATACTGTAATGGTGCATATTCGAAAAGTACGTGAAAAGATTGAGGAGAATCCAAGGAAACCCAGATATATAAAAACAGTATGGGGAGTGGGGTATAAGATTGAAAAAGATATTTAATCCATTTACTTATGTAAGGAAAACAAGACAATTAATTGAGAAATTAGTAAAGAGCGTACGAAAGAGTATAAGAATTCAATTGATTACTACTTTTGCTGCTTGTGCGTTATTAGGAGTTTTGTCAGCGAAGGCAGCTGCACCATTTTTTGAGAATGCGAATCGTAAAGCGACTATCGATTATCGAGCTGGTATGGAACAAATTAATCATCAAGCTCAAGGAGCCGCAAATAGTTCGGTTCATGAAAATAAATTAGAAGCTATATCCGATATGATCGAAATGGAGAACCAAAATTTAGAGCGAGGATCTAGAGCTTTAAAAATATTGGTTACTGATGAGAGTGGTAAAGTTTTATATAAAACGAAGCAGGCGCAAGAAGAGCAAATCGATTTGCATAATACGATTCGTAATGCAGCGTCATTTGCGATTAACTATTCAAATGGTCGAGATGTATTTGAAAATACGAGAAAAGAATTTATAGCTTTTTCACCTATTACAATAGAAGATAAGAATTTATATATGTTCGTTAGTGGAATACCAGATGGTGTAGTAATGTATGATACACAAGAAGGACCATTTCCATTTTTAATTGGTGTACTTGTATTCATTTTCTCTTTCTTCTATATAACAAAGAGAAAGATGAAGCAAATTGAAGCGATGGCAGAAGGTGTAAAAGAAATAGAAAAAGGTAATTTAGCGTACCGTATTGAGAAGAAAGGTGAAGACGAGATTGCGTCTTTAACTGAGAATATTAATAATATGGCAGAAGAGCTTATGAATAATATAGAAAAGGAACGTAAATTAGAGAAGCAAAAGAACGAGCTTATTACGAATGTATCTCACGATTTACGTACACCACTGACTTCTATTATGGGTTACTTACGATTACTTCGAGATTCTAAATATGAAAATAAAGAGCAACACGATGAATATACGAGAATTGCTTTTGCGAAGTCAGAGCAGTTAAAGAATTTAATAGAAGATTTATTTGAGTATACGAAGTTAACGAATGAACAAGTTGTATTAGAAAAACAAGAAGTATGTGTAAATGAGTTGCTCGAGCAATTAATAGAAGAGTTAGTACCGCAAGCGGAAGAGCATGGACTTACGTTTGTTAAGAAGTTTCCAGAGGAACGTGCCTATGCAGCAATTGATTCAGAAAAGATGGTCCGTGTATTTGATAATCTATTAATGAACGCGATTAAGTATAGTAAAGATGATGGGGAGATAAAAGTTTCTCTTCAAAGGCAGCGCCGGGATATACAAATTGTGATTGCGAATCATAGTGAAGAGTTTACGAGAGAAGAGTTAGCGAGTTTGTTCGAACGCTTTTATAAAAAAGATCAATCTAGAAGTAGAGTAACAGAAGGATCGGGTCTTGGATTAGCGATTGCGAAAAGTATTGTTGAGTTGCAAGGTGGTAGTATTCGAGCTGAATATGAGGATGGTATTATTCAGTTTATCGTCTCGTTACCAATTATAGAAAAATAATAAACGAATAGAATGGTATATGATAAAAAGGCTTATTTTAAAAGAAATAAGCCTTTTTATATTTTTTTAGAAAAACATGTTGACGATTGTAGGTTAGAGGTGTAATATAGAACAAGTCGCCGATGCAATAACGCAGAACGCGGCAAACAAAATGAAAAACTTAGTTGACATTAACTGACGAAGATGTTAACATAAGGAAGTCGCAAATGAGCGACCA
>NZ_BOQB01000058.1 GCF_018332475.1 Bacillus sanguinis | reverse complement strand
CAAATCCTGTCTTCCCGATTTTCCAAAAACATGGGGCCTTAGCTCAGCTGGGAGAGCGCCTGCCTTGCACGCAGGAGGTCAGCGGTTCGATCCCGCTAGGCTCCACTTATTTTAATATCATTTATGGCGGTGTAGCTCAGCTGGCTAGAGCGTACGGTTCATACCCGTGAGGTCGGGGGTTCGATCCCCTCCGCCGCTACCATAAAGGACCTTTAGCTCAGCTGGTTAGAGCAGACGGCTCATAACCGTCCGGTCGTAGGTTCGAGTCCTACAAGGTCCACCATTAGACGTTTCTATCTCGGAGGTATACCCAAGTTCGGCTGAAGGGATCGGTCTTGAAAACCGACAGGCGGCGAGAGTCGCGCGGGGGTTCGAATCCCTCTACCTCCTCCATTTTTTCTAAAGTAAATATTTTATCATCGCGGGGTGGAGCAGCACGGTAGCTCGTCGGGCTCATAACCCGAAGGTCGCAGGTTCAAATCCTGTCCCCGCAACCAAATGGTCCCGTGGTGTAGTGGTTAACATGCCTGCCTGTCACGCAGGAGATCGCCGGTTCGACCCCGGTCGGGACCGCCATTTTTACATAAAGGCTCGGTAGCTCAGTCGGTAGAGCAGAGGACTGAAAATCCTCGTGTCGGCGGTTCGATTCCGTCCCGAGCCACCATTTTGAAGTCGCAAGCCGACTTAGCTCAATTGGTAGAGCAACTGACTTGTAATCAGTAGGTTGGGGGTTCAAGTCCTCTAGTCGGCACCACTTTCAAAATGAGCCATTAGCTCAGTTGGTAGAGCATCTGACTTTTAATCAGAGGGTCGAAGGTTCGAATCCTTCATGGCTCACCATTTACAATTTAATGCGGGTGTAGTTTAGTGGTAAAACAAGAGCCTTCCAAGCTCTGGTCGAGAGTTCGATTCTCTTCACCCGCTTTTCAATTATGGGCCTATAGCTCAGCTGGTTAGAGCGCACGCCTGATAAGCGTGAGGTCGATGGTTCGAGTCCATTTAGGCCCACCATAATTGTTCCGCAGTAGCTCAGTGGTAGAGCTATCGGCTGTTAACCGATCGGTCGTAGGTTCGAGTCCTACCTGCGGAGCCATATAGAGAAGTACCCAAGTGGCTCAAGGGGCTCCCCTGCTAAGGGAGTAGATCGCTAACGCGGTGCGAGGGTTCGAATCCCTTCTTCTCTGCCAGTAATTGGCCCGTTGGTCAAGTGGTTAAGACACCGCCCTTTCACGGCGGTAACACGGGTTCGAATCCCGTACGGGTCATACTAAAAGAGATAGCATAATCTGCTATCTCTTTTTTGTTGTGTAAAAGTGGACTTTGGATAGTCTGCTTTTTTTTTATAGATCTCACAATTGAACAATAGAGCTTACTTAACTATGGATCGTGACTTAAATATGATAAGGCAAATTACAAGACCTAATACGGAAGAGAGGTAGCAATTACTTCTAATGGTTTATTTAAAAGCACAGTAGAGTATAAAACGTATAAGGTTATAGAGGGAAAACCCGTTAAGTGGGAAGATGAAGTATATGAGTATAAAGTTTGGAATACATTTCGCAAATTATCGAATGTAAATCTATTAAGGATAGCTGATAAAGTTGTAATAGGGAATGAAAGTATTAATAAGAAAAGTGAATTGTATAATAATCAAACGATGGAAAGAGAGATGCAGTTTTACTTGCCATTTGCTTCATATAATAGTTATATAAATGAAATAGAGGAAATAAAAGATGAAAAGAAAGTAGCTGAATTGGCTATATCCTTTGATAAACCGTATAAGGTCTCTGAACTAAAAGGCATGTTACCAGAAGGAGTGCATCCTGTTTGGTATTGGGTAGATACATATTATGATAAAAGATCATATCATTTAGATGATGTTACTCAAAGTGCTTATGAGGTGTACGGTTTTAAAGCAAAACCAGGTGATATTGAATTGGGAAATGGAACAGAAAAAGATTTTCTTTTAGCAATCCAAAGTGGAATGGAGAAAAAGGGAAAATATTATGAGGAGTATGAGCGCATATATAACTACCTAAAAGGAAAGAAAACAAAACCAAGTGAGCAAGATGTAAAAGTTATTGGAGTGGTCGTAACAGGAACGGCTGCGGATTTACAGAAGTTAAATGGTCAAAATTATGTGAAGGCTGCTGTATTAGGAGCTACTGTGGAAAATAAATAATATATAGAAGAAGCTGTCTCTCAATAAGTGATCTACTGGAGACAGCTTTTTTATGCTGTTATTATTGCCGAGTTTTGCCGGTAAGTCGATATTCCTTGTCGAATCGTTGATCTATTTTGAGTTACGGTAGATATATTCTAAAAATCGTCGGTATAATTTCACTTACCAACAAAAACGTAAGAAAACCCTTTTCACAATCTAAAGAAAACGCCTCCATTGAAATGGATTCCACACCTATTCTAATAACTTTACACTCTATGTGAAAAAGTTCACAAATAGGTCATAATTTGTGAAGTAATTCACAATGATACGTGCTACAATATGAATGTAAAGAAGTTAAACAACATTAAATTAGTATTTTAATTAATTACTTAAACAATCATAAAAAAATATATGTGAACAATAGAGAGGGGAAATTAACATGAAAAAAGGTATCAATCGTGTAGTATTAGTAGGAACAGGAGCTGTAGGTTGTAGTTACGCTTACTCAATGATCAACCAAGGTGTAGCTGAAGAATTCGTATTAGTAGATGTTAATGAAGCAAAAGCAGAAGGGGAAGCAATGGACTTAAGCCATGCGGTACCATTCTCTCCATCACCAACAAAAGTTTGGAGCGGTAGCTATGCAGATTGTAAAGATGCAGATTTAGTTGTTATCACTGCTGGATTACCACAAAAGCCAGGTGAAACTCGTTTAGACTTAGTTGAGAAAAATACAAAGATCTTTAAACAAATCGTTCGCGGCATTATGGATAGCGGATTCGATGGAATTTTCTTAATCGCTACAAACCCAGTTGATATTTTAACTTACGTAACTTGGAAAGAATCTGGATTACCAAAAGAGCGTGTAATTGGTTCTGGTACTACTTTAGACTCTGCTCGTTTCCGTTACATGTTAGGTGACTACTTAGATGTAGATCCACGTAACGTTCATGCTTACATCGTTGGTGAACACGGTGACACTGAACTTCCAGTATGGAGCCACGCTACTATCGGTGTACAAAAACTAGAAACAATCTTAGCTAACAACGAACAGTACAAACAAGAAGACTTAGATAAAATCTTCGAAAACGTACGTGATGCAGCTTACCATATCATCGAGCGTAAAGGTGCAACTTACTACGGAATCGGTATGTCACTACTTCGTGTAACTAAAGCAATCTTAAGCAACGAGAACAGCGTATTAACTGTATCTGCATACCTTGAAGGACAATACGGTGAGAAAGATGCTTTCGTAGGTGTTCCAGCTGTTATTAACCGCGAAGGTGTACGTGAAATCGTAGAACTTGAGTTAAATGAAGATGAAAAAGCGAAATTCGCTCATTCTGTAAAAGTATTAAAAGAAACAATGGCACCAGTACTATAATAATTGATAAATCATTCAGGGGCGGGAAACTGCTTCCTACCTCTGAGTTTTTATATAATTTAATATAAATTCCTTTTCCGGTTTCCCTTGTATATCCCCAATATACCCCTTTTGCTGGATCAGGGTCGTTTATAGAAAAGAGCACTCTACTTTATATAGAGTGCTCTTTATTATTATTTTTTAGGAGTTAATCCTAACTTCTTTAAAATATCTGCAAGTATACCGTTTTTTGATTTTTCAACAGGTGTTTGTGATTTAGATGCATCAGGACCTTTCTTCAAAAAGTTCTTTTCAACGAAACGAATATCTTTTTCGTCGACAATGCCATCTTTGTTAAGGTCGCCGTCTTTTACAGATAGTCCTTTTTTACCGTAGTTGCTAGCGATAATTTCTGCATCTTTTATATCAATTACTTTATCTCCATTTACATCACCTGCAAGGTTTTCATCAAGGCGTGCATAATAATATTGGCCAAGTAGCTTACCATCTTTTTCAGTACCTAATTTCGTTGTTAGTCGGCTTGTTAAATGCCCTGGAACCTCTACGTATAAGTTGTAGTCGCGTTTATTAACAGGTAGTCTATTTAGTTTAAAGTAACCGTATTTATCGAGCACACCTTCAAACTTATGACGGTAAGAATCTGTTGCATATACTTTTACGCCAAGCTTTGTATAATCGAATTTTTCGTCTAAATAGCCACGTTCATTTAAGAATGCACCAGGTTTAATATTACCTTCTACGAGTGAGTTTAAAGACATAACTGAGAATGTTTGATCTTGAAGGACGCGCATTCTATTTGGTTCTGATTCACCTTGTTTCCAGTAAACGAACACTGGTAAATCTAATTGAGTATTTGCTTCATAAAATTCATCATTTTCTACTTTGAAAGTAACATCAATGAACGGGAAATCACCATCTAATCCAGCGAAGTTTTTGTCATCGATAGCTCCGCCTACTGTAACAGAACCTTCTTCCAGTTTTGGTTCGTTTACTTTTGCTGTTACCCCTTTTTCAGAAAGGAGTTTTTCAAAAGCAGGATTCAATTTCGCATTTGCAAATTTGAAGTTCTTCTCTAGGAATTTTACGTTAAATTCCCCAGCAACAAATTGTTTCACATGTTTGGCGTTTAGCGTCACAGTGAATTCATCATCTTTATATACTTCTTTTTTATCATAACTAGTTTTCGCATATTGAGCTCCTTGCGGGATAAACCAATAGTTATTGACACCGCTTGGATAGTCAAGTCCTGCAGTTGCATAATCGAAAATATATACGCCTGTGTTCATTGGACCTTCCACTTTAAAGGATTCAGGAGTAATGCCAACTTTAAAGTCACCATTTGCATTAATAGGTAAAAACTTATGCAAGTATGGAGAATAGTCATAATACATAACTCCATTTGCTTCTTGCGTAATGTTTAATCCTTTTCCTTTTAAGTAATCAACGTTAGAATCATATACATTTCCTTTAATCCATAGTGCTTTTTTACCATCTTCTACTGTATAGTTTTCTTCATTTAGTTCATAAATACCAGGTTGTAATCCAGTTAATTTCACCTCTGGCGGTGTATTATCAATTACGACATAATCACCTTTCACACGTGCTTTTCCATCTTTATCATAGCCAACAAACTCAATTGTGTAGTCTCCTTCTGGTAAGTTGATTTTCTCATCACCAATTGGTTTTGCTGGATCATTTGTAAAAGGATACACCTTTCCGTTAAAGAAGGATTCTAAGTAGTAATACACATCAGTTTTTAGGCCACTCGTGTTTAACGTTCCAATGAAGCCGAGTGCTTTATTTGTTTTGGAATCTTTTACGATAAGATCTAACGTTTCAAGTTCGCTATTTAATTGGAATGCCCCGTGAACATATGACTCACCATATGGATTAAACTTTGATGTATCAGTTGAAATTGCTTTTCTTGATAATATCGCATTTTCAATACCAGGTTCTGATACACGAATAGAGAACGGAATTTGATACGTTTCTTCTTTATTTTTCGTGTTCGTAATATGAATATATCCTTCGTATCGGCCTTGTTTTACACCGGCTGGAACATGAATTTTTGCTTCAATTTCATCTGATTTGCCAGCATCGAGAGTAATTGTTTCTGGAACAGAAACTTTTACACCGTTTGCGATAGCGTCGTTAATAGAAGAAGATGCTGGTGTATAAGAAATTTCTGTTTTAAATTCTTTCTTATCTTGTTTATTACGATTTTCAATTTTAATTTTTCGTTTTTGTTCAATTGATTCCCCGTCTTTTTGATAGTATTTACCGAATGCAATGGATCCAGTTTCTTCCGGTACTTCAATCACTTCATCATTTACAATTGTTTTTGTTGTATCTAACACTTTAAAACTTGTTTCCGTGTGAACAGAGTTATAAGCATCTACTCGCCCAGCTCCAACTTCATATACGGAATACTTTTCTTTTAAATCGTCAGCCGTGTTCATAAGAGACGCTTTTACATCGAATGGAGAGTATTCTGGGTGTTCTTGTAAAATAAGAGCAGCAACGCCAGCGATATGAGGAGATGCCATGGATGTTCCTTGCATACGTTCATAGGAAACATCATAGTTTTCGCCCTCTTGTGGGTCGTTAATATACTCAGGTACTGTTGAAAGTACAGCAACACCAGGCGCTGTAATATCAGGTTTAATATCATCATTTGATGTAACAGGACCACGTGAGCTAAAGTCTGCAAGATGATCGCCTTCTGTTTGAATATAGGTAAGTTCGTCAAAGGTAAAGGATGTATTACCTTGTTCGATTTGAGCCTTTAGTTTTTCACCATCTTCTTTCGTTAGGCGGAATGCTGGAATGTATTTTGTACTTTCGCCAACGTAGAAAGGAATTTCTCCGTCCACATTGTTATAAATAATAACGGCTTTTGCACCTGCTTGTTTTGCATTAGCAATTTTTTCATCAAATGACAGTGTACCACGTGCAACGAGAGCGATCTTTCCTTTTACATCTTTCTTACTAAATTCGTCAGGCGTACCAATTCCTACAGATTCAATAGGGAGAGATTGTCCTTTGAAATCTTCTATTTTATCAGTGAAGTTTTTGCCGAATAAAATTAGGTTAGGGAATTGTAATTGTCCCGTATGACCTGATAGTTTTGGTAAGGAAATAGAGCTATCACTTGCTCCAACTGTAATAGCAAATGGAGAAGCACCTGGTGATCCGAGTGTCGCTGGATTTGGACCAGAGTTCCCGGCAGCAACGACTGTAACGACGCCCGAAAGCATCGCGTTATTGACAGCGATAGACGTTGGATCAAGCGGATTGTTGCTATCGTCACCTAACGATAAGTTAATGACGTTCATACCGTCAGAAATAGATTTATCGATTGCAGCAATAATACCTGAACTATCTCCGCTTCCGTATGGACCGAGTACACGATAGTTATATAGTTCAATGTCAGGTGCAACGCCCTTTACTGCTGAATCTGATTTGTTTTTCTTTTGAGCAGAAACGATACCTGCTACGTGAGTACCATGCGCGGTGTAGAAGGAAGAACCGCGGTCATCAAATTCAGGAGCGCCAGATTGTTGCCACTCTGTATAAGTTGTTTCCATCGGATCCGCATCGTTATTAATAAAGTCCCAACCTTTTACGGAATTTGGGTCTACCTTACTAGAATCTTCACCATTTTTTGCGCGATAGCCTTTATACACGTCTTTTAAGTCAGGGTGATTGTAATCAATACCTGTATCTAATACCCCAACTTTAATTCCTTTTCCGGTAATGCCCTCGCTATGTAATTTATCTACTCCAATTTGCGGAATGCTATCTGTTAGTTTTTGAGGTGCTTTTTGCTCTGCTTGTTTTGGTAAATTCAATTTCACTTCATAATCTTTCCAAATACGTTTTACAACGCCAATTCGTAACAATTCTTCCACTGTATTTGCAGGTAACGTTAGAGCGACCCCATTTATAGCGTGCTTATAAGATCGTTTAATTTGCACAGACTGGAAATTCCCTGATTTTACTGATGGGCTAAATTGATACAGACGTTTTAGTCCTTTTTGGAATTCCTCATGTTCTTGATCAATACGTGCCTTTATGTTTTCAGGAGCAGCTTGTAACCCTTTTTCTTTTTGTTTTAATTCATTAATCTTTACTGGAGCAGTTTGAAATTCTACAATGATATTTACAGGCTCAGAACTACTCGTATTAATATCTGGCGAGATAGTAAAACCAGGGTTGGCATCTAACGTTTGTAATGCCTGACGCTGTTCTTTAGAAAGTTTTGATAGTAAAGACTGAGCGTTTGAAGAGTCAATTTGGTTAATAGGATTTTCAGCAAGCACATTGAACGGAAGGGCAGTTGAAAACAGAACGCCAGCCGTTACAATTCCGGTAACAAAACGATTTTTCTTTTTCATGTATAGGCCTCCGATAATTTATATTTTAAAAATTATTTCTCCGTGCCTGGTGTTTGCTCCGCATGGAATGTCCAGTTTAGTTGTAAGGAATCACCCTGGAATTTATTTTGATCTTGTTCGTTGTCTTCAAAAGAGAAGAGCACGTGTAAGGAATCTGTTTCACCAGAGTTAATACCGTCTATTAAGTTATGACGTTCTAGAGAAGTAGCTACATCCTCAGGTTTCATAGTTTTTAATTCTGATAGTTTTGTTTCCCACAAAATTTCATGGTCATCGTTTGGATTAGATGGTTTTCCATCATTCACTAAAAATTTGACGATGATATGATCACCTAAATCTTCACCATCATTATTTTTCTTTGCATCTGTAACTTCATAGGATGTTTCAAGTGCTACTTTTGCAATATCCAATGTTCCTTTATTTTCAAGCGTGAAATTTTTTTCAATTAAATCACCTGGTTTTAAATCTTTCACATTAACAATTACACTCGGGTTAATAGAAAGATCTAGTGTACCAGCTTGAAATGAGTTAATAGATGTTTCAGAATCACTGAAATAGGCGAATACACCGCCGAATGTAAGGGATAAGCCAAGTGAAGCGGTGATAACTCCCATTCCTACTTTTTGTTTTAATGACATAAGAAAGCCCCCTAGTTAAATTTGTATAGCGACCGTTTGCAACAACGATAAATAAGTAAACATAGTAGTCCGCTATGAATTATAGTTACGAAAGACCGATGTTCTTTATTGAGAACAAGTATATGCTTATGAATTTCGCATTTCAATAAAATTGTGACAAAAAATATTGAGAAACATTTTTTTATGACAGATTATTTTGTTTTGATTTTGAATGGAAAATAGCGTAAAAAATAGGATAAACCCATTAAAATAAAGGTTGAGAAAAAATAATAAGCAAAAATATAGAAGGATAATAAAGCGTTTTCAATGAATATTCGTCAAAATTCGATATTTTACACGGAAATGTGAATAAAAACTAAAATTTTTAAGAAAAAAACGAATGTTTTTTATAAATTAACAAGGATATTGCAGTTTTTCGCAGAAATAGTTAAAGTATAAAAAATTCTGTCATCTTAGTGAGGTGAACATATTGAGTGTAATAAATTGTGAAGAAGTGAAACGAGATGAGTTTCATACAGAAAAGTACTATGACAGTTATAACATCTTTGGGGCACATGTTGTGACGGAAGATGAGATGCGAGGTGTACGATTTACAGTATGGGCTCCTCATGCGAAAGCAATGAGTGTTGTTGGAGATTTTAATGAATGGGACTATGAGCAACATAAGATGCTACAAGTGACAGAAGAGGGCATTTGGTCCTTGTTTATACCGCATATTGAAGAAAGAGAAATATATAAATATGCGATTGAAACGATGGCTGGTGATGTCATTTTCAAGGCGGATCCGTATGCTGTGTATGCAGAAGTAAGACCGAATACGGCATCTGTAGTTTTTGATATAAAGGGATACGAATGGAATGATAAAAACTGGAATCGTAAGAAAAAGAAAAAACCGGTTTATAAAGAAGCGATGACGATTTATGAATTACATTTCGGTTCTTGGAAAAAG
This sequence comes from Bacillus sanguinis, assembly GCF_018332475.1. GTDB lineage: Bacteria > Bacillota > Bacilli > Bacillales > Bacillaceae_G > Bacillus_A > Bacillus_A sanguinis. Next base: position 62,778 of record NZ_BOQB01000058.1, on the reverse strand, counting down.
AAAGAAGATGGAACACTGTATTCTTACAGGGAAGTGGCAGAAGAACTCATTCCTTATGTGGTGGAACATCAATTTACACATATTGAAATTATGCCACTTGTTGAGCATCCATATGATCGTTCTTGGGGATACCAAGGGACGGGATATTATGCAGCAACGAGTAGATTCGGCACACCACATGATTTGATGCATTTTGTCGATGAATGTCATAAATATGGAATCGGTGTCATTTTAGATTGGGTGCCGGGGCATTTTTGTAAAGATGCTCACGGTTTATATTTGTTTGATGGGACACCGACTTATGAATATAAAGATAAAGATGTGCAAGAGAATCCAGTATGGGGAACTGTCAATTTTGATTTAGGAAAGAGGGAAGTACGTAATTTCTTAATTTCAAATGCGTTATTTTGGATGAGATATTTCCATATTGATGGTTTCAGAGTGGATGCAGTTGCGAACATGCTGTACTGGAATAAAGAAGGACAGGAGCAAAGTAATGAGCATGCTGTTTCATTTTTACGAGAGTTAAATGAAGCGGTGTTTGCAGAAGATGAAGATTTTCTTATGACAGCAGAAGATTCAACGGCTTGGCCACTTGTAACAGCCCCAACGTATGAAGGTGGGCTTGGATTCAATTACAAATGGAATATGGGCTGGATGAATGATGTGCTGAAGTATATGGAGTGTGCGCCTGAGTACAGGAAGTATATTCATGAAAAAATGACGTTTTCTTTAATATATGCTTATTCTGAAAACTTCATATTACCGCTCTCTCATGATGAAGTCGTTCATGGGAAAAAGTCATTATTAAATAAAATGCCAGGAGAGTACTGGGATAAGTTTGCTCAACTTCGTTTATTATATGGATATTTCTTTACTCACCCAGGAAAGAAATTACTTTTCATGGGAGGAGAATTTGGGCAGTTTGATGAGTGGAAAGACCTTGAGGACTTAGATTGGAATTTACATGATTTTGAAATGCATCGTTATATGCATGATTACTTTAAAGAGCTCATAGCATTGTATAAGCGCTCCAAACCACTTTGGCAGCTTGATCATTCGCCTGAAGGATTTCAGTGGATTGATGCTAATAATCATGAGCAAAGTATTTTCTCGTTTATCCGCCAAGGGGATAAACAAGAAGATGCGTTAGTTGTCGTATGTAATTTTACGAAAGCTACATATGAAAACTATAAAGTAGGTGTACCAGATTTCGAGTATTATAACGAGATTTTAAATAGTGATGCTGAGCAATATGGCGGCTCGGGGCAAGTGAATAAGAAACGTCTGAAGGCGATTCAAGAACCGTATCATAATCAAGCGGCACATGTAGAAATTACAATTCCACCATTTGGCGTATCCATATTACGACCAGTGAAGACGAGAAAGGGGAGCAAAAAACAAGATGGCTCAAAAACAAAAGTGCGTAGCAATGTTACTAGCAGGGGGAAAAGGTAGTCGATTAAGTGCATTAACAAAAAATTTAGCCAAGCCAGCTGTTCCATTTGGTGGTAAATATCGCATTATTGATTTTACGCTAAGTAACTGCGCGAATTCTGGTATTGAAACGGTTGGGATTTTGACGCAATATCAACCGCTCGAACTTCATAATTACATCGGAATCGGCAATGCGTGGGATTTAGACCGAGTAAGCGGTGGAGTCACAGTGTTACCTCCTTACGCGGAGTCTTCAGGGGTGAAATGGTACACTGGTACGGCAAGTGCCATTTATCAAAACTTAAACTATTTAAGTCAGTATGAACCAGAGTATGTTCTGATTTTATCAGGCGACCATATTTATAAAATGGATTACAGTAAAATGCTAGATTACCATATTGAGAAAGAAGCGGACGTTTCGATTTCTGTTATTGAAGTGCCGTGGGATGAAGCGAGTCGTTTCGGTATTATGAATACGAACGAAGAGATGGAGATTGTTGAATTTGAAGAAAAACCGCAATTTCCAAGAAGTAACCTTGCATCAATGGGAATTTATATTTTTAACTGGGCAATTTTGAAAGAGTATTTAGAGATGGATGCAAGAAATCCTGAATCTAGTAATGATTTCGGAAAAGATGTACTTCCGCTGTTATTAGATGAAGGGAAGAAGTTGATGGCGTACCCGTTTGAAGGATATTGGAAAGATGTTGGAACGGTGAAGAGCTTATGGGAAGCGAATATGGATTTACTACGCGATGAAACATCGCTGAATTTAAACGATCGTAATTGGCGTATTTATTCTGTGAATCCAAATGAGCCACCTCAATATATTGCGGAGCAGGCAAAAGTAGAAGAATCACTTATTAATGAAGGATGCGTCATTGAAGGGGACGTGAGGCATTCTGTGTTATTCCAAGGGGTGACGGTGGAAGAAGGTAGTATGGTTATTGATTCTGTCGTTATGCCAGGAGCGAAGATTGGTAAAAATGTTGTAATTGAGAGAGCGATTGTTGGATCGGAAATGGTTATTGAAGATGGAACAATTATTCGTCCAGAAAAAAATGTTGACGATGTAGTACTCATTGCTGAAGGAAAATAGAAAAGGGGGATGAAATGAATGGGAGAAAAAATGTTAGGAATTATTAATGCAACGGGAAGTTTTCCTTCCTTAAAGAAAGTAACAGGGCATCGTTCACTAGCGGCGTTACCGTTTGGGGGCCGTTATCGACTCATTGATTTCATGCTTTCAAATATGGTGAATTCTAATATTCATAGTGTAGCGGTTTTTACAAGTCATAAAAACCGTTCGTTAATGGACCATGTTGGTTCAGGAAAACAGTGGGATTTAGATAGAAAAAGAGACGGACTGTTTTTATTCCCACCAAATTGCCAATGTGACCAAGATGAATTTGGGTCTTTTGCGCATTTTAGAAGACATATTGATTATTTTCTAAGAGCTAGAGAAGAATACGTTGTTATTACGAATAGCCATCTCGTAACAGCATTAAACTTCCAGGCAGTGTTAGAGCGACATATACATACGGCAGCTGATATTACTGAAGTTTGCCATGAAGGGGTTTCGCTTCAAACATACGTGTTAAAGAAACAATTACTGTTAGATTTATTCGAGTCATATAAAGATGTGGAGCAATATAGCTTATTCGATGTAGTGAGAGAGAAGCGCGGAAAATCACTGCATATTGCTACGTATGAGCATACAGGGTATGTAGCGATTATTGATTCGATTGAAAGTTACTATAAACATAGCTTAGAAATTTTGCAACCTGCTATTTGGAAGCAATTATTTAAGAAAGAAGCACCGATCTTTACGAAAGTAAAAGATGAACCACCAACTCGCTATTTAAAGGGTGCAACTGTGAAAAATACAATGATTGCAAACGGCAGTATTATCGAAGGTGAAGTAGAAAATAGTGTTATTTCCCGTTCTGTTAAAATTGGGAAAGGTTCAATTGTTCGTAATAGCATTATTATGCAAAAGAGCCAAATTGGAGATAACTGTATAATAGACGGTGTTATTATTGATAAAGATGTGAAAATTGGTGATGGTGTTGTGCTAAAAGGAAACGCCGATGAGCCATACGTTATTGAAAAAGGAAGCGTTCAAAGCAGTACGATTAATAGTTATTCTTAAGAAATCAGTGGGGGTTTTTCCTCCACTGATTAAAGTTTTAATTCAAATGAAAACTCGAAGGGAGGAAGCTGCAAGGGAAGTAGTATAAGCTTTTCGTGCAGTGGGACAACAAGTGAATATTTTATTTGCAGTATCAGAATGTGTACCATTTGTTAAATCGGGAGGATTAGCTGATGTAGCAGGTGCGCTCCCAAAAGAGCTGAAAAAATTAGGTGTGGACGTTCGCATTATACTCCCGAATTATAGTCTTATTCCGCAAAAATTAAGGGATGGATGTACGTTACATAAAGTAATTAACGTCCCGCTTGGGTGGAGAAATCAATATTGCGGAATTTTAAAAGGTGAGCAAGACGGGATTACGTATTACTTAATAGATAATGAGTATTATTTTAAGAGGGATTCTCTGTATGGTCATTATGATGATGGAGAGCGTTTTTCTTATTTTTCGAAAGCAGTTTTAGAGTGTATTCCGCATCTTGATTTCGAAGTGGATGTTCTTCATAGCCACGATTGGCATACAGCTATGGTGAATTTCTTACTACGTGAAAAGTATCAAGATAACCCATTATATGAGCATATTAAAACGGTATATACGATTCATAACTTGCAGTTCCAAGGTGTATTTCCTCCTGAAGTGATGTACGACTTGTTAGAACTCGGTGATGAATATTTCCATAGTGAGCAGTTAGAGTTTTATGGAAATGTGAACTTTATGAAGGGCGGGATTATCGCTTCTGATCAAATTACAGCGGTTAGCCCGACATACAAAGAAGAAATTCAATATGAGTTTTTCGGTGAGAAGTTAGATGGATTGTTGCGAAAATATAATGGTAAGCTTAGCGGCATCGTAAATGGAATTGATACGAGCGTATATAATCCAGAAACGGATTCGTATATTACTGCTCAGTACGATGCAGATTCATTATATGAAAAGAATGAAAATAAACGCGCTTTGCAGCGTTATTTTGGTTTGCCAGAAAAAGAAGATACGCCAATTATTTCGATGGTAACGAGATTAACGAAGCAAAAAGGTCTTGATTTAGTACGTACTGTATTCCGTGAAATAATGGAGGAAGATGTACAATGTATTATTTTAGGGTCAGGTGATTCAGAATATGAGCAATTCTTTGAGTGGATGGCGTATGAGTATCCTGAGAAGGTAAAAGTGTATATCGGCTTTAATGAAGAATTAGCTCACCAAGTATATGCGGGAAGTGATTTATTCTTAATGCCATCACTATTTGAACCATGTGGCCTTGGACAACTTATCGCATTAGCGTACGGTACGATTCCGATTGTAAGAGAGACAGGCGGATTAAATGATACTGTACAATCTTATGATGAAGAAACGGGAGAAGGAAATGGTTTCAGTTTCACGAACTTTAATGCACATGACATGTTGCACACGGTTCTTCGTGCAATGGAATTTTATCATGATAAACCGGTATGGGAGCAGCTTGTAAAACAAGCGATGACTGAAGATTATAGCTGGGAGAAGTCAGCTCTTGCTTATAAAAAATTGTATAAAAGTCTCATGGAATAACATGTAGGTGGTGAAGAAATGTTTACTCATGTTGAAAGTTTCAAATCAGCTTTTCTAGAAAAGTTAGAGACGATGTATGGGAAAAGTTTCAAAGATTCTACAACTCGTGATCAATACAATACGCTTGGGTACATGGTACGTGAGTATATGAATAGTCAATGGATTGCAACGAACGAAAGCTATCGGTCGGGAGAGCGAAAGCAAATGTATTACTTGTCCATTGAGTTTTTACTTGGGCGTTTGCTTGGAAGTAACATATTAAATTTAGGCATCAGGGATGTATGTGAGCAAGGGCTTTCTGAGCTTGGGATTTCGTTGCAACAATTAGAAGAGGTGGAAGCAGATGCGGGTCTTGGAAATGGTGGCCTTGGACGATTAGCAGCCTGTTTCCTTGATTCACTTGCATCTTTAAACTTACCAGGTCATGGCTGTGGAATTCGTTACAAACACGGCTTATTTGATCAAAAGATTGTTGATGGTTATCAAGTTGAATTTCCAGAACAGTGGCTTCTTCATGAAAACGTATGGGAAGTAAGAAGGCATGATCAAGCTGTAGAAGTAAGTTATTTCGGCAATGTTGAACCACTATACATTGATGGGCGTTTAGAGTTCAGGCATACGAATGCAGAAGTGATCATGGCAGTACCATATGACGTTCCGGTAGTAGGTTATGAGACAAGTACCGTAAATACACTTAGACTTTGGAATGCTGAACCGGTTCCTTTCCCGCAAAATTGCAAAGATATTTTGAAATATAAGCGTGAAACAGAGGCAGTATCGGAGTTTTTATATCCAGATGATACGCATGATGAGGGGAAAATACTTCGTTTGAAACAACAGTATTTCCTCGTATCAGCAAGTTTGCAAAATATCGTTCGTATGCATAGAGAAAGATATGGTGACCTTCGTCAATTACATGAGAAAATTGCGATTCATATTAATGATACACATCCAGTTTTGGCGATTCCAGAACTAATGCGTATTTTATTAGATGAAGAAAAACTAGCATGGGAAGAAGCTTGGCACATAACAACGCAAACGATTTCTTATACGAATCATACGACGTTATCAGAAGCACTTGAAAAATGGCCAATTCACATTTTTAAACCGTTATTACCGAGAATTTATATGATTATTGAAGAGGTTAATGAACGTTTCTGTCATGAACTTTGGGAACGTTATCCGTATGAATGGCATCGTATTGAAGAGATGGCGATTATTGCGCATGATCTTGTGAAAATGGCTCATTTAGCAATTGTCGGCAGCCATAGCGTAAACGGTGTAGCAAAAATTCATACGGAAATTTTAAAGCAACGTGAAATGCGATTGTTTTATGAGTTTTATCCAGATAAGTTTAATAATAAAACGAATGGAATCGCTCATAGACGCTGGTTAATGAAGGCGAATCCGCAGCTGACGAACCTTATTTCAGAGGCGATTGGAACAGAGTGGAAGAAAGAACCGATTAAGCTTCAAGAGCTACAATTAGTTCAATACGATGCGAGTTTCCAAGAGAAATTTGCAGCGGTAAAACAAGAGCGTAAAGAGATTTTAGCGGAGCGTATTCATAATAAAATGGGGATTACAATTGATCCTAATTCTATTTTTGATGTGCAAGTAAAAAGACTGCATGCTTACAAACGACAGTTATTAAACGTTCTTCATATTTTATATTTGTATAACCGTTTGAAAGAGGATGCTAGTTTTACATTTTATCCGCGTACTTTTATTTTTGGAGCGAAAGCATCACCTGGCTATTATTATGCGAAAAAAATCATTAAATTAATAAATGAACTCGCAAGGAAAGTGAATAATGATCCGTACGTAAGCCAATATATGAAAGTTATCTTTCTAGAAAACTATCGAGTGTCTGTAGCGGAAGATATATTCCCAGCTGCGGATGTGAGTGAGCAAATTTCAACTGCGAGTAAAGAAGCATCAGGAACAGGGAATATGAAATTTATGATGAATGGTGCGATTACACTCGGAACGTTAGACGGAGCGAATGTTGAAATAAAAGACCGGGTCGGTGATGATAACTGTTTCATTTTTGGCTTAACAGCGGAAGAGGTTCTTCATTACTATCAAAATGGTGGATATCGTGCAAGTGATTATTATCACCACAATATGCATATTAAAAAAGTAGTAGATCAGTTAACGAATGGTTTCTTTGCACATTCGGGAGCTGAATTTGAAGCGATTTATGATTCTCTCGTAATTCAAAATGATGAATACTTCGTTCTGCGAGATTTTGGTCCATATGCAGAAAGGCAAGAAGCTGTTGGTAGAGCGTATGAAAACCGAACGAAGTGGCTAGAAATGTCGATTTTAAATATTGCACAGTCTGGTCATTTTGCGAGTGATCGAACGATTTTACAGTATAGTAATGAGATTTGGAGTATTGGTAATGCGGTTACACAGTATTAAGTGAAAGCCCTTTTTGAAGGCACATTGAGACAAAGTGTAAAAATTAATAATACGTATAGAGATGCGAAAGTGTATTCACTTTTAAAAGAAAAATATAATCACTTAAAAAACCGAGCTTAATCTCATTAAGCTCGGTTTTCCTTTTTTGCTTAAGAAAGAAATGGAATAGCCGTATATATGATACCTGTTCCATCATATTCTCCTGTCGCAAAGTATGAAAATGTAAAGAAACCTGTAAACGAAAAAATTACAATGAGAAAAAGTGCAAAGATAAATTTTAGCATGTAAGGTCCCCTCATCCAAAAATAATTTCATATATTATTATAGTATAAGGATATTTAATTTCCAAATGTTTACTGGTTAAAAATGAGAAGTCAGACATGTTTTGTATGTTGTCATGGCATGATTATTTGTAATAGATTTTGTGTTTTTTGTAAAAGTCATGTTGTGATGAACGTGTGCATATTCCCAATCTTGTTCATTAAAATGGACATTGCGCGGAGGGAGAAGAGGAACGACATCAAATAAATTAACAAAGCGAAAGCTACTAGCTACTTGTAGTTTATAATAATTACGAAATGCAATGTCGCCCACTTTTGGAGAGGCGAATGTGTAAAGACCGTACTGTGCGAAGGCGGTGTTGATACGCGCATCGAGTATATGTAGTGTGGCGAGCGCACCGCCTAAGCTATGACCTGTTGCAAGAAGTTTCTTATGGGCCGGTAGTGATACGAGCATATCCATAATAGAATCTCGGCAAGATTCATAAATGGAAAGAAAGCCGTTATGGACATTTCCGCTGTTTAAAGCATATGGGTATGGTTTTTGGTTAACGAGTGAATCGATAATCCAGTCTGTGTCTGTTTGTGTCCCGCGAAAAGCTACAATAATGGTATCCTCAGATTCTAGTATGAATCCGAACCATTCTGTCGTTTGAATGGTTTTTCCTTGAAAGCCTTGTACATATTGAAAACCATCTGGTATTTCAAAAATCCCATTTTGTTTATATTGTTCATACGTTAGCTCACAACAAGAAGCTAACAGTATGGCAGTATCTTTATCGAAGGATAAAGGAGTACGCATTAAGAAAACCCTCCTTACGAAAAGGTATAGTTTAATATATGCAGTGAGGGACTTGATTCATTCTTTTGGAGGGGGCAAATAGTTTGTATCGCTTATCTAAATTAGTGGATGAAACTATAGCGACTTATGGAAGAATCATGCCAAAATAAAACAGCGCCCCATAAGGGCACTGTTTATTCTTTCCCATCTAATAAACGACCAAGTCCGCCTAAAACGCTGCCTTCACCGCTGCTTTGTGCTGCTGGGCTTGTAAGGCGTGCTGCTAAGCGGCTAAGTGTTAAGGACTGGATCCAAACTGTTCCAGGTCCTTCTAACGTTGCGAAGAATAAACCTTCGCCGCCAAATAGAGCTGTTTTTACTTTTCCAACGAACTCGACATCGTAGTTAACGTCTTTTGTCATGGCAACGAGACAACCTGTATCAATGCGGAGTCTTTCGCCAGGTTTTAATTCACGCTTATATACAGTTCCGCCTGCGTGCATGAAAGCAAGGCCATCACCTTCGAGTTTCTGCATGATGAAACCTTCACCACCGAAGAAACCAGTTCCGATTTTTTTCGTAAACTCAATTCCGATAGAAACGCCTTTTGCGGCACAAAGAAACGCGTCTTTTTGACAAACTACTTTCCCTTGATATTCTGTTAAATCGACAGGAACAATTTTACCAGGATAAGGAGCAGCGAATGATACGTGGCGCTTGCCGTGACCTGTATTTGTAAATACAGTCATAAACATGCTTTCACCTGTAACGAGACGTTTACCAGCGCCCATTAGTTTTCCAAATAAACCTCCAGATGTTCCGGAACCATCACCGAAAATCGTTTCCATTTCGATATGATCTTCCATCATCATCATTGCGCCAGCTTCTGCGATAACGCTTTCTTCTGGATCTAACTCAATTTCAACAAACTGCATATCATCGCCGTATAACTTATACTCGATTTCATGTGCTTGCATTTTTTTCACCTCATAAGTATGTAGTAATTATATTGTACAGAAATCACAAGAATTAGAACACTATAGTTTTGTTAATTTTTGAATAAAAATAGAATGAAAATTTAAGGTTATACTAGGATGATAAAAAATGATGAAATGAAAGTGTTCTCATTTGACGTTTTTAATATAGCGTGATATAGTGAAATCACTATTGAGCTACATAATGTGGTACGGAAATAAAGCACGTTGAATTAAAGGCTGTAAGCTTGTTATACATTCATGTCCTTTATATCCACCTTTTCATGTGGATTCATAGTTTCATTTTTATTTAGGAGGTACATGACATGCAAACAGGTAAAGTTAAATGGTTTAACGGCGAAAAAGGTTTCGGTTTCATCGAAGTTGAAGGTGGAGACGATGTATTCGTTCACTTCTCAGCTATCCAAGGTGAAGGTTTCAAAACTTTAGAAGAAGGTCAAGAAGTTACTTTCGAAATCGTTGAAGGCAACCGCGGACCACAAGCAGCTAACGTTACAAAAAACTAATTAGCTAGCGATAAAAAGCATTCCGATTTTCGGAATGCTTTTTTTTATCCCGCATTAACGGGCAGTAAGACCCCCGCCTTAAAATTCAGCGAAAGAAAAGAAGGGGGAGGTGGGATCAACTGCCCGTAAAATCCCCACTGATTAAAGTTTCACTTTATTCTTTGGAACTCGACTCATTTGAAGATAATTCGCCCTTAAACGTACGCTCTTCAAAGTCATCAAGCATTTGTTCATATTCTTCATGCTCTTCCGTAGCGAAAACTTGCGGATTTTTTCCATACATATCTGTACCGATAAAGTTTTCAAAATCCTCTACGTAGCCTACATTCTCTTCGCTATTTACGTACATGCCATTATAGTTTTTAGAGTCTTGTCTTTCTAAATCAGACGGCGTTTCAGACGTTCCATAATTGGCAACATCTTGCCACGCATCTTCTGCATCGTACTCAACAGAATGATCTTCATCGTGCTTATGGAAAGAAGGAGATAACACTTCTTCCTCAACTGGACGAGTTTCCATATTTAATTTATTTGTCGCGTGCTGAACGCATGTTGTAGCAGTTGGCATTGCTTCTAATCTTTCAAACGGAATTTCCTCACCAGATACTTCACAAATGCCGTACGTACCACCTTCTATTTTTTGCAGGGCATTTTTCGTATCTTCTAGCTGTTTATGCCAAAGTTCGATGAGTCCAAAATCCTTTTCACGTTCATATAATTCTGTTGCCATATCAGCTGGATGGTTATCGTAGCTAGATAATTCCCCAACGGAATCGCGTTCAGATGCACGATCTTCATTTTCATGTGTTTGTATCGTTTGCTCTAGTTCTTGTTTTTGTTTTTCTAAAACGGATTTAAATTGATTTATTTGTTGTGGAGTTAACATAGTCGTCCACCTTCCTACAATTCAGTTTCTTTACATAGTATGAGCGTTGCGAGTAGGAATTATGAGCTGAAATTGGTATATGAAAAAGGAGCCGCGTTAGCAGCTCCTTTCTATAGGAAATATCCAAGCAATAATCCGATTCCCATAAGGAGACCGAAGATTGTATTTGTTTTTGCTGTTGCAATCATCGCAGGTACCATTTCCATTGGAATGCTTTTGCCGATAAAGCCTTTCGTCGCTTTAAATGCTTTCGGTGCACTTAAAAATACGATAAGCATCCATGGTGATACGATGCCCACAATAATTAAAGCAATTGTCCAAATGTAGGAAACGATGAACATAGAAGCAAGTACACCAACGGCTCTTTCACGTCCAACGAGAATTGCTAACGTTTTACGACCGTTTTCTTTATCGCCATCTAAGTCACGAATGTTATTAGCTAGTAAAATAGCACCAATTAAAATGGAGCTTGGAATAGATAGTAAAATGATTTCTGATGTTACAGTTCCAGTTTGAATAAAGAATGAAATTCCAATAATAATGACACCCATAAATAATCCGGCTGTTAACTCTCCAAATGGTGTATATGCAATTGGAAGTGGACCGCCTGTATAAAGGTAAGCAACGGCCATACAAATAAGACCGATTGCAGCAAGCCACCAACTAGAATTCATACAAATATAAACACCTAATAGTATTGCGATCCCAAAAAATCCAAATGCTAAGTTAAGCACTGTTTTTGGCTGAATGCCATCGCGAACGATAGCGCCGCCGATACCAACTGACCCTTCGTGATCGAGTCCTCTTTTATAATCAAAGTATTCATTAAACATGTTTGTTGCTGCTTGAATGAGAAGGCAAGCAAGAAGCATCATAAGGAAAAGAGGGAGATGTATTTGATTTATACCTCCGACCTGCATTGCATAGGCTGTTCCGATGAAAACAGGAACGAAAGCTGCTGTTAATGTATGGGGACGTAGTAAACTCCACCAAATGCGCCAGCCTGTTTGCTTACTTGGCTTTGGCGCCGTAGGAGAGGAATTCGTTTCGACGTTCATTTCCATGTTGAATCCTCCTTTGGTCACATATTGTACACAACTAAGTGTAGAAAAAGCATCATTTAGTGTCAACGTTTATTTTCTAGGAAGAGAAGGTGAATTTCTCAGAAATGCTAAACGTTGACAGGCCTTTCGTTTGAGGTGTATCTTAAAATCAAGCGTAATTATGACTATTTTTCGCCCATAGGGGGGAGACAATTGTGATTCAAACGAAACAAATAGGCTTGCAAGAAGTTCTTAGTGCGGCCATTAAGCGTGCAACTGATGAAAAAATATTGGTTAGTTTTGTAAAACAAATAGACTGGATGGATCCGCTTCTGTTTTATGCAGCAGGAAAAAGGATTGCATTCGAAAATAGATGTTATTTTGCAGACCCAGCTCAGCATGTAATATTTGCTGGAATTGGCTCTGTTTTCACTATAGCAACTGCTTCTCACAAACGCTTTCAAACTGCTCGTGACGAGTGGGATAAAGTAAAAGAGAAAGCATTTGTACAAAGAGAAAGATACGAATTTGGAACAGGTCCTCTTTTATTTGGTGGATTTTCATTTGACCAAGAAAAGGAGAAAACGGACTTATGGAAAGAATTTGATGATACGACATTTTCACTACCAGCATTTTTATTAACTGTAAAAAATGAAAAAGCATGGTTAACAATGAATACATTCGTTTCAGCAACAGATTGTGCAGAAACTCTTTATAACGAAATTGTTTCTTTGGAAGAGAAAATTTTTGGGGAGAGTAAACGTGCACTAGAAGGATCGAAATTAACAGTTACTTCTAAAGTAGAAGTAGATCCGAAAGGCTGGATGAAGGCGATTGAGAAAGTGCAAGATGAGATGAAGCAGGGGAACGTGCAGAAGGTTGTATTAGCGCGGGAGCTAAAAGTAGAAATGGATCATTATATTGATTCTGCTCTCGTTTTAGAAGCGCTTCGCATTGGGCAACCGGATTGTTACGTATTTTCTTTTGATTATAAAGGAGCATGCTTCTTAGGAGCGACGCCAGAGAGATTAATTCGCAAAGAAGATGAGAAGTTTACTTCGATGTGTCTTGCTGGTTCAACTGGTCATGGTCAATCTATAGAAGAAAGTAAACGAAATAGTAATGCGCTTCTTCATGATGAAAAGAATTTAGCTGAACATGGTTATGTTGTGAACATGATTCGCGGTGTACTAAATGAGCACTGTGAATCCGTTAATATTCCGGAAAGTCCGGGCTTACTAACAACGAAAAACTTAATTCATTTATATACGCCTGTAGAGGCAAAAGGCGATGCGAGTCTTTTAACAATGGTAGAAGAATTACATCCAACACCAGCCCTTGGCGGGACACCTCGTTTGGAAGCGATGAAACTGATTCGTGATGTTGAATTGTTAGACAGAGGATTATATGGTGCACCAATTGGTTGGATAGATGATGAAGGAAATGGTGAATTTGCGGTTGCACTTCGCTGCGGATTATTAAATGGCGAGAAAGCATCCTTATTTGCCGGCTGCGGGATTGTAATTGATTCAGTACCGCAACTTGAATATGAAGAAACAAGCTTGAAGTTTAGACCGATGCTTGGTGCTTTGGAGGAATTAATGAAATGAACAATCATATAGAAGCATTATCATATTATTTAGGCGCGTTCGTGGATGAACTGACGCGTCTAAATGTATGTGATGTTGTCATTAGTCCAGGCTCACGGTCAACGCCGATTGCTTTACTAATGGAACAACATGAAGGAATGAACACATATTTACATGTAGATGAAAGATCTGCAGGATTTTTTGCGCTCGGTATTGCAAAAGCAAAAAAACGTCCTGTTGCATTATTATGTACATCAGGAACGGCAGCTGCGAACTACTATCCAGCTGTATGTGAAGCTTTTCATTCACGAGTACCGCTTATCGTCTTAACGGCAGATAGACCGCATGAATTAAGAGATGTCGGTGCACCACAAGCGATGAATCAATTCAATTTATACGGTACATTTGTGAAGCAATTTACAGAGATGGCACTTCCAGAAACGAGTGAAGCGATGTATCATTATGCTCGCATGACGACGCAGCGCACGATAGCAAGCGCACTTCTAGCGCCGCAAGGACCTGTTCATCTTAATTTTCCAGTTCGCGAACCGCTTATCCCGGATTTCTCATTAAAAAGTTTATGGGATAAAGGACGCGGGGAATATACAGGAGTAGTTCAGCAAGGGAACGTGACGATGCCGAGTGAATATGTAGATTCTCTTGTAGGGCGCCTTTCACATATGGAAAAGGGGCTTATTATTTGTGGAGATGATAGTCATCCAGAAATCGCAGCGTTTGCAACGCAATTAGCTGAAAAAACGGGATATCCAATATTAGCGGATCCACTTTCTAACATTCGTAGCGGACACCACGATAAAACGATGGTAATCGATTGTTACGATACATTTTTACGAAATGAGCTGTTAAAGGAAACGTGGAAGCCAGAAGTTATGATTCGCTTCGGTGGTATGCCTGTTTCGAAAGCTTTAACGCAGTTCATCAAAAAACAAACGAAAGCTGTTCATATCGTTGTTGACGAATCAGGACAATGGAGAGATCCAGCTCTTGTTGCGACAGAAGTTGTACAGGCGAATGATATTGCATTTTGCAGGGCACTAATAGAAAAAATGCCAGTTATGAAAAAGAATGATTGGTTCAGAATGTGGCAACATATAAACGAAAAAACGAAGGAAACGCTTCGTGAAATGGAAACATATGATACTGCATTTGAAGGGAAAGTTATTACGGATATCGTCCGTGTACTACCAGAAGGGACAACATTATTTGCGAGTAATAGTATGCCAATTCGTGATACAGATTCATTCTTCTTCACATCGGATAAAAATATTCAAGTGATGGCAAACCGCGGTGTGAATGGGATTGATGGCATTATTTCGACAGCTTTAGGAGCGAGCATTATTTGCGATCCGCTCGTACTAGTGATCGGTGATTTATCATTCTATCACGATTTAAACGGATTATTAGCCGCAAAATTACATGAATTAAATATAACGATTGTCGTTGTAAATAATGACGGTGGTGGCATTTTCTCATTCTTACCACAGTATGAGAAAAAGGAACACTTCGAATCATTATTTGGAACGCCAATTGGGCTTGATTATGAGCATGTTGTTAAAATGTACGGCGGCTCATTTAGCCGTGTAAATGGCTGGGAGCAATTCCGAGAAGAGGTACAAAAAGGAACAAGGGCGGAAGGTTTACACGTTGTGGAAATTTGTACGAACCGTGATGAAAACTTAACATTGCACCGTACATTATGGGCAAAAACACAGGATGTAATTACTACATCGTTGCAAGGTGAATCAAAATGAACGTAACGTTGCAAGGTGTAACGTATGAATATGAAGTAGTCGGAAGCGGGGAACCACTTCTACTTCTTCATGGTTTTACGGGAAGCATGGAAACGTGGCGTTCCTTCGTTCCTTCTTGGAGCGAGCAGTTTCAAGTCATTTTAGTAGACATTGTTGGGCACGGAAAAACGGAAAGCCCTGAAGATGTAATGCATTATGATATTCGAAATGTAGCATTGCAAATGAAAGAATTGCTAGATTACCTTCATATTGAAAAAGCGCACATACTTGGCTATTCAATGGGTGGTAGACTGGCGATTACGATGGCATGTCTATATCCAGAGTATGTACATTCTCTTTTATTAGAAAATTGTACAGCTGGGCTTGAAAGTGAAGAGGACAGAAAAGAACGTCGTGAAAAAGATGAGCGACTTGCTCATAAAATTGAGCGAGAAGGTATCAAAAGTTTTGTAACGATGTGGGAAAATATTCCGCTTTTTGAAACGCAAAAACGTTTAGCACAAAACGTACAAGAAGCAGTGCGAAAAGAACGATTTGCAAACAACCCAAAAGGGCTCGCAAATAGTTTGCGCGGCATGGGGACAGGAGCTCAGCCTTCATGGTGGAATGAGCTGCATAACTTAAAAATGCCTGTTCTTTTAATGAACGGGGAGCATGATGAAAAGTTCTTTCGCATATTAAAAAACATCGAAAAATGCGTCTCTGACGCGAAATTTTTCAAAATTGATGGTGCTGGCCATGCAATTCATGTGGAACAACCGGAAAAGTTTGATACAATAGTAAAGGGATTTCTAAAAACTATGCAGTGATGCTTTTTCATCTAAGAAGGAAGCTACACTTATAGAGGAGATCAGAAATATACAAGGAGGTAGTTGTAATGGCTATTGAATGGGTAAAAGAAGGCAATTACGAAGATATTATTTATTCAACATACAATGGTATCGCAAAGATTTCGATTAACCGTCCTGAAGTACATAACGCATTCCGTCCAAAAACGGTAATGGAGTTAATCAACGCTTTTGCACACGCTCGTGATGATGCAAATGTTGGCGTTATCATTTTAACAGGTGAAGGTGGACGTGCATTCTGTTCTGGCGGCGACCAAAAAGTTCGCGGTCATGGTGGATATGTAGGTGACGACCAAATCCCTCGTTTAAACGTATTAGACTTACAACGTCTAATTCGCGCAATTCCTAAACCAGTTATCGCAATGGTAGCAGGTTATGCAATCGGCGGAGGACACGTACTTCATATCGTATGTGACTTAACGATCGCTGCAGACAACGCTGTATTCGGACAAACAGGTCCTAAAGTAGGAAGCTTTGACGGTGGATACGGAGCTGGTTACCTAGCTCGTATGGTAGGCCACAAGAAAGCTCGCGAAATTTGGTACCTATGCCGTCAATATAGTGCACAAGAAGCGCTTGATATGGGCTTAGTAAACACAGTAGTACCATTAGAAGAACTTGAAGCAGAAACAGTACAATGGGCACAAGAAATCTTAGCAAACAGCCCAATGGCACTTCGTTTCCTAAAAGCTGCATTCAACGCAGACACAGACGGTCTAGCTGGTATTCAACAACTAGCTGGAGATGCAACGTTATTGTACTACACAACTGACGAAGCAAAAGAAGGTCGTGACGCGTTCAAAGAAAAACGCAGTCCGGACTTCGGTCAATTCCCTCGTTTCCCGTGATGAAAGCGGAAGCGGCTCGCTTAGAACACGAGGGCGTTGGAACTCCTGACGTAGAGGCGCTTTTTGCCTCGTAGGAAGGCGTGAAACGACCGACTGTTCTAGCCGCTGTAGCTGGATGAAACCAAAGGCGTAAGCGGTTCGTCCAGAGTGTGAGATGGAAACAAAACAACTAAGAGACTTGATGTCATATCAAGTCTCTTTCTTTCATGAAAGGAGAATGGATGATGGAGACGATGCCGAATTGGTTAATGCAGCGCGCATTTTTAACACCAGATCGCACTGCAATTGAAATAGAGGAAGAGAAAGTTACTTTTATGGAGCTGCATGAAAAAGTAGTATCTGTTTGTGAACACCTCACACATGTAGGAGTGAAGCGTGGGCAAAAGGTGGCTGTTCTGATGAAAAATGGTATGGAGATGATTACAGTTATTCACGCCCTATCTTACGTAGGTGCAGTAGCTGTGCTTTTAAATACGCGTCTTTCAAGAGAAGAGCTACTTTGGCAAATGGATGATGCTGAAGTGATTTGTTTAGTGACGGATCAAGATTTTGATGCTAAAGCTGTTCCTGTCTATTCATTTGCTGAAGTGATGAATGGACCGAAGGCGGAAGCCTCTATACAAGAAGAATTCTCTTTAGAAGAAGCGATGACAATTATTTATACGTCAGGGACGACAGGAAAACCGAAAGGCGTTATTTTAACGTACGGCAATCACTGGGCAAGCGCGGTTGGTTCTTCGCTTAATTTAGGGCTTCGTGATGATGATTGCTGGTTAGCTTGTATGCCGATGTTCCACGTTGGCGGTCTTTCCCTTTTAATGAAAAACATTATGTACGGAATGCGCATTTTACTTGTTCCGAAATATGATGCTGATTTTATTCATAAAGCACTTCAAACGAGAGGTGTTACGATTATTTCTGTCGTTTCTAAAATGTTAACAGATCTATTAGAGAGACTAGGAGAAAAGACATATCCATCTTCTTTACGATGCATGTTACTTGGAGGAGGACCGGCACCGAAACCGTTACTTGAAACATGTGTAGAAAAAGGAATTCCTGTATATCAAACGTACGGTATGACAGAAACATCATCACAAATTTGTACGTTATCCGCGGATTATATGTTAACGAAAGTAGGATCAGCCGGGAAACCACTATTTCAGTGCCAACTTCGTATTGAAAAAGATGGCGTAGTAGTGCCACCTTTTGCGGAAGGCGAGATTGTAGTAAAAGGACCGAACGTAACAGGTGGGTACTTTAACCGTGAAGATGCGACGCGCGAAACAATTCAAAATGGATGGCTTCATACTGGTGACCTCGGTTATTTAGACGAAGAAGGATTTTTATACGTATTAGATCGCCGCAGTGATTTAATTATTTCTGGCGGAGAGAATATATACCCGGCTCAAATTGAAGAAGTGTTGCTTTCTCATCCGATGGTAGCGGAAGCTGGTGTTGTTGGTATGGCTGACGATAAATGGGGACAAGTACCCGCTGCTTTTGTTGTAAAAAGCGGAGAGGTAACAGAAGAAGAAATTCTTCACTTTTGTGAGGAGAAATTAGCGAAATATAAGGTGCCTAAAAAAGCATGTTTCTTAGAGGAATTACCACGAAATGCTTCGAAAAAATTGTTAAGACGAGAGTTAAGACAATTAGTGGAGGAGATGTAAGTGGAGATAAAAAAAGCGACACTTCATATAACGGAAATGCCACTCGTCATCCCGTTTGCTACAAGCTACGGAACGTATGAAAAGCGTGAGAGTATCGTCATTGAATTAGAAGATACGGACGGGCACATTGGATTTGGCGAGGTCGTTGCGTTCTCTGAACCGTGGTATACGGAAGAAACAGTGAAAACTGCGCTGCATGTACTTCAGGATTTTTTAATACCGGATTTATTGAAAGCTGAAATTTCCCATCCGAATGAAATGCCTAGTTTGTTTCAACATATAAAGAGAAACCGAATGGCAAAGGCCGGAATAGAAGGAGCTGTTTGGGATTTATATGCGAAGCATCAAAAGAAGTCATTAGCGACATTGTTTGGCGGAACTAGGAATGAAATTGAAGTTGGTGTTGTCATTGGGATCAATACGATTCCGGTTATGTTAAAACAAATTGAGAAGTACGCAGAAGAAGGATACGAGCGTTTTAAAGTGAAAATAAAACCGGGACATGATTACGAATTATTGAAAGAGATTCGTAAAGAGTTCCCGCACATCCCGTTAATGGCTGATGCAAATTCAGCCTATACATTAGCGGATACGGAGAAACTAAAACGATTAGATGAATTTCAATTGATGATGATTGAACAACCACTAGCGGACTACGATTTTCTCGATCATGCACAGTTGCAAAAGAAAATTGAAACGCCGATTTGTTTAGATGAAAGTATCCATAGTTTAGAAGATGCACGCGTTGCAATTACGCTTGGCAGTTGCCGCATCGTTAATATTAAACCAGGGCGAGTGGGCGGATTAACAGAATCCATTCAAATTCATGATTATTGCATGGAGCATAACATACCAGTTTGGTGCGGCGGTATGGTGGAAATGGGGATTTCACGAGCGCAAAATGTTGCGCTTGCTTCATTGCCGAATTTTACGATTCCAGGAGATATATCCGCTTCTAGTAGACATTGGGAAAAGGATATTATTTCGCCGGAAGTGATGCTTGAGGGCGGAAAAGTGATTGTGCCGCAAAGTGTTGATGCTGAGTATGAGGTGGATCGCGGAAGACTAGCAGAAATAACGAAGCAGCGGATCGTGTTTGAAAGATGAAATAACAAAGGTTACTCTTATGAGTAACCTTTTCGTATTGTACAAATTGGATAGACTAGTTTAAAATCGAGCGTATAAAGGGGGAGTAAAATGAAGCGCATTTCAATTTTAATAGTGGATGATGAGGCAGAAATTGCTGATTTAATTGAGATACATTTAGAAAAAGAAGGGTACCATGTTGTGAAGGCAGCGGATGGGGAAGAGGCAGTTCATATTATTGAAACGCAGCCAATCGACTTAGTGGTTTTAGATATTATGATGCCGAAAATGGATGGGTATGAGGTGACGCGTCAAATTCGCGCGAAGCATCATATGCCGATCATTTTCTTGAGTGCGAAAACATCCGATTTTGATAAGGTGACAGGTCTAGTATTAGGCGCAGATGATTATATGACGAAACCTTTTACACCGATTGAATTAGTTGCGCGTGTAAATGCACAATTACGCCGATTTCTTACGTTAAATCAGCCGAAAGTAGCGGAGAGCAAGTCTGCTTTAGCGATAGGTGGGGTTGTGATTGATCCTGAGCGCCGAACGGTTGATGTATATGGTGAGCAAATTGAGTTAACACCGAAAGAGTTCGATATTTTATATTTATTAGCGAGCCATCCGAAGAAAGTGTACAATGTGGAAAATATTTTTCAGCAAGTATGGGCAGATGGTTATTATGAAGGTGGAAATACAGTTATGGTACATATTCGTACGTTACGGAAAAAACTTGGGGAAGATAAAAGAAAAGATAAGTTAATAAAAACAGTGTGGGGGGTAGGTTATACTTTCAATGGGTAACATGATGAAAAGCTTTCGATTTAAAATGATTACCTTATTTGCGTTAAGTATGGTGCTCGCTGCAACTGTAACTTATATAATTTATAAAGGATTGCAGTTGTATTATAAAACGATGGTTCGCTACGAAGAGCCATTAGCGCAATTTAGGTCAATCGTAAGAGAATTTGGAGACATTAACTTCTTTTTAATTTTCTTTATCCCGTTATCTATTATCTTTTTCTTCTTTTTGACAAAACCGTATTTAAAATACTTTGATGAAATTTCTAATGGGATTCATCATCTTGCGAACGGAGATTTTACAAAACAAGTTCAAATTTCATCAAATGATGAGTTTGGAGATATCGCGCGTGAAATAAATGTTGCGAGTGAAAAATTAAAAGAAGCTGTGGAAAGAGGAGACTTTGCTGAAAGTAGTAAAGACCAGCTCGTTGTGAATTTGGCTCATGATTTAAGGACACCATTAACATCCGTGTTAGGATATTTAGATTTAATTCTTAAAGATGAGAACTTAACAAAGGAACAAATTAAACATTTTTCCACGATTGCATATACGAAATCGCAAAGGCTCGAAAGTTTAATTGATGAGTTATTTGAAATTACACGTATGAATTATGGCATGCTAAAGCTGGATAAAAAGCCGATTGATATAAGTGAGCTACTCATGCAGCTAGATGAGGAATTGTATCCGTTATTAGAGAAACATCATTTAGAAGCTAGATTGAATGTTGATCCTCATTTGCCGATTAACGGTGATGGAAAATTGTTAGCTAGAGTATTTGAAAACTTGTTAACAAATGCCGTTCGATACGGATATGACGGGCAATTTGTTGATCTGAATGGGTATATCGATAATGAAGAAGTTGTCGTACAAGTTATGAATTATGGAGATAGCATTCCAGAAGAAGATTTACCGTATCTTTTTGATATGTTTTATACAGGTGATAAATCGAGAACTGAGAACCGTGGCGGGACAGGACTTGGACTGTTTATTGCGAAAAATATTGTTGAGCAACATAACGGTACAATTTCTGCTGAAAGTAATGTAGTTAGAACAATGTTTGAAGTGAGATTGCCAAAAGACGAGAGCTTAACAATTTAATAAAAATTTAAACTTTACCCCACTTTTTATTTTAATAGTTTTTTCTATTCTATACGTAAGTTACGTTAAGGAGGAACTAGAAATGAAAAAGTGGGTATTTATTTCTTTTTTTATAGCATGCACAATCTGTGTAGGCGTTTATATATCACCGTTGTTTCAAAAGGAAATTGATGTGAAAATCGGCGGGGAAAATAGTGCAGTAAAGGCTGCCAATATGGAAAAGGTGGAGATTACAAAAGATGAAATTTATAAAGGGGATTTATTATTAGTTAACAAAGATTACCCAGTAAAAAAAGATAGTATTAGGTCCGATATTATAAATGTAAATCATAATAGTGAATTAGTAAGGGGCTATGTAATATTTGATAGAAATCTTCGCTTATCAAAGGGAGTTGTAAAAAAGTTTTTGAACGTTGTCGATGCAGCTGGAAAAGATGGAGTACAGCATTTCTTAATGAGTAGTGGGTATCGAGATTTTAAAGAACAAAGTAAATTATATAAAGAAATGGGATCAGACTATGCACTTCCAGCAGGATATAGTGAACATAATTTAGGATTATCACTGGACGTTGGATCAACACAAAAGAAAATGGAGAAAGCTCCTGAAGGTAAGTGGGTTGCAGAAAACGTATGGAAGCACGGCTTTGTGTTACGCTACCCGAAAAATAAAAGTGATATTACAGGCATTCAATATGAGCCATGGCACATTCGTTATGTCGGCTTACCTCATAGCGCAATTATGCAAAAAAAGAAAATTACATTAGAGGAATACTTAGATTTCTTAAAAGAGGAAAAAGAAATCACAACCGATGTGGAAGGTAAGAAATATACGGTTTCTTATTATAAAGTTTCAGGGAATATGAAAGTGAGTGTCCCAGTGAATAAGCAGTATGAAATTTCCGGGAATAATATGGATGGGGTTATTGTGACGGTTCAGGAATAGATAAAGAGGTTGTTCCCTTTTGGGGCAGCCTTTTCGTATATAAGAAAGAGATTGGCGGTTTTGTCGGTAAATCGATATTCCTTGTCGAATCGTTGATATATTTTGAGTTACGATAGATATAATTGAAAAATCGTTGATATATTGTAAGTTATGATAGATATATTCGAAAAATCGTTGATATAATTTCCTGTACTATCAGCATTTTGAGGAGTATCTTTTATTTTTAAACATTATAACGTTATATTTACTTCTCTCTTTTTTTGTGTTACGCTAAACGTGTGAAAGAGATATAAAATGAAACTTTAATGTAAGCGTATTCTTATGGCTTCTTATAGAAAAGGGTGGAAGTACAATGACAGAACGATTCGTACTACGTAATGTGAAACGTGTGAACGGGGAAGAGATTGACATTGTAATTGAAAATAATAAAATCGCACAGGTGACGAAAGCTGGTGCTGGTGAGGGTGGAAAGGTTCTTGATTACTCAGGTACTTACGTATCGAGTGGTTGGATTGATTTACACGTTCATGCTTTTCCAGAGTTTGATCCGTATGGCGATGAGGTGGATGAAATTGGCGTTAAGCAAGGGGTAACGACAATTGTTGATGCAGGTAGCTGCGGAGCTGATCGCATTGCAGATTTAGTAAAAAGTAGAGAACAGGCAAAGACGAATTTATTTGCTTTTTTAAATATTTCTCGCATCGGTTTGAAACGAATTGATGAATTATCCAATATGGAATGGATCGATAAAGAGAAAGTAATAGAAGCAGTAGAAAAATATAAAGATGTAATCGTTGGGTTAAAGGCGAGAATGAGTAAAAGTGTCGTTTGTGATAGTGGAATTGAACCGCTTCATATAGCGCGCTCTTTATCTCGCGAAACATCATTACCGATTATGGTACATATCGGTTCAGCGCCTCCTCGCATTGAGGAAGTTGTACCTCTTTTAGAAAAAGATGATGTTATTACACATTACTTAAACGGGAAAGAAAATAATTTATTTGATGAAGAAGGCAAACCGCTACCTGTGTTACTAGATGCAGTGAACCGCGGTGTTCATTTAGATGTAGGTCACGGCAATGCTAGTTTTTCTTTTAAAGTAGCAGAGGCAGCGAAGCGTCACGGTATTGCGCTTAATACAATTAGTACAGATATTTATCGGAAGAATCGTGTGCATGGTCCAGTGTATAGTATGGCTCACGTTCTTTCAAAATTCCTTTACTTAGGTTATCCGCTAGAAGAAGTAATTGATGCGGTGACGAAAAATGCAGCAGAGTGGCTTAAAAAACCAGAGCTTGGCCGTATTCAAGAAGGCGATATTGCAAACTTAACTTTATTTACGGTGAAAGATGAAAAGGTTACGTTAATTGATTCAGAAGGGGATCAGCGCATTGCTGAAAAAAGGATTGATACGAAAGGGGTTGTAATTAATGGGTCATTCATTGAATGCTAAGTACGGATTGAAAAGAGTGATTAATGCGAGCGGTAGAATGAGTATTTTAGGTGTATCCGCTCCTACAGATACAGTTATGGATGCGATGAAACATGGTGGACAAAATTATGTGGAAATTGCTGATTTAGTAGATAAAGCAGGAGACCATATTGCGAGAATTCTAGACTCAGAGGCAGCGGTCGTTGTGAATTCAGCATCGAGCGGAATTGCGCTTTCTATCGCTGGTATCGTTACAGAAGGAAATCGCCGTAAAAGTGAAAGACTCCATCAAGAAGTAATCGCGAAAAACGAAGTGATTATGTTAAAAGGTCATAACGTTCAATACGGTGCTCCTGTTGAAACGATGATTTACTTAGGCGGAGGAAAACTTGTAGAAGTTGGTTATGCAAATGAAGGGAAAGCAGAGCATATAGAAGACGCAATTGGTGAAAACACAGCAGCGATTCTTTATGTGAAATCCCATCATGCCGTGCAAAAAAATATGATTTCTGTTGAAGAAGCATGGGAAGTAGCACAGCGAAATAACATCCCACTTATCGTCGATGCGGCAGCTGAAGAAGATATTCAAAAATATGTGAAGTATTCAGACCTTGCCATTTATAGCGGTTCAAAGGCAATTGAAGGACCTACTTCTGGTATTGTCGGTGGTAAAAGAAAGTATATTGAGTGGCTGAAAGTGCAATTACATTGCATCGGAAGAAGTATGAAAGTTGGGAAAGAAACAACATTTGGCTTACTTCAAGCGCTTGATGAGTACGGAGTAAAAGAAGATAAGAGTGAGCAAGAAAAAGAGTTGTTACAAGTACTTATGCCGCTAAAAGAATTAAACGGCGTAAATGTAACAATCGTTCAAGATGAAGCGGGAAGAGCAATCTTTAGAGCTCGTATTCATATTAACGAGGAAGAATTAAATAAATCGGCAAAAGACGTTGTGACTGCATTACGCGAAGGGGAAATCGCGATTTATACACGTGATTATGGAGTAAGACAAGGGTTCTTTGATATCGATCCACGTCCACTTCAAGGTGATGACATACATGTAATTGAAGAAAAAATGAGAGAAATTGTAGGGGGAAACTAAAATGACAAACATTCAAAAACGTTTTTATAAAGGCCGCGTAGCATTAAATGTATTAGCGAACAATATCCAAAATGCGAAAGATATTTTTGAAGCAGCAGAAGGTTATGTAGTAGTAGGAGTGTTATCAAAAGATTACCCAACTGTAGAAGAAGCTGTTACAGCGATGAAAGCATACGGAAAAGAAATTGATGATGCTGTATCAATCGGACTAGGAGCAGGAGATAATCGCCAAGCAGCAGTTGTAGCTGAAATTGCGAAGCATTATCCTGGTAGCCATATTAACCAAGTGTTCCCTTCAGTTGGGGCAACGCGTGCAAATCTTGGCGGAAAAGATAGCTGGATTAATAGTTTAGTATCACCAACAGGAAAAGTAGGTTACGTAAATATTTCTACTGGTCCAATTAGTGCGGCTGGAGAAGAAAAAGCAATTGTTCCAATTAAAACAGCGATCGCACTTGTACGTGATATGGGCGGAAATTCATTGAAGTACTTCCCGATGAAAGGGCTAGCTCATGAAGAAGAATATCGCGCAGTTGCGAAAGCATGTGCAGAAGAAGGGTTTGCATTAGAGCCAACAGGCGGAATTGATAAAGAAAACTTCGAAACAATTGTACGTATTGCGCTAGAGGCAAATGTAGAGCAAGTTATCCCGCACGTGTACTCTTCTATTATTGATAAGGAAACTGGTAATACGAAAACAGAAGATGTTCGCGAATTATTAGCAGTCGTGAAGAAGTTAGTTGATCAATATGCGTAAAAAAATTGCAGCATTTGGCGAAGTGATGATGCGCCTGCAAGTACCAGGATATGAATTGTTATCACAAGCTAACACATTAAATTACTCATTTTCTGGTACAGGTGTGAACGTGGCAGCAGCACTTTCTCATCTCGGGCATGAAGGGCTTCTTATTTCTACTTTACCGGAAAACTCGGTTGGGGATGCTGCATTATCTTACATTCAAAAGTTAGGTGTGCAAACCTCACTTGTTTCAAGAGGCGGCAAATATGTCGGTATGTACTTTTTAGAAAATGGATTTGGAGCACGTGCAAGCCGCGTTACATATTCGAATCGATTAGAAAGTAGTTTCAATACGGCATGTGAAGAAATGTATCAATTTGAAGAAGTCGCAAAGGAAATTGATATCGTTCATTTTTGCGGGATTACACTTGCGATGAATGATACTGTACGCCATCATATGAAATCTTTAGCGAAAGCAGTTAAAGAAAACGGAGGCACTGTCGTTTTTGATTGCAATTATCGTCCATCTCTTTGGGGAGAAGACGGATACGAGCAGGCGAAACCGCATTATGAAGAAATGCTGGCTCTTGGTGATATTGTAATGATGAATGAAAAAGATGCGATGTTTGTTCTTGGAATGAAAACAGAAGAGACGGAGCGAGAGGCGCAGCTTGTTGATCTTATTCCAAAGGTAGCTGAAACGTATAGTATCGCTACAATTGCTGGTACACATCGCTCTATTAATAGTGATAATACACATTCACTTCGCGGATTTATATGTAAAGATGGAACGTTCACTTTTGCAAAAACACTTACGTTTTCTGTATATGATAGAATAGGTGCTGGAGATGCTTATACGAGCGGGATTATTCATGGCGAGATAGAAGAGTTTGCACCAGAGAAAGCTGTTTCATTTGCGTCAGCAGCTGGAATGCTTGCACATACAATCGTCGGTGATACGCCAATGTCATCAGAGAAGGATATACTTCGGGCAATGACGGCATCAGTAGGTGATGTAGAAAGGTAGTGGGTGTAACGGTGAACGTAACGAGGAAAAAAGGACCATTATATTTACAAATAAAAAATATTATTCGTGATCGAATATTACATGGTGTATATGCGATTCATACGAATATTCCTTCCGAACCACAGTTAGAAGAAGAGTTCAAAGTGAGTAAAATTACAGTGCGAAATGCGATTAAAGAACTTGCTCAAGAAGGGTATTTGGAAAAGAAAAGCGGTAAAGGAACGAAAGTCATCCGTAATACTTCTGCGACAAAGCTGTCAAAGGGTAAGAAATTTACTGAAGTGTTAGTGGAAGAAGGCTATAAAGTACAGAAGAAATTGCTAAAAGCAGAAATTGTTCAGAATGAAGAAGGAACAGTGCCGTTTCGATTATTTGGTAAGGAGAGTTTTCGTATTGAACGTTTATATACGTTAAATGATGCACCGTACATTCATTATACGCACTATTTCTCAGCACGAATGGCAAGCACTGATTTATCGGACTTTGACTTGCAATCGCTTTATGATTTAGTTGAAGACCGAGGCATTCATTTAGAAAACTTCAGAGATGAATTCGCAGTTGGAGCCGCTCCTAGTTTTGTTGCAGAAGCGTTAGGTGAAAACGAGGGGACAGCGTTATTAAAACGTATGCGCTATTCTTACGATGAAGTTGGCGAAGTAATTGAATATAGCGAAGGCTACTACAATACAGAAATGCAGCATTATGTAGTAAATTATGACGTATAAAAAAGAGGGTATTCGCCCTCTTTTTTTATAAAGTAAGGGGAATCAGAGATGGATATATACTTATTAATCGTCACGTTACTTGCAATTGCGATTGTTATTTTAGGGGTATCATGGTGGAAGTGGCATGCATTTATTAGTTTAACAGTTGCGAGTTTATTTTTAGCTATTATGTCTGGATTGAATTTAACGAAGATAGTGACTGCCTATGAATCTGGCGTTGGTAGTGTACTAGGGCATTTAGTTGGTATTTTAGCTCTCGGAACAATTTTAGGAAAAATGATGTCTGATTCAGGGGCCGGCATGCAAGTGGCAGATTTCTTTATTCGATTTTTCGGTGTGAAGAAACTACCGTGGGCTATGTTATTTGCAGGATTTGTTATAGGGATTCCGGTATTTTTTGAAGTGGGGATCGTCATTTTATTACCACTTGTTATTTCCATCCGAAAAACGACGAAGCAAAATATATTATTAATTGCGTTACCTGTTATTGCTGGATTATCTATTGTTCACGGGCTCGTGCCTCCACATCCAGGGGCGATGACAGCAATCGGTATTTATAACGCGAATTTAGGAAAGGTACTTTTATATTCATTACTTATCGCGTTACCAACAGCCATTATCGCAGGACCAATATTTGCAAAGTGGGTACATAAAAGGGTTATACCTGAAAATGAACCAGAGCTTATTCGAGTTACGACAGTATCAACTGATTTACCGAGTCGTAAAGTTTCATTCTTTATTATTTTATTACCAGTTGTATTGATGATTTTATCAGTCGTTGCACCATATATTTCATTACCGAAAAAGATGACTGAATTTTTTGTGTTTATTGGAAGTCCAGTAATCGCTTTACTTATTTCATGTTTTGCAGCATTCTATTTACTTGGCATGAGACAAGGTATTAATAAAAAGATGATTAAAAAATTAACGGATGAAAGTTTATTACCGGTCGGTTCCATTATTTTAATAATCGGTGCAGGCGGTGGATTTAAACAAATATTAATTGAAAGCGGCGTTGGAACGGCGATTGCGCAAATGGCAGAACATATATCGTTATCGCCAATCGTATTAGCTTTCATGGTAGCTGGTTTAATTCGAATAGCGACCGGATCAGCTACTGTAGCATTAACGACAGCAGCAGGGATTGTTTCACCAGTTATTCAGCACATGTCAGGTGTAAATTTAGAATTGCTCGTTATTGCAACCGGTGCAGGATCGTTAATGTTTTCTCATGTAAACGATGCAGGTTTCTGGCTTGTAAAAGAATATTTAGGTTTGACAGTAAAAGAAACGTTTAAAACGTGGACGGTGCTGGAGACATTGTTATCATTTATTGCATTTGGTTTTGCGCTTTTATTAAATATGTTTATTTAGAAGATACCTTAATTGGTATCTTTTTTTTGATGAAGCCCATTTCCGAAAACAAGCCCGTTTTTAGATAAGCCAAGCTTCCTATTCGCCCTGAAAACATACTATAAATGGAATCCCCTCATTTAGAGCAAGGTGAACTTGTTATGAATGATACTAAAGGAGGAATAGAGTAATGAGCGAAAAGTGTGAACACAGACATGATGATTGTAACCGCAGACATGGGTGCGGCGGCGGTTTTGCGCTTCTAATCGTATTGTTTATTTTATTAATCATCATCGGTGCTAGCTGCTTCGGCGGAGGCGGCGGTTGTGGTTATGGTGGTTACGGCGGTTATGCTGGCGGCTATGGTGGATATTGCTGCTAATTAAAAACTATTGAAAATGGCCTTGTGCATATTGCACAAGGCCATTTTATTCATATTTTTATGTGCTGTGATAATTTATTAATGTACAGAGAACGGATTAAGAAGAAGAAAATAATCTCGATAATCCCGAAAAAGGTGAGTACAATTAATAACTCTTTTAGTAAAGAAAAAGCGAACATGCTTTGTAAAAACTTAACTGCAAATAACGTGTGAATACCAGCAACGATGTAAGGAACGAAAAATAAAATTCCTAATTGAATCGTTGCAGAACGAAACATTTCTGATTCAGTTAAGCCAAGCTTTGTAATCGTAATATACTTTTGTCTTTCAGTTGTTAAGTCATTATACATACGGAAATATAAAACACTAGCCGCACCGATAAAGAAGATAAAGCCGAGAAATGCCCAGATAAAGAATCGAGCGACTGCATTTTCCTTACTGTGGATGAGTTCATCCGTAGCTGTATCAATATGAAATGGCTGACTGAAATTTTCTTCATCCTTATGTGCTTCATACAAGGTTTCTGAATCGTGATCTAAGCTTTTTAATATGTTTTTTGTTGGGATAATTGCATTTTCCCAATTTTCTACGAAGTAGTTATAAACTGTCATTGTTTCAATATGAGGAATCATATTTTCAATTACTTTATCTTGCATCACAATTAAATGAGGTAATGTAAAGGGTGGCGCGATTCCTTTATTAATAAAACCTTTAATTTGAAATTCTTTTTTATTAGAACCAAGTGTAATCGTGTCTTGCTTCGCAAATGGGTTAGACACAAGATTTAGTAGCGCTGGTGAATAGCGAGAAATACTATAAACTTGTGTAGAATCAAGAGTGATTTCTGGTCGGTTTAATTGCTTTGCAATTGCGTTATAATCACTCATTTTCATAATGGCAATAGACTCTTTTGAAGCTGTATCTTTTAAAACGGTAAACTTATATTTGTTATATTGAAAATTAGCATTTGTAAGTTCAGTTTCAATCGTAGTAATATGCTTTTGTTCAAATGCATTCACACCTTCTGATGTATAGGTGAAGGGTATTGGATATCGTTCTAGTATGGATGCTTTCGTATGGTTGTTTGCTGCAAATAACCCGATAATAATTGTAAAGGCAAGCGCAGATAGCATAGAAACGATAAAGAGTACATTAATATTACTGCGGGTACGAGAAACTAAATCTGAAATCCATAACATATTTATTTGTTTTAAATAAAACTTTCTTCGTTTCTTTAAAATATAGATAAAGAGAAGGAATGTTTGTGAAAAGAATAAATATGTCCCGACTACTACGAGCGGTAAAATAGATAGCATAATTAAGAATACAGATCCATTTTGTGCATTTTTTTCAGTTACGTAGCCTTGCGGATAACCGGCGATATAATAACATAACCCTAAACAAGTTAAAGCGAATATTGAAATGAGTATAGATGGTTTTTTTTCATTCTTTTCTTTTTTGCTCCCCTTAATGAGTTGCGTTGTTTTACGAGTACGAATAAACATCGGTGTAAACGTAGAAACGATTAAAAATAAAATGATAAACGTTACGGTTGTAACGATAATCGCCTCTGTTGGCCAATATAAATAAAGGCCTTTCGCACTTGTTAATTTCGAAGTGACTAATAAGAAAAAGTTAGAAAATACAAGCCCACCTTGAATGCCGATAAAGATAGACAATATCCCGATTATCATGTTTTCAGTAAATAGCAGTCTTTTTAATTGTCTCTGTGAGATACCGAGAATCGTGAGTATCCCAAATTGTTGCTTCCGTACATTTAAAAATGTTCCGATTGAATATAAGAGAAAGAAGAACGAGAACATAACAATAACAAACTGTGCTGTACTAGCTAAGTTCATTAGAGGATCACGTTCTTGAAAGCTTTGTACACTTTGTAAGCGCGGATGATATGCATATACGGTAAAGGAAAAGAAAACCATGATAGAAAACGCGCTACTCACAAAATAAGCGAAATATGCTTTCGAATTACGCGAGACATTTTTAAATGCGAACTGCCAAAATGTCATCCACGTCTTCCTCCTAGTAATGCTAAAACATCTAATATTTCTTGATAAAACTTCTCACGATACAATCCTCGGTGCAGTTCGTTGTAAAGCTCTCCATCTTTAATGAAAATGACGCGATTACAATAACTTGCTGCAAACGGATCGTGCGTAACCATTAAAATCGTTGCATCTTCCTCTTTGTTTAACTTCGTAAATAACTCCATTACATCGATAGCTGCTTTGGAGTCCAAGTTTCCTGTCGGTTCATCAGCGAGTAACAGAGAAGGGTGATGAATAACGGCACGCGCTACTGCAGTACGCTGTGCTTGTCCTCCAGAAACTTCAAAAATACGTTTGTCCAAAATATGATCAATTCCAAGTTTTTTTGAAATGTTATCAAGCTTTTCATCCATTTCTTTTAATGGAACATTATCTAATGTTAAAGGCAGTACGATATTTTCACCGATTGTCAGTGTATCTAGTAAGTTAAAGTTTTGGAAAACAAACCCTAACTCTTGGCGACGGAAAACAGCTAATTTTTCTCTACGAAATGTGTGTGGCTTTTTGCCGTTAATAACGACTTCTCCAGAAGTAGGCGAATCAATTGTAGAAATAACGTTTAAAAATGTAGATTTACCGCTACCAGATGGCCCCATAATGGCAACGAATTCTCCTTTATCTACATGTAAATTTATATTTTTTAAAGCAGTATGAGGGACTTTTCCTTCATACACCTTTGAGACGTTTTTTATGTGTAAAACTTCTTCCATAGTAATCACCTTTCTATCTTTTAAAACTTAATGTGTTGTGATAATTTTTGCATATAAAAGGAACGAATTAAAAGGAAAAATAGAATTTCAACTGTTCCAAAAATCATAAGTACGACTGTAATCTCAGCGAAGAACGAGAGATTTAAAACTTCTTGTAACATCTTTGTTGCGAACATCGTATGGATGGATGCCATAATGTAAGGGACAAAGAATAAAATAGCAAGTTGAATGGTAGCTGAACGCTTCATTTCTGACTCTGTTAAGCCGATTTTTGTAACCGTTATATATTTTTCTTGCTCGTTTGTTAAGTCAGTATACATACGGAAGTAAAGAACACTACCAGCACCGATAAAGAAAATAACACCAAGGAAAGTTCCGATTAAGAAAAATGAAGCTACATTTAGTTTCGTTTTGTATAGAGAGTTACTTGCTTCACTCGCATGGAATGGTGCATGCTCTGCTTGAATAGCTGCATTATCGTTACTGATTTTTGTTATAAATGCCGCACCGATATTATATGCCTTTTCCCAATTCGGCACTTTGAAGCTATATACACTCATTTGTTTGGAAATGGTTGATAAGGTTTCTACATTTTCATCAGATAAAATGAGTAACTTCGGTACTAACCAGTTTGGAAACGGACTAGTACTTTTATAATCCTTCACTTTCAAATGTAAAGAGTTTTGAGTAAGTGTAAGACTATCTCTTTTTTCTTTATCATAAAATGTTCCAATGAAATGATCATCTATTTCTTTCATAAGGATATAAGATTCATTATTATGAACGGTTAGAGGTTCCCATTGTAATACTTTAGCGAGTACATTGTAGTCACTTTGTTTCATTACATGATAGAGCTGCGTGTTATCTTCAGCTAAAGATACTTCGTATATATCCGTTTTAAATTTTTCATAAGTAAATTGTTCTTCGTTAAATTTTTGTACTAACCAGTTTAAATGTTCATCACCTAACGTGTTTTCAGTATGTGATAAATAAGTAAATGGAAAAGGATTTTTCCTTATTTCATTAAACTTTGTGAACTTCCCAAAACCATATAGGAATGTAATCATTGTAAAAGCGAGTGTTGATAGCATCGCTACTATAAAGAGCATGTTAATATTTGTCCGAATACGTGATGCTAAATCAGAAATCCAAAGCATATTAATGCGTTTCATATAAAACGTTCTTCGTGCCTTTAATATACGAATGAGTAAAAAGCTAATTTGCGAGAAGAAAAAATATGTTCCAGCTGCAATAAGCGATGGGATGACAAATATACTAGAGATGGCATATAAAAGCCCAATGATATCACCTAGCGATAGAAAGTATAATGGATTTGCGGCTAACGCATATCCAGATATTAAACATATCGCCCCAAATAGAGAGATGAGCACAGATGCTTTTCTTTCTTTTTGTTTTGTTCCTTCTTTTAAAAGACGTACAGCTTTTCTCGTACGAATAAGCATCGGGGTAAAGGATGATACGAGAATAAAGAGTCCGAGAAAGATGATGATAGTTAAAACAATGGCGCTTGTAGGCCAATATAAATATAAACCAGGTACATGTGTAATCTTGGCAGTAACTAATAAAAAGAACTGTGAAAAGACAAGCCCTAATTGAATTCCAAAAAATATAGATAGGACACCAATTAGCATGTTTTCTATAAATATGAGTCGTTTTAATTGTTTTTGAGAGATGCCAAGTACTGTTAAAATCCCAAATTGCCTTTTTCGTACTTTTAAGAAAGTACCAATCGAATATAGTAAAAAGAAAAATGAAAAGAATACAATGACAACTTCTGAAATTGTCATTAATATGTTCAGAGCATAATTTACGTCTGTCATATGCAATTTAGGATGAAATAAGTAAACTGCAAACGAGAAAAAAATAGCAATGGAAAACGCACTGCTTACAAAATAGGCGAAATAAGCTCTGGCGTTTCGTGAGACGTTTTTAAATGCAAACTGCCAAAATGTCATTCACCTAAACCTCCTAATATAATGAGCATGAAAAAGGAGGGATGAGATCCCACCTTTTTCATGTAATAACTTTTTTAATATGTTAACCATTAGTATATTGCGATAACTTCTGCATATAAAGTGAACGAATGAATAAGAAAAATACGATTTCAACGAATCCAAAAATAATAAGAACGGCTGAAACTTCTTTGAACAAAGATAAGCCAATTACATCTTGTAGCATTTTCGTTGCGAACATTGTATGAATAGATGCCATAATGTACGGAACGAAAAATAAAATACTAAGTTGAATGGTTGCAGATCGTTTCATCTCTGCACCTGTTACACCGATTTTAGAGATGGTTATATACTTCTCTTGTTCGTTCGTCAAATCAGTATACATTCTAAAGTAAAGAACACTACCTGCACCGATAAAGAAAATAACTCCTAAAAATGTTCCGATTAGGAAGTATGCAGCACTACCAGATGTTATTCTGTATAACGATCCTGCTGATTCAAAGGATCGAATAAGAGGTCCTTCATACTGGGCTTTATTTCGATCTTTTTGCACTTTTTCTATAAAAGTATCAGCAATTTCATATGTCTGTTCCCAATTTTGAATTTTGTAATTGTATGCTGATATGTGCTTTACCGTATTGGGGAAGTTATTCACGATAATATCAGGCAAAACTATCGTTTGATATGAAAAATCAGATGGAATTGCATTGATCTGTTCATAGCCTTTAACTTTTAATTTCGTATTTGTACTAGAGAGTGTAATGTAATCTCTTTTGTAGCTTTGCTCAAATTCATTGAATATAGTGATATAAGACGTCCCCGTTAAAACATATGCCTCGTTATCATTCATAAATAGTTGTTTCATTCGTAAAGAATTCGCAAGTTTGTTATAGTCACTTTGCTTAATTGCGTATACGTCATTATAAATAGCTATACCTTTATCTTCTTCTAGCGGTGTTTCATATATATCAGCTGTTATTTTCTCATAAGGAAAATGCTCTTTTTGTAATTGTTGCTCAAGCCAATTTAAATGCTCTGTAACAAAAGGGTTCGCATCATAAGAAAAATAAGAAATTGGGAAAGGAGAAGTTCTATTAACGTCTAGCTTAATAAATTTTCCGAACCCATATAGGAACGTAATCATTGTGAAAGCGATAGTAGATAGCATTGCTACAATAAAAAGCATATTAATATTCGCACGAATGCGGCTTGCTAAATCAGAAATCCAAAGCATATTAATCCGTTTCATATAAAATTTTCTTCTTGTTTTTAAGATGTAAATAAGTAAGAAACTAATTTGTGAAAAGAAGAAATATGTACCGATTGTAACGAGCGCTGGAATGACGAAAATACTTGAAAGCATATATATAACACCTATTTGTGGGCTTACTGATACGAAATATTTAGGATTTCCAGCTAACGCATAGCCACCAAATAAACAAATCGCACCAAATAAAGAAATAAGAATGGATGGTTTTCTTTCTTTTCGTTTTTTACTATTTGTTTTTAAAAGGTGTACCGCTTTTTTTGTACGAATGAGCATTGGTGTCAATGTAGATACAATGATAAAAAGACTAAGGAAGACGATGGTCGTTAAAATAAATGCGTTAATAGGTAAGTATAAGTATATGCCTGGGACGTGTGTAATTTTCGCTGTCACTAATAAGAAAAATTGAGAAAAGACAAGTCCAAACTGCATACCGAAAAAGATAGATAAAATACCGATTAACATATTTTCCATAAAAACAAGACGATGTAATTGCTTTCTCGATATTCCTAAAACGGTCAAAATGCCGAATTGTTTTTTTCGTACTTTTAAAAAAGTGCCAATGGAATATAGTAAAAAGAAGAAAGAGAAAAATACAATTACTACTTCTGAAAATATCATTAATCCTGAAATTTCAGAGACCATGCCAAAGTTTTGTAATTTCGGATGGAATAAGTAAACAGCAAACGAAAAGAAAACAGCAATGGAAAAGGAACTGCTTACGAAATAAGCAAAATAAGCTCTGGAATTACGTGTTACATTTTTAAAGGCAAACTGCCAAAATGTCATAATATGTACCTCCCGCTAGAAGGTACATATGTAGTTTTATTGCAAAAAATGTATGAGAGTGCGTTCTCATACATTTTGCTTGTATATGTTACGATCATGCTTCGGTCACCTTCTCTGTATGTTCTGCTAGATTATTTGCAGCGTTGTGGAAGATGATTTTAATCGTCGTTCCTTTACCAACTTCAGAATCAAGTTTGACAGAGTGACCTAAATAATCACAAATTTTACTTACAATATAAAGTCCCATACCAGTAGATTCTCCGAATGTACGGCCGTTTTTTCCAGTGTAAAACGGTTCGAATACTCGTCGAATATCTTCTTGCGGAATACCAACACCTTCATCACGAACTTCTAAAATAATATCTTTTCCGTTTCGGTAAGCAGATAAAAATACTTTCTTTCCGCGCTCACCAGAGTAACGAACTGCATTTGTCATTAACTGATAGATGATAAATTTTAGCCATTTCGCATCAGAAGCAACTTTTAAATCAGAATGAACTTCTAAAACAGGGAAGACTCCGTTTCGGATAAATAGTTCTTTTAATCCATTAATGTTTTTTGTTACCGTATCTTTTAATGAAATCGTCTCAACATGGAAGTCTTCATGGAAGTTATTTAACCTTGCCATGTATAAAGCCATATCAAGCCCTTGGTTTAGACGTTCTAATTCTTTTTTGAATTTCGGAATTAAATGCTCATCTTCCATTTCGAGCACCATAAGCTGCATAACAGAAACGGGTGTCTTCATTTGATGCACCCAGTGATTAATGAATAATTGATGTTCTTGTTGTTTTACTTCGTACGATTGTAGTTCTTTTTGGAAGAGACGATACTGCGTGCGCACAAGTTCATTTACACCGTGAGGCATCGGAGCAGTTGCTCTTTCAATAAACGCATCTTCCATTTTTTCTGGTTGTTCACTTAATCTATGGTACATTCTACGATTGCGAACGTAACGGTAAGCAAGGAAACAAATGAATAAATATAAACTTAAAACGACGAAGTAAAATTTATTATTTTGAAATCCATCTACTGCATCATAAAGAACGAAAATGATACCGAAGTTTAATACGTACAGTAGAAAAAATGCAAAATGATCACGTAAAAATAGCTTCATGCTTATTCACTCCAAGTTGCGTTAAAACGATACCCAAGTCCGCGCACTGTTTCAATAGCATTTTCAATACCAAGCTCATTGAACTTTTTACGAAGACGCGTAATGTTTACGTTTAATGTGTTTTCTTCAACGAAGCTCTCGTCATCCCAAAGGGCAGCTAATAAATCTTCACGGCTCGCTGTACGAGGGAATTTAGATAATAACATTTCTGCTAAAATAGCTTCTTTCTTCGTTAAAAGGACTTGCTCAGATCCAAAGTGAATTTCTGGGCGCTCAGGGAATAGTTTTAAACCTTCTACTTCAACGATACGTTCAGAAATATTTGGTGCATAATCACCGTAAATACGGCGTAATTGACCTTTAATTTTCGCCATTACAACGTCGTAGTGGAACGGTTTTGTAATATAATCATCCGCACCGCTTTCAATCGCCATAATTTGTTCCATCTCACCAGCACGTGCTGAAATGAAAATAATAGGGCAAGTAGATTCATGACGAATTTGACGGCACCAGTAGAATCCATCGAATTTCGGTAAGTTTACATCAAGTAAAACAAGATGTGGTTTCACTGCGTTAAAAGATTTCATAATATCATCAAAGTTTTCAGTAACAACAGCGTCGTAACCGTACTTTTGAATGTGAGATTGTAGTAATGAT
Source organism: Bacillus sanguinis (assembly GCF_018332475.1). Lineage (GTDB taxonomy): Bacteria > Bacillota > Bacilli > Bacillales > Bacillaceae_G > Bacillus_A > Bacillus_A sanguinis. The sequence continues at coordinate 24,723 of NZ_BOQB01000058.1, read as the reverse complement.
GAAATATTTGGATCGTCTTCAACGATTAAAATTTTGTACATATGTATATTCCTCCTAAAAAAACAATTGTAGATATAGTGTATCATGTGTTTCAAGTCTTTTCATTATGTTGAAAGATAAGCTAATAAACAGTATAGGGCAAAAGTGTAAAAAGTAAAAAGGGCCTATATATAATTGACAATTGAAAAGAACTAAAATGTAAAACAAAGCTGCCCTTCCTTAAAAGGAAAAGCAGCTTTATTTTTATTTCTTCAAAACCGGTATCCAAATTTCACTTTTAAAGTTTGGAGAAGATATATCTTTCTGTTCATTCCACAATATTTCCGGTCCTTCCGCTAGTTCATAGTTTGAGGAAGGAAACCATTCGGAATAAATGCGTCCCCATACATTTTGTAATGTTTCAGGAAATGGACCGACAGCTTCAAATACAGCCCATGTTGAAGCTGCAACTTTAAGTTGCGCGAATTGCTCTGGGCAATCTTTCGTTGTGGCTACTCCAATGTAGTGATCGAGTTCGCCTTTTTCCTCCATTCTTCCTTCAGAAAAGTTAGTAGAAGCACTAATGATTCCAGTAGGTTCCATGTTTGAAAGGGACTTTAATGTTTGAATAGCCTCTGGATTTAAACTTTTCCACATAGAAGCGATTTCTTCATTTACACCGTTAAAAACGATTGGTACTCGTTTTGTAATACCTATAATTTGAAATGGTTCTTTTTCTTCAATTCGATAGTTCATTTCATGTCCTCCTTGAATGGATAATTGGAAGGTCATGGGTGAATAAGCTTTTAAAGAATGATTACTATTTCGGGCCTCTGAAGGTGTTATGCCGTGCAAGTTTTGAAACGCACGAGAGAATGAATCTGGTGAATTGTAGCCATATTTTATGGCGACATCAATGACTTTCGCACCGCTATTTTTTAGTTCAAAAGCAGCGAGAGTAAGACGTCTACAGCGAATATATTCTGATAGTGATATGCCAGCTAGGAAAGAAAACATTCTTTTGAAATGATACTCGGAGCAGTAAGCTATTTTTGCGACTTCCTTAAAATCAATTTCATGTGTAAGGTTGTCTTCAATATACTGCATTGCCGCATTCATGTTTTTAAGTGAATCCATAACCATAACCTCCTTGTTAAATAGAATAGCAGGAACGAAATAGTTCCATCCGACATTTCGTGCACAACTTTGTAGGTGCATTTTTTACCTTACAAAATTGTAATGTTCCTGTAAGGAGAATGAATGGATGGCATGATATCCCAATGTTATAGTAACAAAGTACTTTGATTCATTAGGTTAAATTTTGATTTCTTTGCTCACCGGCCTTACATAACTGTCATGTTTGTGTAAGAAACATCGATAGTGGCAAGAGTAGAGAATGTATATAGTGAAAATAGAGAATAGATGAAATGAGGGATGTCGAGATGAAAACAGTGTTAGAAGCAAAAAATATTGAAAAAGTATATGACACGGGTGGTAATAAATTTGCAGCGTTAAAAGGTATTAACTTACAAGTAAAAGAAGGTGAGTTCGTTGGAATTATGGGACCTTCTGGTTCTGGTAAGACGACTTTACTAAACGTTCTTTCTACAATTGATAATGCGACGAACGGTGAAATTTTAATTGATGGAAAAGATATCGTGAAAATGAATGATGATAAGTTAGCGTTATTCCGCCGCGATCATTTAGGTTTCATTTTCCAAGATTATAACTTATTAGATACGTTAACGGTAAAAGAGAACATTGCGTTACCTCTTGCGTTATCGAAAGTAAAGGCAAATGAAATTGATCGCCGCGTTCTTGAAATCTCGAAAAAGTTCGGTATCGATCATATTTTAAGTCAGTTCCCATATCAAGTATCTGGTGGACAGAAGCAAAGATGCGCGGCATCACGTGCAATCGTTACAAATCCAAGTATGATTTTCGGGGACGAGCCAACCGGAGCACTGGATTCTAAATCAGCAACAGATTTACTTGAAAGTATGAAGTCGTTAAATGAGTATGATAACTCTACAATTTTAATGGTAACGCACGATGCATTTGCAGCAAGTTACTGTAAGCGAGTTATTTTCATTAAAGATGGTGAGTTATATAAAGAATTGCACCGCGGCGAGTTAACGCGTAAACAGTTCTTCCAACAAGTCGTTGACGTAATGTCTTCTATTTCCGGAGGTATGGCTGATGACCTTATCTAGCATTGCCCTCCGCAACATACAGCGGAACTTTAAAGACTACTTTGTATATTTTGCATCTATGATTTTTAGTATCGTTATTTACTTTACATTTAAAGCACTGCAATATAATTCACAAATGGAAAAAGCAGCGGAAGCTTCTAAAAAAATTAGCGGGGCATTCCAAGTTTCCAGTGTGATGCTTATTATTTTCGTAGCGGTGTTTATTATATATTCGAACGGTTTCTTTACAAGAAAACGTAAAAAAGAAGTTGGGTTATATTCTTTATTAGGTATTCGTAAAAGACAGATTGGTAAAATGCTCTTTTATGAAAATATGTTAATGGGATTAATGTCTTTAATTATCGGGATTGCGATTGGTAGTGTCCTTTCAAAACTATTCCTTGAGCTGCTAGTAAGCATGATGGGATTAAAATTAAATGTACATTTTGAAGTACCAATGGCTGCAATTGTTGATACAGCAATTATTTTCTTTGTGATTATTTTATATACATCACTTCAAGGATATCGTTTAATTTATCGATTCAAGCTAATTGAACTTTTCCGTGCAGAACGTGAAGGAGAAGCAATGCCGAAGGGCTCTGTTATTATGGCATTAATTTCAGTTTTCTTAATCGGTTCAGGTTATTTCTTAGCGTTAATGTACATGAAAGCAGTTATGTATGCAGACTTTATGGTCGTTGCATTATACATTTTATTAGCGACAGTAGCAGGAACTTATTTGTTGTTCATGTTCTTCACAGTATTTGTATTGAAACGCGCGAGAAATAATAAGTCAGCGTTTTATAACGGTATGAATATGGTAACGACATCACAGTTACTCTATCGCATTAAAGGAAATGCGAAATCACTTGCGACAATTGCGATTTTAAGTGCAGTAACATTAACGGCGGTTGGTACGTCAGTTACGATGTATTACAATACATTCACGCAATCAAAAGTGGCTGCACCGTATAGTTATTCATATGAGAAAAAAGATGAAGCATTAGATAAAAAAGTAAATGAAATACTTGCTGGAGAAAAGAATAATCATCCAGTGACATATGAATCAGAATTTGAAATGATTCCTGTGAAAGGAACATTTAAAGGTGAAAGAGCGGATCAAGTTCTGAACACATACTATAATGTTACGAAGCAGTACCAGCTTATTTCTCAATCAAACTTTAATACAATCGCGAAACATTTAGATATAGAACCTGTAAATTTAAGTGCGAATGAAGCTTTTGTATACGATAGCTTATATATTGAAACACTTGATTTTGGTCCTCTTTACACAGGAAATACAGCTGTATTCCCTGTTGGAAATGAATCGAAAGAGTTAAAGATTAAGGGTGTAAATAGTAGAAGTGTTACAAACTTAAATGAACTATTTGTAATCGTTCCAGATCAAACATATGAGCAGGCGAAACAAGTAAACGAAACGCGCATTGTAAAAAATATTGATGTAAAAGGTGAGCGAAATAGTAAAGAGTTAACAGCGAAATTAGCAAGCGTTATGCCAGCTGGTGAATCAGAAATTTTAAAACCATTTCATGATTTCTATACAGGATTCCAAATGGGACTTGAAACGACAGGTTTAATGATGTTCATCGGACTATTTTTAGGATTAGTATTCCTATTAGCGACAGGTTCAATCATTTACTTCAAGCAGCTTACAGAAGCAAGTGCTGACCGTGATCGTTACGTTGTCCTTCATAAAGTCGGTGTAACGAAGCAAGAGATGAAGAAAGCTATCGCAAAACAAGTAAGCTTTATCTTTGCAATCCCGTTAGTAATCGGAATTTTGCACAGCTTGTTTGCACTAAAAGGTTTAGGAAACATATTACCGTATGAAATCATGATCCCACTCCTAATTAGTATCGGAGTATACGGTGTCATTTATATTGGATATTACTTCTTAACAGTTCGCTCTTATTATAAGATTGTGAGTGCGAAATAATAAGTGAAGCTGTGAAAAATTAAAAAGCCATTTACCAAATTTTTTATGAGGTAAATGGCTTTTTTGCGTTTTAAGTACGAATAAAAGGAAGAGATAATTAACGCGCATCGATTATGTCGATGAAACTAAAAGTGTGTTTTCGGTCAAAGGCATCTATGCATATTAAAGAACGCTTCAAAGGATTTAATTCCATTACAGTCATATAACTTGTAGGGAAATAACCATTTTTATAATAAGTGATCAATATTTCTTTTTCTGAAATGAAAGAGCGTAATAAAATATCTTCAATTCTGTCTCTATCATCATATGGTGATACTTTTCGCGATTCTTTTATCTCAGTCGATTTTGATATTTTTGTACTACTCATGCTTTCTATTCTCCTAACAATATATTTTCTATATAGGAAAGTTAATCATTATAGAAGTAGCTACTACTGATAATTCATAAGTACCTTATGTTCGTTTTATTATGTATGATTGGAAGACGAATTTACTTAGTACTAAAAAATTATCAAATTCATTCACTTATTTATAGTACTTATTTGTCATTCTTGTACTTTTTTGAATGGGATTAAAACTTTATTAAGGGGAATAAATCGATGTGATGAAGGTGAACTAGTATGACAACTATCTCACCTTCTATTAAGCAAGCATTTTTATATGACAGTATGATTTTCACGATATTGTCTAGGAGTCATACTCGTGATTTTTTTGAAGACTCTCGTGAAATAACTTTGATCATTAAAATTAAGCCAGGCACAAATATCTGATAATGGATAAGTCGTTAATGTTAATAATTTTTTAGCTTCTTCCACTCGTTCTCTCTGGATGTATTCAATTAAAGGAATTCCCACTTCTTTTTTAAATAGTTTTGATAAATAAGTAGGGGAAATATGTAAAAGGTTAGCAAGATCATTCAGAGATATTTCATCGTAAATATGTTTGTGAATATGATTGAGGCACGTAGTAATGGAATTAGAATATGCTTGATTATGATATTCTTTCACACGTTCTGCAAAAGTACATAATGCATCTTCAATTAACCTATTTACGGAATACATGTTATCTAGTTTTTCAATCGTTTGTATATATAAAGTACCGAGTGAAAAAGCAATATGTGATGGAAGATTACCGTCTATCGCATATCGAATAGCAAGCGTAATGGCGATAATGCCATTATTCTTTTGGTTTCTAAGTTGATCTCCTGTAGAGGAAATTGCTGCATCTTCTTGTGGATATGAATACGCATATTGTATGACTTTTTCTTTATTGCCTTCTTTAATGGCTGAAAAAAATTTGCGTTCCAATGATATGTCATAATTTTGCGGATCATGCCGGCGACGTTTTGAAATGTATAAATCAGGATTTACAATTTTATAAGAAACATCTTCTAGTAATTTATTTTTCTCCCAAACAATATCGTGATCTAATTTTTCATTGAAAATCACGTAATGTAACCAAATACTTATATCAATTAACGTACTTTTTTTTATCTCGGGTAGAAATTGATAGTAGTCTACTCCTTGTTGCATTTTATTATTACAGTTGAAATACTTCATAAGTTTAATAGCCATTTCATCTGATACTTTTGGATAAGTAGTCGGGCCGATTATAATCGTTCCTTTTATATGTTCATGATCTGCTATATGGATGCTAATGAAATTCTCAAGATACTTATTCCCTTTGAAAATTGGAAAATTACAAGGAATGTTTTCTTGATAAATTTCATTAAGATGTTCTTCTTTAGAAGAATAAAACGGACTACCAATCGTATGAGAAGTAGATTCATATACAATTTTTTTATCAGTAGATAGAAATTGAACAGGAACATGAAACGTTCTATGTACAAGATTACATAAGTACTGTAGGTCGATGGAATTATTCATTATTTTCTCCTTTTAAATAGTTTTGAAATACTACATATTCATACTTAGATCTACATTCATTCCTATAGGATATAAATTTCTTGTTATTTGAATTTTTATTTACATAAAAATAATTACATATATTGGATAGGTATGGAAGACGATTTACAGATTCATTTCCGCAGATGTTGTATGAAAATAGACGTAGTGATAGTACCTTCCATAAAATTTCTTTTTATATCCATTATACCAAATTAATAAATATAAAAGAGGTATTTATATATGGAATACGAAATGTTTCATTCTTCATAAAATCTTAAGAAATCTCCTCAATTTTTGTTAAGAAACGATAGTTATACTTAGAAACAAGTTAAAACTATTGAACGAATGGGGAGAGGGTTACATGCAACTCATAACATTCTTACATGAATTTATTAAACATCCGAAACATACTGGTGCAATTGCGCCAAGTTCAAAAATATTAGCAAAGAAAATGGTAGATGTAATTGATTTTAATAGAGCGAAATGTATCGTAGAGCTAGGACCTGGTACAGGGGTTTTCACGAGAGAAATTATGAAGAGAAAGAAAAAGGAGACAATATTTCTTCTTATTGAAATTAATGAAGTGTTTTGCAAAGAGTTAACGAGAAAGTTTAAGAATGAGCAGAACGTCATTGTTGTACACGGTTCAGCTGAAAATATAAAGAAGTATATGGAAGAATTCAATATAGAACGCGTTGATTACGTCTTATCGGGATTACCTTTTACTTCTTTACCAGAAGAAGTTTCAAAGCGTATTTTAAACAATGTAATGGAAGCGATACATGAGAACGGTGAATTTATTACATTTCAATATTCACTAGTGAAAAAAGGATTTATACAGCATTTCTTTCCTGAAATTACGCTCGAAAAAGTGTGGCTCAATTTCCCACCAGCTTACGTCTTTAGCTGTAAAAAAGAGCTAAGGAGAGCGTATGCATAATGGAATTGCATGAATTATTATCTTATATTGAACAGTACGGTTATTGGGCACTATTTTTCTGTTTATGGTTAGGTATTATCGGTATGCCAATTCCAGATGAAATGATCGTAATGAGCGGTGGTTTTGTCTCTTCACTAGGGATATTAAGTGTCATTCCTGCATTTTTATTAACCTATTTAGGCGTTGTATCTGGGCTATCTGTAGGCTATATATTAGGAAAAATATTTGGTACGAAAGTACTTGATAAGCTAATGAAAAAGAAAAAGGCGAAATATCTTTTGAAATCTCAACAAATGGTAGAGAAGTATGGTCATTATGCATTAGTTACAAGTTACTTCATACCAGTTGTAAGACATATCGTACCGTATTTAGTTGGAATGAATAACATGTCATTTAAGATGTATGCTTTGTATTCCTATACGACAGGATTTGTTTGGACACTCGTTTACTTTGTGCTTGGTTCTATATTTGGACAACATATTAACAGAATTGTAGCGATTGCAATAGAGTATGGCGTGTATTTTGGCGGGTTTGTTTTTGTTGCTCTGGGTGGAGCATATTTGTACAAGCAAAGAAGAAGTACGGTGATGAGTAAGTAAATAGAAGATAGGTTTTATTGAGAGCATATAAAAGGGAGAGTTATTTTGTAAAATAACTCTCCCTTTTAATGTAATAGTTCCTTATTGCTTACATTAGGTGTTGTCTGAAATACAGTTATATAAATTGTTAATATGGTTGTGTTGATTAGATTAGCTAATACAGTCATAAAATCACTTGATGGAGTGATAAGAACGAAGATTGAAAGTATGGCAGAAGCAAGTGGAATAAACTTTTGTAGTGTAGTTAAGTTTCCATTTTTATGAAGCTTCGAAGATTGAAGGAAGCAAAGTAAGAAAATAAAGGATGTAAATAATAATCCTAAATAGCCCCATCCATCTTCAATATACCAAGGTAAAAAGCTCATTCTTGATGTGAAAATAAATAAATTGAATACTAACGTGCTAATGATTATCGTGTTTAAAATGGTAATATTCCTCTGTTTTTTCATTTGAATTACACTCCGTAATTTATTTTATACTGCGATTTATGGGCAGCAAAAAAACACTGATTAAAATTTCACTTTACTGAGATGTTTTTGCCATTTCCATAAATCGCTGTTCAATTTCATCTAGTTCGAATGAATGGCATATTCTACGGTCTTCTTTATCTAAAATTCTATAATGTTGAGATAAAATATTTTGTTGTATTTGATAACCGTTTAATTCTTTTATTTGTCGCCACCACACTTTTCCCCCTAACGTCTTCGGGAAGTTCGTATTGTAATGTGTAAAAGCGATTGTTTTTATAATTTCATTTACATCATCACCAAATGTCATCTGGACTGTATCGCTCTGTTCAAAGAGTGTTACAACACAAACTGCACCTGACCATGTTAGTGTGCGTCTTCCTTTTTCTATTTCGACTAATGTTTTCTTTGATAAACCAATAATTTCTGACATTTTATCTTGTGATAAATCATTTTCAACACGGATAAGTTTTAATTTTGAATTAACGAGTTCAATAAATTCTTGTTTATTCATAATGCAGCTCCTTTTTATTTATAGTGTAAAATTACACTAAAGGTGTAATTTTGTCAATTGTAGCGTGAAGAGTTCTTTTTTTTGATCTTATTAATTAATATTTCACTTTTAGTTTAAGAAAATGTTAAGAAACCGTACGAGTTTTTATTAAGAAATACGCTCTATACTTAGAAACATCTTAAAGAAAACATAATGAAAGGCGGAATATAGATGAAAAGATTTATTTTTGGAGCAATGCTTGTTATTATCGCAGGGGCAGCATATTTATTAAGTGGGAGTAAGCTATTAGATCAGATGAACCCATTTCTTGATATAGAGAATTATTACGCAATTATTGATAATGATGGAAAAGAATTAGGTGGAAATAAAGGCCGTGAATATACGGTGAAAGCTTACGATATGGATGGAAAGGAAAAAGAAGTAACGATTGATGGAGTAGGTGAATTACAAAAAGGTTCGTATTGGCATGTGCTTACAAGAGGAAAGGTTCTACATGATAAAGTGCAAGTAACGATAGATAAAATTCCTGACGGTGCGAAGGCAAAGTTAGGATTGTAAATATAAACCCGATTCTTGATGAGAGAATCGGGTTTGTTATTTTATGGTAAAATCTAAAGGGGAGGAGTGAGAGGTACGCTACTCATTGTTAGCCTTATATTAATTTGGATTATGTGTAGTATGAGGGTAGTATCTTTACATATGATAGAACGACAAAAGATAGAAGAGCGATACGTATATTGTCCAAAATGTGATGCGAAAATTAGAAAAGGTAATTCTGCTCCTTTTTGTTCGAAATGTAATGTAATATTTTAAAGAAGGTAAAAAGCTATAATGAAGATGCTTAGCTTAATCCATCTATTAAATATTTGAAAGCCTGCAGTGTAACAACTGCAGGCTTTTTTGATTATGGAATTTCTTTTTAAGAAAATATTAAGAAACCCCATCACTATTTGTTAAGAAAATATATCTATACTGAGTTCTGTTGCTTAAAAAGAACATCAAGAATTATAACAGGAGGTACAGATAGATGAAAACAATGTTAGAAGCGAAAGGGATTTCGAAAATATATAATACAGGCGGGAATACATTTGAAGCGTTGAAAGATATTCATTTGCAGGTGAAAGAAGGAGAGTTTGTCGGTATTATGGGACCATCTGGTTCTGGTAAGACGACACTTTTGAATGTCCTTTCTACTATTGATACGGCTTCAAAAGGTGAGATTTTAATTGATAGAAAAGATATTGTGAAGATGAATGATGATGAATTGGCACTCTTTCGCCGTAATCATTTAGGATTCATTTTTCAAGATTATAACTTATTAGATACGTTAACAGTAAGGGAAAATATTGCATTGCCACTTGCTTTATCAAAGGTGAAGGCGAAAGAAGTAGAATCTCGCGTCGAGACGATTGCGAAGAAGTTTGGAATAGATCATATTTTAAATCAGTATCCGTATGAAGCGTCAGGTGGACAAAAACAACGCTGCGCAGCATCAAGAGCGATTGTAACCAATCCAAGTATGATTTTTGGAGATGAGCCAACTGGTGCGCTTGATTCAAAGTCAGCGACAGACTTATTAGAAAGTATGAAGACATTAAATGAAAAAGATCTTGTAACGATTTTAATGGTAACGCATGATGCATTTGCAGCAAGTTATTGTAAACGTGTTGTATTTATTAAAGATGGAAAGTTATATAAAGAATTACATCGTAAAGGGATGACACGAAAACAGTTCTTCCAGCAAATTATTGATATGATGTCTTCCATATCTGGAGGTGCGACAAATGGGCTTATCTAGCATTGCACTTCGTAATATAAAACGAAATTTTAAAGATTATTTTATATACTTTGCCTCTATGATTTTTAGCATCGTCATTTATTTTACGTTTAAGGCGTTGCAATACAATTCTCAAATAAGTGAAGCTGGAGATAACATCGGACGAGGATTCCAGCTCGCGAGTGTTATGCTCATTATTTTCGTTGCGATATTTATTATATATTCGAATGGCTTCTTTACACGAAAGCGTAAGAAGGAAATAGGCCTTTATTCTTTATTAGGTATTCGAAAAAAAGAAATTGGTAAAATGCTTTTTTATGAAAATATGTTAATGGGTTTATTATCGTTAGCAATCGGAATTGTAATTGGTAGTTTACTTTCAAAAGGATTCCTAAAGCTACTTGTAAATATGTTAGAGCTACATGTAAATGTTCATTTTGAAGTACCGATTGGAGCGATTATAGATACAGCAGTTATTTTTTGTTTCATTATTTTATATACATCATTTAAAGGATATCGGGTTATTTATCAATTTAAGTTAATCGAGTTATTCCGTGCAGATAACGAAGGCGAAGTCATGCCGAAAGATTCTAAAATAATGGCTATCATTTCTTTATTATTAATTGGATCAGGTTATTTCTTATCAGTAACGGCTATTAAAAATTCGAACAGTGAGAAATTTATGCCACTTGCACTTTACATTTTATTAGCAACAGTACTTGGAACGTATTTATTATTTAAGTTCTTTACTGTTTTTGCATTAAAAAGAGTGCGAAATAAAAAATCTTCATTTTATAACGGAATGAAAATGGTGACGACATCTCAATTACTATACCGCATTAAAGGAAATGCAAAATCGTTAGCAACAATTGCAGTATTAAGTGCAGTAACGTTAACAGCGGTTGGAACGTCTGTTACGATGTATTACAACACATATATACAGGCGAAGAAATATCATCCAGTTAGTTATTCATATGAAAAGAAAGACATGGAATTGGATCGTAGAGTTAATGAGATTTTAAAAGAAGGAAAGAATGAAGTCATTCATCAATATGAAGTAGAGACGGTAAAAGTAGTAGGAGAATACGGTGATGGTACTTCATTACAATCAAGAACAACAGAACTTATCGCACAATCATCGTTTAATACAATCGTAAAATATTTAAATGAGGAAACTATAAATTTAAAGAAGAATGAAGCGTATGCATTTGATGGCATGTATAGTGAAGGAAATTTGGAGAGTGGTGTATATAAAAACGGAAAAGCTATATTCCCAATTGGAGGAGTAGCACCAGTACAAATGAAAGATGTACAAGCAAAAAACATTACAAACTTATATGAACTTTTAGTTGTCGTTCCAGATGAAGTGTATGAGCAAGCGAAGAAGACAATTGGAGCTCATACTGTGAAAAATATTGATGTGAAAGAGGATAGAAATAGTAAAGTATTAACAGAAAAACTAAAGAAATTAATACCAGAAGAAGATGCAGAAGGAAAAAGACAGTTTGGTGATTTTTACACGATATTCCGTGATGGTATTGAAAAATCAGGATTAATGATGTTTAGTGGTATATTCTTAGGACTTGTATTTTTACTCGCAACAGGGTCTATCATTTACTTCAAACAATTAACAGAAGCACATGCAGATCGTGAGCGTTACATCGTTCTTCGAAAACTTGGTGTCACGAAAAAAGAAATGAAAAAAGCAATCGCAAAACAAATGAGATTTATTTTCTTCATTCCTTTAGTAGTTGGTATATTACACACTGTATTTGCATTAACAGGATTAGCGACAGTACTTCCGTATGAAATTACAGTTCCGTTGTTAATTAGCATCGGCGTGTATAGCGTTATTTATATTGGTTATTATTTGTTGACGGTTCGTGCTTATTTTGGGATTGTTAGTAAATAAAAAAGAGAGAAAGAGAACATAGTGAAAATTATGTTCTCTTTCTCTCGTCTATTATTATTTATGTCCTAAAATTCGTTCAACGTCATGTACACTCAATTTACTTGCTTTAACAATCGTTTCAAGCGGTAAACCAAGCGCGTGCATATTTTTAATCATTTGTGTTTTCTCCTGCTCAATACCTTTTTTCATACCTCTTTCCATGCCTCTTTTCATGCCTTCTTTTTCTGCATGGGCGAATTTTGCGGCTTCATCCATCAAAACTTTCTCCCTTGCGTCATAGGCTTGTCGGAAAGAGGAATCTTGACTCATACGTTCCCACTTGTTTATTGCTTTTTGTAAAATAGGGTCTTGGTTCATAGCAATGTCCTCCAATGTTTTAGTTAAGTGTTCATCCTCATTTGCGGTAAGTAATAAGAGCCATCTAGCAACTGGATCTTTCCATGGATTGACTTCCTCTTCATGCCATTGCATTGTTACCTTTGGAATTTCTACAATGTGAATTTCTATGTCATCACTTAATAGTTTTTGTTGTTGAGTATTCCATAATATGCTCGTTGTATGGAAGGATTTTTGTTCGGAAAACATTAAGAAGTTTAATAAATTTATGGTGATGGTTTTATGAAGTGCGCTGTAGGGCATGCCTTTTTGTAGTTGAGATGTGTATAATCTTCCCCAATAATATAAGCTGCGTTTCATCATATCGTGATTATTATTGAGTTGTATTTCTACATTGACTTTTGTTCCTGTGTCTAATGTAGCTGAAATGTCTAAAATAGATAACTTATCTTCTTCATGTTCTCTGTGTAAATGTGGATCTTCTATTTGTAGAGAAGCAATAGGTGACGCTAAAGACTTTTGTAACATTGCGTTTAAAAAGGCAATGAGAATATCTTCACTACCATTCGTACCAAACAATTGTTTAAATGCAAAATCAATGCGTAAATTAACTAACTGTTGGTTGCACAAAGTTTGTCCTCTCCCTTATATTAAGGTGCTTCTTTCCTTCATTGTACCTAAAAATAATTAGGGCATGCAAACCAGACATTCTACTGTTTTTTAGTAATATTATTAGAAAATGAAAGGCAAGTATGTCCATGGTATACTCTAGTGAAATTGAAAAAACTATTTTGTTTATATTGAGGAAAAGGTGATACATATGAAAAAAGATATTTTAAATATATTAGATAAAAAACAAAGTAACTATGAATTTGTTGCTTTCGATAATGACTATATGGATATTTCACAAGTGAGATTCTCTCTTTTCTTTAAAGAGAATAAGGATTGGTTAATGGTATTTCAGGTTGTCGGTGTAGGATCATTAGGTGTATGTAATGATATTCAAGTATACGGTGATAGAATAAATCATTCAATTGGTGATGATGGTATTTTGCAATTAAATGATGGGGAGTATGAGTTGTTTGATGATGAAGGTGAATTTATGCCAAATATTTATAATGGCAGTGTGAAAATTCGTAATCATCATTTTGAGTATCAATTTACAAAGGAAGATTATGTGGGAAATGGGATAGAAGTACAAACAACAGAATCTTATCCAACATATTTCATGCGTATGCTTGCTACTCATGATGAAGCTAGAACATTATTATGGTGGAGTAAAGAAGAGATTTTAGAAGAATTCTGCATAGAAGGCGACTGGGAAGTAGCGTATGAAACGGAAGAATGGCAACATGTTGAAGACGAGAAAGTAAGTGAAAATGAATTCTTCCAATCAGTAGCCGCTGCCATAGAGAAGAAAGATCCAACTGTTATTGTAAATAAGAATGCTAATACGCACTGGAAAAATTGGGCGGAGTTTGATTACGAAAACTCATATTAAAAATGAAAGAGTAAACTAAAACCTTTCTAAGAAAAAGACGAGCTAACATTTTAGCTCGTCTTTTTGTATTACACAACCGCTGGATTATAAATCATCGTAAAGTGTCCTTGTAATAGTTCAATATGACAAGGTGTATGAAGCGAGCTTTCTCCATCGGTATCTACTTCTTTTTCTTCCTCTGTTTCAATATGAATGGATTTTGCCTTTACGTGGAAGATGTCATTTTCATTTGAGTCTTCAAATAGTTTCTTTCCGATATAATCTTTAAATGCTTGAATCCCTGTTGATTTGACTACGAAAATATCAAGTGTTCCGTCATCACATTTTACGTTCGGAATAAAGGACGGGATACCGCCAAGATATTCACCATTTCCAACCATAACAAGGACAGCCTCGTCTTCATATACTTGTCCGTCGTATGTGATTTTTACTGGGAATGTTTCAGCATTTTTGACAGTTCGAATGGTGCTTAAGTAGTAACCAATTTTACCAAGCTTTGCTTTTTCTTCTGCATCAATATTATTTGATACTTCAGAGACAAGTCCAATGCCCCAGAAGTTTAAGAAATGTTGTCCATTTGCTTTTGCAACGTCAACTGGTTTTACGTGTTCCTTTGTGATAAGTTTTGCTGCTTCTGCAATGTTTTGCGGAACGCCTAGTGTGCGAGAGAAGTCATTGCAAGTTCCACCTGGAATGATTGCAAGTGTAGGTCTAGTTTCAAGAGGTGCTAAGCCATTTGTGCATTCAAATACAGTGCCGTCACCACCAAAGACGATAATTAAATCTACTTTACTAGCAAACTCTTGGCAATATTTTGTTGCATCACCTTGCTTTTTCGTATGAAGGATATGTAAGTCAGGAAAAGCTGCCGCAAGAGGTGGTACAATTTTCGTTAAGTTCGTATGTAAATCGCCTTGCCCTGCTTTTGGATTTACGATGAGGAGCACTTTTTCAAATTTTGTCTTTGTCATTTTTTTCTCTCCCTTTGTCTTTTATGAATCGTGATAGAAAATAAACTCCCACCAGTAATTGATGGAAGTTTATTCTATTATATTATTCAGTTACAACTGAAGCGATAAATGGTAAGTTACGATATTTTTCTGCGCAGTCGATACCGTAGCCAACAATAAATTCATCTGGAATTTGGAAGCCAACATATTCAGCTTTTAAGTCCACTTTACGACGCTCAGGTTTATCAAGTAACGTACAGAATTTGAGTGCCTTTGGTTTATGCATAAAGAAGTGATCTTTTAAGAAGTGAAGTGTTAAACCAGAATCGATAATGTCTTCTACGACAATTACGTTTTTTCCAGTAATGTTTACATCGATATCTTTTAATAGTTTTACTTTTCCAGTTGTTTCTGTTTGATTTCCGTAGCTAGATGCAGAAATAAAGTCAATTGTTACATCGTTTTTAATGTGACGAATTAAATCAGCAGCGAATACGAAAGATCCTTTTAATACAGCGATTACTACGATTTCTTCTCCTTCAAAGTCACGTTCGATTTGAAGTGCTAGTTCTTTTACTTTTTCTTGTAATTGTTCTTCAGAAATTAAAGTGTCTTTTATTTCAATATTCATTGGAGTCCTCCTACAGTGTAAAACTTGTGAACATTTCGACTGTAAAGGATAGAAAGGAAAAAGTCAAAGAGGATATAAGTTTTTTACAGAAATCCCCACAAAATAGTCAGATGATATGATATACTGATTATATAAAGAAAACGCTTCCATGAAGGGTGATTATGATGAGAAAGAAAGAGTATACAAGTGCAACATTTATAAAAGCATTACTTTTAACAATTGTTCTTGGTAGTTTGGCTTACATAATTGATGTACCAGCGATTCGAATTTCACTAATTGGAATGACTTTAGTATTAGGTGCAATCTCCCACGGTATGATGTCACAGCTGCAAGAAGCTGGAGTCGATCATATGAAAGATCATATAGATGAGAAATGAGAAACCTTCACGTATAGAGAGTGAAGGTTTTTTGTTTCTTACAAAAATGTAAGGTAGTTGTAAGGCAAATCGATAGTTGCATAGTAGTGTTTTGGATAAACTATAGGTGTAAGGTAAAAGGCAAGCATATTTTAGGTAAATTAAGTTTTAGGCACTCTATATGTGAAAAAGGAGTAGGAGGGCATGGAGAAACGTTGGACGACCTTTTCTTTTTTAGCAACTAGCAACACCGTAATGCTAGCTGGCGAAATGGATTTTTTGCACTTGTTTGATCGAGAAGACGATCGTTCTTCTTCTACATTTACAATGAAATGGAATAAATGGAGCGAAAGTTGTAGGTTTGAAGAAGAGGCCCCTAACGAAGAGCAAAAGATTATTTTGACAAACCCTATTAAAGCGTGGGTTGTTCAACGTCGTAAGTGTAACGTCAAAAATCACTTAAAGAAAACTGAGCCGAGACAATTAGTTATCGCTCCGGCCCGTTCTACTTCTAAATCACGCGAAAGTAACATGTAAATAATTGAGACACACACCCAAAAAAAACATCGTATATATTGCGATGTTTTTTTATTTTTCTCCAATGAAATCTTTAAATGAAATATATTTCATCTGCATTTTATCTTTATATCTCTTGTTTATTCTAGTGATACATCCGATGCGAAGTAATGTGAATAAAGTATAAGGAGAGAATTAAAAATGAAAAAGAAACTATTACCAATTTGTGCAATGGCACTTTTAACAGTGGGATATTCTTCAGTAGCAAGTGCGGATACTGGAACAGTAACGAAGGAAGAACAGGCGCAAGTGCAACAAGATAAAGCGAAAAAAGAAGAAGCAATTAAGGAACAGCAAAAAAGTGAAGTAGAGAAAAAGCAAGCGGCACAAGTACAAGAAAAAAATGATAAAGCTAAAAAAGAGGAAGCAATAAAAGCTGAGAAAAAGAGTGAAGAAGAGAAAAAGAGAATAGCACAAGAGAAAAAGAGAATAGCACAAGAACAGTTAAAAAATGATATGGCAAAAAAAGAAGCAGCACAAGTACAACAAAAAAATGATGCAGTAAAAAAAGAAGTAGCAAAGCCAGTTGTACAAGGTGAAAAATTACCAAATACAGCATCTAATAATGTAGCAATGATGGCACTAAGCGCGTGCCTTGTAGGGATAGGGACGTTATTTGGTTTGAATCGCCGTAATAAAGTTAAGGCGTAATTAAAATATTTCCCTATAAAGAATGGAATAATTTCATATATTAAAAATGGTAGGTTATTCCTACCATTTTTGGCATGGAGGGATGAAATATGAAGGTACTCAATTATATCGGAATTATATTGATGGCCATCGGGCTATTTATGGGATCATATTATGCTATGGAATGGTATAAAGGAAAAAGCTCTGCGCAAGAATTAACAGAAGAAGAATTAAAGAGTCTTAACAATATACAACATGATCAACTTTCTCATGAAACAGCTGTAACTTCTCAAGTACCTTCTTCTCAAACAGAGCATAAAGAAGGAGAAAAGGTAGCAATGTTAAATATACCGAAAATAAAAAAGAAGTTTTCTATATATTGGGGAGCTGATGATGCAACGTTGAAGAAAGGGGTTGGAATGTTCGTTAGTGATTTAACGACAACGCCATCTGGAGGGGGACATACTGTACTAAGTGGGCACCGGGATACTGTATTTACAGATTTAGGAGAGTTAAAAGAAAAAGACACTCTTATTTTAGAGTATGATAATAAAACGTACACATATGAAATTCAAAAGACATGGATTACCCATGCGGATGATCGGACTGTTATTATAAAAAAAGAAGAACCGATACTAACACTGACGACTTGCTATCCGTTTGATTATATAGGGGATGCGCCAGATAGATATATTATCGAGGCGAAGTTAACTGCTAGTTATTCAAAATGAAATTGTAGTTTCTAAAAGCGGGAGGGGGATACATAAGTTATGTCAAAAAACATTTTAATTGTTGAAGATGAAGATATATTACGTGAAATATTAAAAGATTATTTTTTGAGTGAGCAATATGTAGTGTTTGAAGCAAGAGATGGGAAGGAAGCTTTAGTTGTATTTGAGGAAGAAGAGCTTGATTTAGTTATTCTTGATATTATGTTGCCGGAACTTGATGGGTGGTCCGTTTGCCGAAGAATCCGTAAAACATCCGAGGTTCCAATTATTATGCTAACGGCACGTGTAGATGAAGATGATACGTTACTTGGATTTGAACTTGGAGCAGATGACTATGTGACAAAGCCATACAGTCCTCCCATTTTATTAGCAAGAGCGAAAAGATTGCTAGAAAGTAGAAAAGTAACAAAGCAACTTTTAGAGAATGAAGATGATACATTATCGATTCATGGTATCCATGTCCATTTTCCATCGCGTACTGTTACAGTAGATAAAATAGACATTAATTTAACACATACAGAATTTGAAATATTAGCGTATTTTATGAAAAATCAAGGGATTGTTTTAACACGAGAGCAACTCATTTCAAGAATTTGGGGATATGAATTTGCTGGTGATGATCGAACGGTTAATAGCCATATTCGTAATTTAAGAAATAAATTAGGAGAGAAAGCAAAGTACATTACAACTGTAGTACGAACAGGTTATAAATTTGAGGGGAATGTATGAGAAAAGGGATTGTACTAAAATTATTTACCCTCACAACAGCATTATGTATGTTAATTTTAGGGACGATATTTATTGGACAAACGATATTTTTTAAACAATATTATGCGAATCGAAAAGTGGAAGATATTAAAGTGAATTTAAATTCCTTCGAAAAGAATTATTTGAACTATGCAGGAAGTGCAGAAGGAATTCAAAAGCTGGAGCAAGACTTTTTAAGAGAAAATAATACGTGGATTACGACATTAGATCAGAACGGGAATTTAAAGCATGCAGATGATTTTTATTTTGAGGTAACGATAGATCGTAGGCAACAGAAGAGTTTTGGACATCAAATATTCAAAATTTCCTTATATAATCTCGTCAATATTGAGGAGATTGATAATAAATCATCAGAACAGATTTTAGGACAAGAAATTTATTTTTCTGGAATGAAAAAAGAAGATAGTTTTATTCCATTCTCTTTCTCGTTATCTAAGCAGACTTTAAGCGGATCGAATAAACCGTTAGAAAAAGCATTTAAGGAGAAAATGAGTAAATTAGATCAGGAAAAAAAGAAAGTAGCTGAAGAACAAGTTGGTAAGGAAAAGCAGCCGGTCGTTCAGGAGCCAGCTGCCCAAGAACCAGATGTTTACATAAGAGGGCGTGTTACGAAAGTCCAATTTCCTGATGTAAAAGGTCTTGTAAATCCAATTTATAAAAATAGCATCTTCTTAGATAACATAAAAGAATTTCAAACAGATTTAGTATTAAAAGAGAGCAAGCAAATACAATATGCAATACAAACAATGGACTATGAAAAAAATGATATTAAATATAAATTATTAATCAAACCAATAAAAGAAAAAGACGGATCGGTAACATATATTTATGCGATGGCTTCTTTACAGCCTGTAGATGAGGCTGTACAAATGGTGCAAGACTATTATATATACATCATTGCATTTGTAGTCGTTCTTATTTTTCTAGCATCGTTCTATTATTCAAAACAAATTGCAAAACCGTTATTACGAATAAATGATACAACGAAGAAAATAGCGCATTTAGATTTCACAGAACAAATACCGATTACTTCAAAAGATGAAATTGGTGATTTATCGAAAAATATTAATGTATTATCTAATAAGCTCCATTCGCATATTGGACAGCTAGAACAAGATATTGAAAAGGAAAGAAAGTTAGAAAATACGCGGAAAGAATTCATTTCTGGTGTTTCGCATGAATTAAAAACACCGCTGAGTATTATGAAAAGCTGTATTTCTATTTTAAAAGACGGGGTAGCTGAGCATAAAAAAGAGTACTATTTTCAAGCGATGGAACGAGAAGTAGATAAAATGGATACGTTAATTTTGGATATGCTTGAGTTAGCTAAATTTGAGTCAGGTACATATAAAATGAAAAAGGATTTATTTTATATTGATTCAGTAATTGAAGATATATGTGAATACCTTTCTGTAGAAATAGGGAAAAAAGAACTTCGTGTTCATAAAAATATAGGTCCATTTGAAGTGATGGCAAATCAAGGCCGGATTGAACAAGTCATCGTAAATTTCATTACGAATGCCATACGTTATACACCAAATAAAGAAGATATTATTATTTCTACAATAGATGATAAAGATCGTATAAAAGTATGTGTTGAAAATAAAGGTACTCACATTGAAGAAGAACAATTAGATAAAGTTTGGGATCGTTTTTATCGCGTGGATGCAGCTCGTCAGCGTTCACAAGGTGGAACGGGGCTTGGGCTTGCGATTTCGAAGAATATTTTAGAACTGCATGATGCTGAATATGGAGTAAAGAATACAGAAGATGGTGTGTTATTTTACTTTTACTTGCCGAAAAAAGCGTAGATGATGCATGCTACGCTTTTTTAATTTATTTTCATATTATCTTTACCTAATCTTTATTTTTAAACGATATAATCTGGTTAGACAATGAGGTTATGTAAGGAGTAGATTAGCCGTGAATAGCAATTTACTAGGTATGGTAGTATTTATTTTTCTTTGTGCATTTATTGTATTTTTAATTGATATTACGATATGAAAAAAAGAGCGCTTATTAAGCGCCCTTTTTGTTCGAATTTAGTTGATAAGCATGGATGCTCTTGAATAAGCGTGGTGAAGTAATAAATAAAAAGATAAGTAAAACGGTACATAGAATGTAGGAACCAATCATTACGCTACCGTTTACGATTAATGAATATAGAACAGCTGATTGCCCTTTTGGCGCATATTGTCCCCAGAAAATAATGCCGGCAATAAAGTGACAGAAGTAGCGAGCAAAGCTACCAATAAATGTAGCAACAATAATATAACCAATAACTTTCTTTCCTTCGTTATTTTCATTGGAAGCTAAAAGTGCTTTTTGAATTGGACGATAGAATAAACCAGCAAATCCAATGAATGCGAAAGCGACAAAGTATTCAATTAGTACTTGAATTGGTGTGACGATAATGGCATCGCCTACGACAATTTGTAATAATCCCCAAATTAAGCCTCCTAAGAAAGCCATCTTGAAGCCCCAGCGGTAAGCAATAATAAAAATAGGAATCATAGCAAATGAGATAGATCCGCCTGTTGGAAGTTTAATTGATAATGGTAAAATGTCGATGACCAAGGCGAAGGCTGCAAGAATAGCAGATTCGATCATCGCTTGTAAATTGGTGTTACGCATGTTGTCTCCCCCTAAATCCAAGTTGTACAAAAAAGAACATTATCATAGGAGGATACGAAATACGTAAATAAAAAAAGAGGTATGTATTTCGGACGTTTGCACAATCCCTGCGTTAGCATTAACTAACAGGTTCGAAGGGTCGGAACGAAGTGTTCCCTCTCAGCGGCATGGCTCCCCCAGTGATAACGAGATTCTTTATTTGCTATTGTTTATTGTAAGCGAAATGGATGAGAATGGCAAACGAATCCATTATGACAATAATTGAAATAAAATTGTAGAGAAATGTTAATAAATATGAAGTCAAAGGGTATAGTGCTCAAGAAATAGAGTGTGCTATAATTCTTTTGAAAATAATTATCATTCTCTTCGGAGGGGGAAGGTTATGAGCTTAGTAGATATTAAAATCGGTGAGAAAGTGTTAGTAAAAAGTATGCAGTCTTTAGATTATTTATTAAAGAGAAGGCTAGCTGCTTTTGGTCTTTCTGAAGGAAGCGAAATTCGTATGAAGCAGAAAGCGATGTTCAAAGGTCCTTGTACATTGGAGTGTCGTGGACAGTTAATTAGTATTCGTCATTGTGACGCGAAAATGATAAGGGTGGAATTAGCGTGAATAAGGTAGCTTTGCTAGGGAATCCGAATACAGGGAAGACATCATTATTTAATGCACTTACTGGTTCTTATGAATACGTAGGAAACTGGAGCGGTGTAACAGTAGAAAAGAAGGTTGGTAAATTAAAAGATAGACAAGGAACATTAATTGATTTACCAGGTGTGTATGATTTAAATCCAGTTTCGCGTGATGAAGGTGTTGTAACAAACTTTCTACTAACAGAAGAATTTCAACATATGTTAAATATTGTGGATTCTTCGCAATTTGAACGAAATATGCATTTAACGTTGCAGTTACTTGAATTTGGTAAGCCAATTTCAATTGGTTTAAATATGGTTGATGTGGCGAAGCAAAGAGGCATTGTCGTTGATGTAAAGCGGTTATCAGAACTATTAGGTGTAACAGTCGTTCCTGTCGTTGCAAGAAGTGGGAAAGGTTGTGAAGAACTACTTGCGACTCTTAAAGAAAATGACAAAAACGAGAAAACCCCGTTCATTATTTCATATGGTGTACAAATGGATGAAGGAATTGGAGAGGTAATTTCTCTTTTAGAGAAAGCGAATTACGAGCATCCGAGATGGTTAGCTCTTCAATTTTTAAGCAATAACGAAGTAGTAGAAAATGAAATGAAAGCATTACCAATTTATAAGGAACTTGTAGCTATTCGATCTCGCTTAGAAGGAAAAATTGATTGTACGTTGGAAGAGCATATTTACAAAAATCGTGAAGCGTATATTGAAAAGTTAAAAACAAATGTTATGCAGCAAGAGAAAGAAGGAAAAATTCCTTTTTCGGAAAAAATTGATAGGTTAATTACACATAAAGTTTTAGGACTTCCAATCTTTTTAGCAGTTATGTTTTTTATTTTTCAGGTTACGTTTACGTGGATTGGGACACCTTTATCGGATATGTTAGATGAGTTTTTTGGTGGACAGCTTACGGATTGGGTGACAGCTGGACTTACAAGTGTCGGAGCTTCTGATTTTATTCAAGCACTCGTTACAGAAGGTATTATTGCCGGTGTTGGTGCTGTATTAGTATTCGTTCCACAAATCTTTGCACTATTCTTTTTCATTTCATTATTAGAAGACTCAGGATATATGGCACGAATTGCAGTTGTTATGGATAGAATTATGGAGTTTTTCGGTTTAAACGGAAAAGCGTTTATTCCGATGATTATCGGTTTTGGATGTAATGTTCCAGGTATTATGGCAGCGAGAACGATTGAACAAGAAAAAGAACGTTTACTTACAGTTCTTGTAACACCATTTATGTCTTGTTCGGCACGTTTACCTGTCTATGCGTTATTTGCGGGGGTGTTCTTCCCTCATAGTCAGGCAACGGTTGTGTTTTCTTTATATGTTGCAGGTATTGTTCTTGCATTACTCGTTACAAAGATTATGTCTCTTACCATTTTAAAAGCGGAAAAATCTATTTTCGTTATTGAACTACCGCCTTACCGCGTACCGCAAGCGAAAACGTTATGGCTAAGCACGTGGGAGAAAGGAAAAGGATTTGTTCGTAAAGCAGGTACATTCATCTTCGGTGGTTCTGTTGTCATTTGGCTATTAAATTATGCAGGTCCATCAGGATTTGGTGTTGATATGGGAGACAGTTATTTAGCGATGATTGGTGGATTTATCGCACCATTATTTGCACCGCTCGGCTTTGGAACGTGGCAAGCTGCAGCGTCCCTTTTAACAGGATTTTTAGCGAAAGAAGTTGTCGTTTCTACAATGGCAATTATTTATGCGGTGAAAGAAGATGTGCTTGGCAATGTAATGGGAGCACATTATACAGCATTATCAGCTTATGCATTTATGTTCTTTATTTTATTATATGTTCCGTGTTTAGCGACAGTAGCTGTTATTAAACGTGAAACTGGATCAGCGAAATGGACGATTTTCTCAGTCGTTTATCCACTCGTAGTTGCTTATGTATTAACGCTTATTATATACCAAGTTGGATCTTTACTCGGATTCTAAAAGGAGATGTATAATGATGGTCAATATTATAATTGGAGCTATCATTTTTGGTTATGCAGCATATACGTTAGTTCATTTTGTAAAGAGAAGTAAAAAAGGAAAATGCGCCGCATGTTCTTTAAATAAATCATGCCAGTCGAATACTTGTAGTCCGGATATGGAGAAAATCGCTCATAAATAGAAGAAAGCTTTGCGAATGTCGCAAAGCTTTTTTATTACTTCTTAATTTTTACAAGTTGTGATGATTCTACACCATTCTTCCCAGGGAATTCTTTACTTGGATCCTTATCGAATTTTAATACACCTACAGATTTTTCTTCACCTTGTACATTTCCGTAAGTTGCATCATCAACAACCGCGAACATGTCGGCATATGCACGGCCACTACCGATAATTGTGTTGCCTTCATATTTTAATTTGGCTCCATCAAGTGTAGCATTTTCTACTTTTTCTTTTGCGAATAATATACCTTGTTCTGTTGTTACAGCTGGTAATGTATTAAGTGGCTTCGTGTCGTCTTTTGCATCCACTTTGCTAAGTAACTCTTTCTTCACGAGTTCTTCACCAGTTTTCTTATCCATGACAAGAACTTTTTTACCGTCTAATGTTGTCATTTTCATTTTATAGAAGTCTTTCTCTTTCACTTCTTTTTTATTTTTATCTGCAATTTGTGTTACTTGATCTTCTGTTCCGTACAGTACAAAGCCGTTTGCTTTTTCTCCTAATAAAGAACAACCTGATAATGCTCCGAATGAAATTGCTGCTGCTAATC
>NZ_BOQB01000057.1 GCF_018332475.1 Bacillus sanguinis | reverse complement strand
ATTGGAAGGAAGTTTAAAAGGTCCGGTTTACACTATGTTTTCATTTTCGAAATATGTATTTTTAGGAATTCTATAACTTTTTCTATACAAATAGTCGGAAAAACGCTAGAATACATGGTAGACCATTTTTGTAATAGGAGTGTAGAGCTGAATGTTACATCAATTTTCACGTAATGAATTAGCCTTCGGTAAAGAAGGACTTGAAATATTAAAAAATAGTACAGTCGGTATTTTAGGAATTGGCGGTGTAGGATCATTTTCGGCAGAGGCGTTAGCACGTTCTGGCGTAGGGCGTCTCGTGTTAGTTGATAAAGACGTTGTAGATATTACAAACGTAAACCGTCAAATTCACGCGTTAGTATCTACTGTAGGACGTTCAAAAGTAGAATTAATGAAAGAGCGTATTGCAGACATTAATCCAGAGTGTGAAGTAATTGGACTAGAAATGTTTTATACTGATGAAACATATGAAGAGTTCTTCAAACATGGCTTAGATTTCGTAGTAGATGCATCTGATACGATTACGTTCAAAATTCATTTAATTAAACAATGCTTACGTCGCAAAATTAAAATTATCTCCTGTATGGGTGCAGCAAATAAAATGGACCCAACTCGTTTCCGTATTGCGGACATCTCTAAAACACATACAGATCCAATTGCGAAAGTAATTCGTACGAAGCTTCGTAAAGAGGGTATTAAAAAAGGTGTAAAAGTTGTCTTCTCTGACGAAAACCCAATCGTGATTCGTGAAGAAGTACGTAAAGAAATTGTACCAGACGAAAATGCAAAAATTCGTAAAGCGAAATTACCGCCTTCTTCAAATGCATTCGTACCATCTGTGGCAGGTTTAATTATGGCAAGTCACGTTGTACGTGAACGTATTAAAAATGTAGAAGTGAAACGTGTAGGGCAAGAATAAAGTGAAAGCATATATCCATTTCGGATATATGCTTTTTTATATGTATTAAAGAAATATGGATATTTACATTACTATTAGTTCAAATGTAAGCAAAGCTAGTAAGTAATGATCATATTTATCTGATTTATAGGCGGAAGTCTTTTTTTAACTGTTAATGGTGAAAAGAGCTAAAGTTAGGACGAGAACACCGGGTGTTATTTTGAAGACTATTAATGAAATAGTAACCATCTCCCTTTGTATATATATGTTTATAGTAACATTTAAGCGAAAAACATCCAATTATTTCCGTTTTTTTCTTTGTGTGAACTTAAGGTTTATTGTTGTGAATTTTAGTCGGTAAATCGATATTTCGTTTCGAATCGTCGATATAATTTCATTTATCAACACATGCACACACATAATGTTCATTAAAGAAATAAACAGGGATGTCACTTAATCAAAAAAGTGACATCCCTGTTTTTAATTCTCTGCAGAATAAATAATATCTAAATTTCCATTTTGATCTGTTTTGAAAATTGGAGCAATCTGTTCTTCTTGTTCTTCAACTGAAACGAGTTTTCGGGCACGGTCCATAATTCTAACAAGCATGGCGTAATCTTCTTCGATTGCCTGTTGTTTTTTTGAGAGTACCGCTAATTTTGCTTCGAGTTCATGATTCGTTTTTTGCAAGGACGTAAGCTGAGCTTGTAATACATCATTTTCAGTTTGTAACTTTGCGAGTGAAGGGTTGGTATGCTCTAAGTTTTGCAAAAATGAAATGACATTTTGCATAGTAAGTTCTTGTTTACTTGGCATAATATCTTCTGAAAACTCGGCATCAATTACGAGTTGTTTCGTTTTCGTGAAATGCTCTTTTTCTATTTTAGCTTCAGAGCGTTTTAATTCTTTACGTTGTTTTTTTGCAAGTTGCACCGCATCTTCGTAATTCGGTCTTACTTCAGCATTCCATCTAAATCCGCAAGCTGCTGAAGTGCGGTTTAATGTATCGCCGACTTCATCGAATGCTTTTATTTGTGTACTGCCGCTGCGAATATGTCGTAAAACAGTTTCTGCTAAAAGGAGATCATCTTCTTTTGTCCATGCATCTTGACGTGTTTTCATAAGCGAAGCCTCCATAATGGTGACGTTTTCGCTTATGTTACCCTTTATTTTTCGTTTTATTCGAACTTTGCAATCTTTCATATACAGTAGAAAGTGCTTGCTCAAATTTCCCTGTCGTTTTCGGTTTATAATATTGTTTGTTTTTAATTTTATCAGGCAAGTATTGTTGTTGTACCCAGCCATTTGGATGGTCGTGTGGATATAAGTATCCAATGCCTCTTCCAAGTGATTCTGCACCTTTGTAATGACTATCCTTTAAATGACTTGGAATGTCACCTGTTTGACCGTTACGTAAATCGTGTAATGCAGCATCAAGTGCTTTATAAGCTGAGTTTGATTTTGGTGATAGGCAAAGCTCGATAACAGCATTTGCAAGTGGTATGCGTGCCTCTGGGAATCCAACTCGTTCAGCTGATTCTATAGCTGCTAGTGTACGTGGTCCAGCTTGCGGGCTAGCAAGTCCGATATCCTCATATGCCATAATAAGAAGACGTCTACCAATACTTTGTAAATCACCAGCTTCAATAAGGCGTGCTAAATAGTGAAGTGCTGCATTTACATCACTTCCGCGTACTGATTTTTGAAATGCTGATAATACGTCATAATGAGCATCTCCACCTTTGTCGTGAACGAAGCTCTTTTTTTGTAAGCATTCTTCTGCGATTTCTAACGTAATTTCCGCAGCTTTGTCATCTGTTGTAAAGCTAGATAAAACAGCTAGTTCAAGCGCGTTATAAGCGGAACGCATATCTCCGCCTGAAGCATTTGCGAAGTGATGTAATGCTTCAGGCGTAACAGTTACATCATATTCCCCAAGGCCTTTTTCTTTATCTTCAAGTGCTCGTTTTAAACCAATTAAAAGGTCATCTTCTGTTAATGCGTGTAATTCGAAGATTTGACAACGACTCCGAATAGCAGAATTAATAGCATGGAACGGATTACTCGTCGTAGCACCAATTAAGGTAAGGAGTCCGCTTTCTAAATGAGGTAATAGAAAATCTTGTTTTGCTTTATCTAGACGGTGTACTTCATCTAAAATTAAAACGAGGTGTCGATGCATCTTTGCCTCTTGTACGACAACTTCCATATCTTTTTTATTATGAGTAACAGCATTTAATAGGCGAAAAGGGGTTCCGGTACTTCCTGCAATTGCGCTCGCGATGGATGTTTTTCCAGTGCCTGGAGGGCCGTATAAAATCATAGATTGAAAATGATTTGCTTGGACCATTCGCCATAAAATCTTTCCTTCACCAACTAAATGTTGTTGTCCGATAATTTCTTGAATATTTGTAGGGCGCATTCGATGTGCGAGTGGTTGTTTCATTTTTACCGTCTCCCTTAAAGTATAATCTCTTTCTATCGTATCATTTTTTTTAGTGAAATTTGAAATAGGATGCTGCTTTATGGGAAAAATGAACATAAATATTTTCATTTTTCTTTCAATTGTAATAATTTCCGAGTTTTTCAATGTGATTTTATGTTATCATTTTGATACACAAGTTGAAATTTCTTATAATACTATATTATGCTATAATTTCATAGGATTTTAAATTGTGTTCTTTTATAAATAAGATATAACCAATAGAAGTGAAAATTTGAAAAGAGGTGCAAAATAGATGAAGATTTCAACGAAAGGCCGTTACGGCTTAACAATTATGATCGATCTTGCAAAAAAGTTTGGTGAAGGTCCAATTTCCTTAAAATCAATTGCGCAGGCACATGATTTATCGGAACATTACTTAGAGCAATTAATTTCACCACTTCGTAACGCTCGTCTAGTAAAGAGTACGCGCGGGGCATACGGCGGATATGTATTATCAGATCAGCCAGCTAACATTACAGCTGGGGATGTAATTCGTGTATTAGAGGGTCCGATTAGTGTTGTAGAAATGATAGAAGAAGAAGAACCAGCACAACGCCAATTATGGATGCGTGTTCGAGATGCGGTGCAAGAAGTGTTAGATAGTACAACGTTAGAAGATTTAGTACGTTATGAGGAAGAAAATCACGGGGGCTATATGTTTTACATTTAATTCCTTGTGAAACGATTTGGAAAGAAGGAGATTTAATGGAACGCATTTACTTAGATCATGCTGCGACATCTCCGACTCACCCAGAAGTGGTCGAAAAGATGATTCCATATATGACAGAAACATTCGGGAACCCGTCTAGTATTCACTTTTATGGACGTCAAACGCGCCATGCAGTAGATGAAGCGAGACGCGCGTGTGCACGTAGCATTCATGCGAATCCGAATGAAATTATATTTACGAGCGGTGGTACAGAAGCTGATAATTTAGCGCTTATCGGTGTAGCGCGTGCGAACCGTCATAAAGGTAACCATATTATAACGACGCAAATTGAGCATCATGCGATTTTGCATACGTGTGAATTGTTAGAGCGTGAAGGGTTTGAAGTGACATATTTACCTGTCGATGAAACGGGACGCGTTCAAGTTTCTGACATACAAAAGGCATTAACAGAAGAGACAATTCTCGTATCTGTTATGTTTGGGAATAATGAAGTTGGGACGACGCAGCCAATTGCAGAAATAGGGAAGTTGCTAAAAGAGCATCAAGCTTATTTCCATACAGATGCGGTACAGGCTTACGGTTTAGTAGAAATAGATGTGAAAGAGTTCGGCATTGATTTATTATCGATTTCAGCTCATAAAATTAACGGGCCAAAAGGTGTCGGGTTCCTATACGCTGGTGCAGATGTGAAATTTGAACCGTTATTAATAGGCGGGGAGCAAGAAAGAAAACGCCGTGCTGGTACTGAAAATGTACCGAGTATCGCCGGGCTTCAGCATGCAATTTTGTTAGCTGAAAAAACTCGTGAGCAAAAAAATGCCCAATATGAAGAGTTTAAAGATATAATGGTATCTGTCTTCAAAAATGAAGACATTACTTTCGAGGTAAACGGAAACTTAGAATATCGCTTACCACATGTGCTTAATATTAGTTTTACAGGAATGAACATTGAACCATTTCTTGTGAACTTAGATTTAGCGGGCATTGCAGTGTCAAGTGGTTCGGCTTGTACAGCTGGTTCGATTGATCCATCACATGTATTAGTAGCGATGTTCGGAAAAGACTCCGATCAAATACGTTCATCCGTACGCTTTAGTTTCGGGCTTGGAAATACGAAAGAGCAAATTGAGAAAGCGGCGTACGAAACAGTGAAAATCGTGAAGCGATTAACACAAAATTAGCATGGGAGGTGACATGATGAACAAACTACCTCAAGAAACACGCGTTGTCATCGGGATGTCCGGTGGCGTCGATTCATCTGTAGCGGCTCTTTTATTAAAAGAGCAAGGTTATGATGTAATCGGAATTTTTATGAAAAACTGGGATGATACAGATGAGAATGGTGTCTGCACAGCAACAGAAGATTACAATGATGTAATTGAAGTGTGTAACCAAATTGGTATTCCGTATTATGCAGTAAACTTTGAAAAACAATACTGGGATAAAGTATTTACGTACTTCTTAGATGAGTACCGAGCTGGTCGTACACCAAACCCAGATGTAATGTGTAATAAAGAAATTAAATTTAAAGCCTTTTTAGAGCATGCAATTGCGCTTGGTGCTGATTATGTAGCGACAGGTCATTATGCACGCGTTGCGTATATGGACGGCGAATATAAAATGCTTCGCGGTGTTGATGACAATAAAGACCAAACGTATTTCTTAAATCAATTAAGCCAAGAGCAATTGTCAAAAACAATGTTCCCGTTAGGTGAATTGAAGAAACCACAAATTCGTGAGATGGCGAAAGAAGCTGGTTTAGCGACAGCTGCGAAGAAAGATAGTACAGGTATTTGCTTCATTGGTGAGCGTAATTTTAAAGATTTCTTAAGTAACTATTTACCAGCACAACCAGGTGTGATGCAAACATTATCTGGTGAAGTGAAAGGGAAGCATGACGGTTTAATGTACTATACGATTGGACAACGTCATGGCCTTGGTATTGGTGGTAATGGTGATCCGTGGTTTGCTGTTGGGAAAAACTTGAAAGAAAACATTTTATATGTTGATCAAGGATTCCATAACGAACTTCTATATGGTGATGAAGTTATTGCTACGAATGTCGGCTGGGTAAGTAATGAAGCGAAAGAAAAAGAATTTAAGTGCACAGCGAAATTCCGTTATCGTCAAGAAGACAATAAAGTAACGGTTCAAATCGTTGATGAAAATACAGTTCGTATTCTTTGTGACGAGCCAATTCGTGCAATTACACCAGGACAAGCAGTTGTTTTCTATGATGGAGATGAGTGTTTAGGCGGTGCTACAATTGATGAAGTGTACCGTAGCGGTAAGAAATTGGATTATTTAGGATAAAACGAGAAGCCTCTGCCGATTCGCGGTTAGAGGTTTCTTTTACATAAGGCGAATTTTCGTTCGCTTAGAAAATACATTCTTTGTTATAATTTGTTGTAGAGGTGAAGGACATGTCAAACAAACTTGAAACAGGTATTCAATATATGCAAGAAGGAAACTGGGAAGAAGCTGCTAAAAATTTCACAGAAGCAATCGAAGAAAATCCGAAAGATGCGCTTGGATATATTAATTTTGCGAACTTATTAGATGTACTAGGTGACAGTGAGAGAGCGGTTTTATTTTATAAACGTGCATTAGAGTTAGATGATAAATCTGCGGCTGCTTATTACGGATTAGGAAACGTATATTACGGTCAAGAGCAATTCGCAGAGGCGAAAGCTGTATTTGAACAAGCAATGCAAGCTGGATTACAATCAGCTGATGTAACATTTATGTTAGGTATTACACATGTGCAACTTGGAAATGATCGTCTTGCACTACCGTTTTTACAAAGAGCAACAGAATTAGATGAAAACGATGTAGAGGCTGTATTCCAGTGCGGACTTTGCTTTGCTCGATTAGAACATATTCAAGAGGCGAAACCTTATTTTGAAAAGGTATTAGAAATGGATGAAGAGCATGCAGATGCGTATTATAATTTAGGTGTTGCGTACGTATTTGAAGAAAATAACGAGAAGGCTCTTACTTTATTTAAGAAAGCAACTGACATTCAGCCAGATCACTTCTTAGCTGGTAATGGTGTTCGTTTATTAGAGCAAGAAGCTGAATAAGATGAAAATATAGTTTAATGGGTAGTTATCCCTCATCTAAAAAGGTGGGGGATGTACTGCTCATTAAAGTGAAAAGAATTCGGAAAGGAGAGGAAAGATGGGAAATCAACATGCAATGGATTTGTTTGAAGAAGAGAAAAAGTTTATAAAAGCGCAAGTTCTTCATACCATTTTCCACAACGAAGAAAACCTCTATTCCGTTGTCAGTATGAAAGTCATTGAAACGAATGAAACGTACGACGAAAAAAAAGTGATGATAAACGGTCATTTTCCCCGCATGCATGAAGATGAAGTGTTTACATTGACAGGTCATTTTAAAGACCATCCGAAGTATGGAAAACAATATATGGTTGAAACATTTAAGAAAGAATTGCCACAAACAAAAGCCGGTATGGTGCAATATTTAGCGAGTGATTTATTTAAAGGGATAGGAAAGCGTACAGCTGAAAAAATTGTAGATCATCTTGGAGAACATGCTATTTCTAAAATTATGGATGACCCTGAGGCATTAAATGGTGTTGTTAATAAACAAAAGGCTCAGGAAATATATGAGACAATTGTTGAACATCAAGGATTAGAGAAAGTAATGAGCTTTTTAAATGGCTACGGTTTTGGAACAAAACTTTCTATTAAGATTTACCAGCAATATAAAGAGATGACATTAGAAGTGATTCGTAATAACCCGTACCAACTTATCGAAGAAGTAGACGGGATTGGTTTTGGAAGGGCGGATGATATAGGGCGTGCGTTAGGGATATCGGGTAATCACGACGACCGTGTACGCGCAGGATGTTTTTACACGTTAGAGAATGTTTCACTGCAACTTGGTCACGTTTATATGAGGAAAGATCAACTTGTAAGAGAAACGATGTCACTTTTAAACAATCAAGAAGGAAGAGTGGCTGAGGAAGACGTTGTAGGCTGTATTGAAATGATGCAAAGTGAAGGGAAAGTCATCATAGAAGAAGAGCGAGTGTATTTAGCAACGCTGTTCTACTCTGAAAAAGGTGTTGTAAAGTCTATTCGCAGGCTTATGAATCAAGAAGAAACACCTTCATTTCCAGAAGCAGAAGTGTTAAAAACATTAGGTGAAATTGAAGAACAACTGAACGTACAATATGCACCGTTTCAGCAAGAAGCGATTCAAACGGCACTTCATAAACCGATGATGTTATTAACAGGTGGACCAGGAACAGGAAAAACAACAGTTATTAAAGGAATTGTTGAAATGTATGCGTCACTGCACGGATTATCGTTAAATCCGAATGAATACAGTGATGATAATCCATTTCCGATATTATTAACGGCCCCAACAGGAAGAGCAGCGAAGCGAATGAGTGAATCAACAGGGCTTCCAGCTTGTACAATTCACCGTTTACTTGGCTGGACACCAGAAGGGTCTTTCCAGCGTAATGAAACGGATCCGGTACAAGGGAAATTGCTCATTATTGATGAATTTTCAATGGTTGATATTTGGCTTGCAAATCAGCTATTTAAGTCATTGCCGACGAACATTCAAGTTATCGTTGTAGGTGATGAAGATCAATTGCCATCTGTAGGACCTGGACAAGTGCTGAAAGATTTATTGAATGCAGGTGCAGTTCCAACAGTAAAGCTTACTGAAATTTATCGTCAGGCGGAAGGCTCATCAGTTATTCAACTTGCCCATGCGATAAAAAATGGAACACTCCCACCAGATTTAGCGCAAAATCAAAAAGATCGTTCATTTATTGGCTGTACAGGAGCCCAAATTGTTGAGGTTGTTAAGAAGGTTTGTGACAATGCTAAGACAAAAGGGTTTAGCGCAAGAGATGTACAAGTACTGGCCCCGATGTACCGTGGGCCTGCTGGTATTAATGTACTAAACGAAGCGTTGCAAGAAGTGTTTAATCCGAAAAGGGAAAAGAGTAAAGAAATTGCTTACGGTGATGTTGTATACCGAAGAGGCGATAAAGTATTGCAGCTCGTGAATCAGCCGGAGAGCCAAGTGTTTAATGGTGATATCGGAGAAATTGTTTCGGTGTTTTATGCGAAAGAGAATGTTGAGCAACAAGATATGATTATCGTTTCATTTGATGGAATTGAAGTAACGTATACAAAGCCAGACTTAAATCAAATTACACATGCCTATTGCTGTTCGATTCATAAGTCGCAAGGTAGTGAGTTCCCGATCGTGATTATGCCGATAGTAAAAAGTTACAATCGTATGTTACGTCGTAATTTAATTTACACTGGTATTACAAGAAGTAAGAAGTTCCTTATTATTTGCGGGGAGGAAGCCGCTTTCCAGTCTGGTGTAAATCGTCTTGATGATGCAATGCGTCAAACGACTTTAGCGAGTCGCTTGCAAGAATCACAAGGAGAAGTACAGATGGTAACAGTTAATGGCGAAGAAATGGACGTGGAAAACATTTCACCGTATGATTTCATGTAACAAGGTGAAATTATATAGTGAAACTTTCAAACGTATAACGTTGAAAGGCTCCAGCAATGTATAAATGAATGCGGTTTGGACATAATGGCGAATAGAATCTGGGAGACTGTAAGGAGATGAAAGCCATATGTTCATTTGTCCAAATTGCAAAGGGAAAGACATTGGAAAAATAGGTGTCAACCAATTTTATTGCTGGAATTGTTATATCGAATTATCGGTTTCAAAGGGGAAAATCCATACGCATCAAGTAGAGGAAGATGGTTCATTAAGCTCTCTTGATGATTTATTTGATGAGAACGAAAGAACGATCGGATAACGAAAAGGGGGATTTACTTTGAATCTACGCAATTCATTAATCGCATTAGGTGTTGGTGCGGCAGCATACCAATATGCTCGCAAGCAAGATGTATTTTCAAAACGCAATATGAAAAAAGCACGTAAGATGATTAAATCTTATCTATAAGCGCAAAAAACTCCCTTCATGATAAGGGAGTTTTTTTATGCACTTGTATGCAAATATAAAAGTCCAATTTCAGAGAAGAGATAAGATAGGCCGTAACATCCAACGCCAAGCATTCCGTAATGAAATAATTGCTTCGCTCTTTCTTTTCGTGAGGAACGAATAAAGAAACCTTTCCAAATACCAAACCCGATACAAACCCATTCAAGAATCATAAAAAGTGCTGATAATACGAGCATAAATAAAACCATTATGAGCCCTCCTGATCATATTGTTCCATGTTGCATACTCAGGGGTGGTTGTCCTTATTATGTTATGTATATGTACGTCTTTACAAAACAGTATGGTCTGCACGAAAAGATTTTAAAACTTTTGCACATAACCTACCCTATTTATTTTCAAAATAAAGGTGGAGGAGGTTTTTCGTGTGAAGAATCTTAAAATCATTTGGATATATCGTTTAGGATTATTGTTACTCGTATTTCTTTGTTTGCTCGTCTTTTTAAAAATTAAACCGCTATGGGCACCGATTATTTTTGTGTTTAAAGTGGCAATTACGCCGTTTCTTATTGCGTGCTTTATTGCGTATTTATTGCATCCTTTAATTGAAAAAATTCATAAAGAAGGGATGCCACGCACACTCGCTATTTTGCTCATTTACATCCTTTTCTTTGGCGGAATCGGTTATGGCATTTATAAAGGAACGCCAATTGTTATTAAGCAATTACAAGAAATCAATGAACAATTCCCGCAGTTTACAAAAATGTATGATTCTTGGATGGATGGCGTTACAGAACAGACAGCGAATTTCCCGTCATTTATTCATGAAAAGGTGAAACAAATTTTTGTTGGGGTAGAAACGAAGATACAATCACTTTTAAATAAAGTAATGAGTACAGCTCGGGGTGTACTGGATTCGCTGCTTATTATTTTCTTAATACCGTTCATTGTATTTTACATATTAAAAGATTACGGTGAGTTTTATCATATCTTTTGGAAGCTAGTTCCGAGTAAGTGGCGGAGTACTGGGCAAATGCTGGCGAAAGAAATTGACAAGTCACTCGGAAGTTATATTCGAGGACAGTTATTTGTTTGCTTAGTATTAGGGGGCGTATCTGTTCTTTCTTTTTGGTTTATCGGTATGAAATATCCATTATTACTTGGCATTATTATTGGGGTAACGGATATAATCCCATACTTCGGTCCTATTTTAGGGGCGATCCCCACGTTAATGATTGCGGCAACGGTATCAACGAGTTTACTTATTAAGGCGGGAATTACGATTGCTATTTTGCAATTTTTGGAAAGTAACATTTTATCACCTTACATCGTTGGTAAGTCGCTTCGTATGCATCCTGTTATTATTATGCTGGCATTACTAGTTGGAGGAGAAGTGGCGGGAATTGTAGGGTTATTAATATCAGTTCCTGTTTTAGCGGTCATTCGTACTGTAATTGTTCATGTGAGGCCTCTTTGGAAAAAAGAAGATGTGTAATATAAAAGCCCTCTACTTATAAAAGTAGAGGGCTTTTGTTATTTAGAGATTTGTTCGTTGATTTGTTGAACGAGAGAGCTTACATCCTTTGTTTGAATATGTTTTATTTTTTTCCATTCATTATCATACATAAATATAATTTGATTGCTGAAAAGACGTTTTTGCTCCTTTAGATTAGAAATGTTTGTGAAAGAGTACTCTTCAAATAATGGGTTCTTACTTACATCTGGTCCATAAAAGAATAGCCTTTTGTTCGTTAAAATCAATAGGCCTGGTCTTGCGACGGAACGATAAATAAATACGTCTAATGAACATGCAGTGTAAAATAATATCGTTTCGTCAGTCGTTAACATATTTTTAGCTGTATTCAATAAGGTTGTCATTATAATCGCTCCTTTATTATTGGAAATTTAATTATAACAAAAATACAATACTCGGAAAAGTTCGTAAAGTTAGTACAATTTATTCATGCATGCATAATATATGAAAAGGCTGTTAAGAATGAATAGTAGAATAGCTATGATTAATAAGCAATTGATATAATATAAATGATTATCTACATTGACAAACTTAAGAGAATTCTATTATATTTAGTCATATAATACATTAAATCAATGACGGAACAAGTACGTTACAGTCCATTTATAGAGAGAAGCTTCCATATGGCTGAAAGAAGCTTTAAATGAAGGGTAACAGAAAGCTAATCCTGAGAGCAGCTAATCACTGCCGTCTTGCCACGTTACGGCACCATGAGGTGATGAATTGATTTGTATAATAATCAATTCATAATTAGGGTGGTATCGCGAGTTAACTCTCGTCCCTTTTATAGGGGCGGGAGTTTTTTATATTTAAGGAGGAAAATACAATGAAACAACTAACAGGCGCACAAATTCGTCAAATGTTTTTAGACTTTTTCCAAGAA
Source organism: Bacillus sanguinis (assembly GCF_018332475.1). Taxonomy (GTDB): domain Bacteria; phylum Bacillota; class Bacilli; order Bacillales; family Bacillaceae_G; genus Bacillus_A; species Bacillus_A sanguinis. Next base: position 12,045 of record NZ_BOQB01000057.1, on the reverse strand, counting down.
AAAGGACATGCAGTAGAACCTAGTGCATCACTAGTTCCACATGAGGATCCATCTCTTCTATGGATTAACAGTGGTGTAGCAACATTAAAAAAATATTTTGATGGACGTGTAATCCCGCAAAATCCACGTATTACAAATGCTCAAAAATCGATTCGTACAAACGATATTGAAAATGTAGGGAAAACAGCTCGTCACCATACATTCTTTGAAATGTTAGGAAACTTCTCAATCGGTGATTACTTCAAAGAAGAAGCAATTACTTGGGCTTGGGAATTCTTAACGAGCGACAAATGGATTGGATTCGATAAAGAATTACTATCCGTTACAATCCATCCAGAAGATGAAGAAGCATTTACAATTTGGAATGAGAAAATGGGTGTTCCAAAAGAGCGCATCATCCGCTTAGAAGAAAACTTCTGGGATATCGGTGAAGGACCAAGTGGACCGAATACAGAGATTTTCTATGACCGCGGAGAAGCTTACGGTAATGACTTTAGTGACCCGGAATTATATCCAGGCGGAGAAAACGAGCGTTACTTAGAAGTATGGAACCTTGTATTCTCTCAATTTAACCATAATCCAGACGGTTCATATACACCACTTCCTAAGAAAAACATCGATACAGGGATGGGTCTAGAGCGTATGACATCTATCGTTCAAGATGTGCCTACGAACTTTGATACAGACTTATTCATGCCGATGATTGGTGCAACAGAAACAATTTCTGGTGAAAAATATCGTAATGGCGATTTAGAAAAAGATATGGCATTCAAAGTAATTGCTGACCATATCCGTACAGTAACATTCGCTGTTGGTGATGGTGCTCTTCCATCTAACGAAGGCCGTGGTTATGTATTACGTCGTTTATTACGCCGCGCTGTTCGTTATTCGAAGAAATTAAACATCAACCGTCCATTCATGTTTGAATTAGTGCCGGTTGTTGGAGAAGTAATGAAAGACTTCTATCCAGAAGTACTTGAAAAGAAAGATTTCATCGCAAAAGTTGTGAAAAATGAAGAAGAGCGTTTCCATGAAACACTTCATGATGGTGAAGCAATTTTAGCTGAAGTTATCGCAAAAGCAAAAGAAGAAAAAACAACTGTTATTTCTGGAGTAGATGCGTTCCGTCTATATGACACATACGGTTTCCCAATTGAATTAACAGAAGAATATGCAGAAGAAGCTGGTATGACAGTTGATCAGGAAGGCTTTGAAAATGAAATGGAAAAACAACGTGAGCGCGCACGTGCTGCTCGTCAAGACGTTGATTCTATGCAAGTTCAAGGTGGTGTCCTTGGAGAAGTGAAAGTGGCGAGCGAGTTCGTTGGTTACGGTACAGTTGCAACAGAAAGTAACGTTGTTGCACTTGTGAAAAATGGCGAATATACAGACAGTTTACAAGCTGGCGAAGAAGGGCAATTAATGCTTGATGTAACACCATTCTATGCTGAGAGCGGCGGACAAATTGCAGACCGTGGTTACCTGCTTGCTGACGGTGTGAAAGTTCTTGTAAAAGACGTACAAAAAGCACCAAATGGTCAAAACTTACACAAAGTTGTTGTGGAAGAAGGTACATTAACGAAAGATGCGGCTGTGAAAGCTATTATCGATACGAAAAACCGTAGTAGCGTTGTGAAAAATCATACAGCAACTCACTTACTACACCAAGCATTAAAAGACGTACTTGGAACGCATGTTAACCAAGCGGGTTCTCTTGTAACTTCTGAACGTTTACGCTTTGACTTCTCTCACTTCGGTCAAGTACAAGCTGACGAATTAGAAAAAATTGAGCGTATGGTAAACGAGAAAATTTGGGAAAGTATTGATGTTGAGATTTCTCAAAAAGCAATCGAAGAAGCGAAAGAAATGGGCGCAATGGCATTATTCGGTGAAAAATACGGTGATGTTGTACGCGTTGTACAAGTAGGCGATTATAGCTTAGAGCTTTGCGGTGGTTGTCACGTTGATAACACAGCTTCTATCGGTATTTTCAAAATCGTTGCTGAGTCTGGTATCGGTGCAGGAACTCGTCGTATTGAGGCGGTAACTGGAAAATCTGCTTACGAATTAATGAACGATCAAGTAGGTTTATTAAAAGAAGCAGCAGGGAAAATGAAAACAAACCCGAAAGATATTTTAACAAGAGTTGACGGTTTATTTGCTGAAGTAAAACAACTTCAAAAAGAAAACGAATCTCTTGCTGCAAAATTAAGTAATATTGAAGCAGGAAACTTAACTGATTCAGTAATGACAGTTGATGGCGTAAACGTATTAGCAGCAAAAGTAAATGTTGCAGATATGAACAACTTACGTACGATGATGGATGACCTGAAAAATAAATTAGAGTCTGCAGTTGTCGTATTAGCGTCTGTAAATGATGATAAAGTAAACATCTTAGCTGGCGTAACGAAAGATTTAATTAGCCAAGGATACCATGCTGGTAAACTTGTGAAAGAAGTGGCTTCTCGTTGTGGCGGTGGCGGTGGCGGCCGTCCTGATATGGCACAAGCGGGCGGTAAAAACCCAGCGCAAGTTGAGGAAGCTTTAGCATTTGTACAAGAGTACGTTAAATCTGTTTCAAAATAAAGAGATAGTAGTGTACAATGGTAGGGAGAGGAGAAGTTCTTCTCCCTATACTTACTATATAAGTGAGGTGCTTGAAATGGACGGTTTTGATAAAACAATGAAGTTTAGCATTCAAGATGAAAAACAGAGTGTCCATGTAAATGATGTACTTTTAACTGTGTATGATGCACTTCAAGAAAAAGGTTATAATCCGATTAACCAAATCGTCGGTTATTTATTAAGTGGAGACCCAGCATACATACCTCGCCATAAAGATGCACGAAGCATCATTCGCAAGCTTGAACGTGATGAGTTAATTGAAGAGCTTGTGAAGTCTTACTTGAAACATCATCGTGAGGAGTAGTTTATGCGGATATTAGGTTTAGATGTAGGTACAAAAACAGTCGGAGTTGCAATTAGCGACGAAATGGGCTGGACAGCACAAGGGTTAGAAACAATTAAAATTAATGAAGAACGAGGTCACTTCGGTTTTGACCGTATTTCTGAATTAGTAAAGCAGTACAATGTGGACAAAATAGTAGTAGGTTTACCGAAAAATATGAATGGTACAATTGGCCCGCGTGGTGAAGCGTGCCAACAATTTGCAGAAAACCTACGAGAGCTGTTACAATTAGACGTTGTAATGTGGGACGAGCGTTTGTCAACAATGGCAGCGGAACGTCTGCTCATTTCAGCTGATGTAAGCCGTAAGAAGCGAAAGCAAGTAATCGATAAGATGGCTGCAGTCGTAATCTTACAAGGATTTTTAGATAGTAAATAAGAGGTGACCAAAATGGAAGAAAATCAAATTACAATTGTAGACGAAAAAGGTAACGAACATTTATGTGAAATTATTTTCACTTTTGATGCTGAAAAATTTGGCAAAAAATCATACGTAGTCTTCTCTCCAATCGGTGAAGTAGACGAAGATGGAGACCCAATTTATGATGCAATGGCTTATGAGCAAAATGAAGAAGAGGGCGGAAGTTTACTTCCAATCGAATCTGAAGAAGAGTGGGAAATGGTACAAGAAATGTTCAACACTCTAGCTGATGAGCAAGAAGCTGAATAATAAGTGCTGAAAAGATGGACGATATATCGTCCATCTTTTTTTATATGCAAAATGAAAGATTTTTTGTCGAAACTGTGTAATCCTTTGTAGTATAATGAGACGGATTGTAGAAAAATAAAATGTCTATCTCAAAAAGATAAATAAATTTATTGTGTTTTTATATCGTGTTGTATAGAAAGATGTACATACGGTCTACAATTGAATAAGGAGGAAGAGTGTTGATAGAGAATCAAGTGAAAAAAAAGCGTAGACGTCTTTTTTTATTTTCGATTATTGCACTGCTTTTAGTTTGTGGTTCAGTCTATGCGTATATTTCATCTGCATTAGGACCAGTTGATAGCGGGAATAAAAAAGAGATTGAAGTAGAAATTCCAAAAGGATCATCTACTAGTAAAATTGGTGAGATTTTAGAAGAAAAAGGTGCTGTGAAAAACGGTACAGTTTTTAGTTTTTATACAAAGGCTAAATCGAAAAATTTACAAGCGGGTACATATTTATTAAATCCTTCAATGAGTGTGAAGGATGTCATTGAACAAATGTCATCTGGTAACGTTCATCGTCCAGCTCTTTATAAAGTGACAATAAAAGAAGGTGCGCAAGTAACTGAAATTGCAGAAACGGTTGCAAACGAATTAAAGTGGAATAAAGATGATGTCGTACGTCAATTAAACGATAAAGCATTTATTCAAAAAATGCAGCAAAAGTATCCGAAGTTATTAACGGATAAAATCTTTGATAGCAATATTAAATATCCATTAGAAGGTTATTTATATCCTGCGACGTACTCTTTCTATAAAAAAGATACGACGTTAGAGGAAATCGTAATTCCGATGCTTGAAAAAACGAATGCAATTGTTGTTCAAAACGAGGCAAAAATGAAAGCGAAAAACTGGGATGTTCATCAGCTTTTAACATTGTCTTCACTTATTGAAGAAGAGGCAACAGGCTTTACAGATCGTCAAAAGATCTCTAGTGTCTTTTACAATCGTTTAGCAAAAGGTATGCCACTGCAAACTGATCCAACGGTATTATATGCACTTGGAAAGCATAAACAACGTGTATTATATGAAGATTTAAAGATAAACTCACCGTACAATACGTATGTTGTGAAAGGATTACCGGTTGGTCCAATCGCAAACTCTGGTAAACATTCAGTGGAAGCGGCGTTAGAGCCTGCGCAAACAGATTATTATTATTTCTTAGCTGCACCAACTGGTGAAGTGTACTATGCGAAAACATTAGAAGAGCATAATGCATTAAAGCAAAAATATATTACGAAAAAACAGTGAAATGGGGAGGGATAGCGAAAAAGGTCGCACATCCCTCTTTTTTGTGGTAAAATATATCGGGTTAAAAACTGGCAGAAGAATCGTTTTTAATATCAAAACGGGACGTACAAGCTAAGGGTAAAGCTGGCTTGTATTTTTATTGCATTCTATGTGTGAAAAGACGTCATAGAGGCACTTCTCCATGTAAATAAGGAGGACCATTATGGAGGATGCAGTTAACGAGTACCTATTATCATTTATTGATCCGAAAGATAAATTAATTCTTGAAATGGAAGATTATGCGAAAGAAAATCATGTGCCGATTATGGATCGACTTGGAATGGAATTTATGTTGCAATTTTTACGTTTAATTGGACCAAAAAGCATTTTAGAGCTTGGTACAGCAATTGGTTATTCTAGTATTCGTATGATGCAAGCTATTCCAAATTCTCGCATTGTGACAGTTGAACGCAATCGCGAGCGATATGAAAAAGCACTTGAATATATAGAACGTTCACCAGTTAAAGAGCGTATTTCCGTTATTTACGGTGATGCGTTAGAAACAGGCGAGCAAGTAAAAGAACATGGAACATTTGACGTTATCTTTATTGATGCAGCAAAAGGACAATATCGTCGCTTTTTTGACTTATATGAACCGTTATTAAATCCTGGTGGCGTAATTATTTCAGATAATGTTATGTACCATGGCCTTGTAACGACAAAAGAGAAAATTGAAAACAGACGTACACGTGGTTTAATCCGTCGTATTAAGACGTACAATGAATGGCTTATGGACCATGAAGGATATGATACAACGATTTTCCCAATTGGTGATGGAGTAGCCGTTAGTAAAAAGAGAGGGTGACCAAGGTATGAAGAAACCTGAATTGTTAGTAACGCCAAAAGCAGTGGCGGATATCGAACCTCTTGCGAAAGCAGGAGCAGATGCGGTAATGATCGGTGAGCAAAAGTTCGGTTTACGTTTAGCAGGGGAATTTTCACGTGAAGATGTGAAACAAGCTGTGAAGATTGCACATGAAAATGGTGTGAAAGTATATGTAGCAATGAACGCGATGTTCCACAATGATAAAGTAGATGAATTAACAAATTATGTTGCATTTTTAAACGAAGTAAGTGTAGATGCAATTGTTTTCGGAGATCCAGCAGTATTAATGGCGGTCCGAGAAGTAGCGCCAAATATGCAATTGCACTGGAATACAGAAACCACAGCAACAAACTGGTTTACTTGTAACTACTGGGGACAAAGAGGAGCAAAACGTGCTGTATTAGCTCGTGAGCTTAGCTTAGATGAAATTGTTGAATTAAAAGAAAATGCTGAAGTGGAACTTGAAGTGCAAATTCACGGTATGACTTGTATGTTCCAATCGAAGCGTTCATTAGTAGGAAACTACTTTGAGTATCAAGGACGTAATCTTGACATTGAAAAGAAAAAATATGAAGAGAATATGTTCTTATATGACCCAGAACGTAACAATAAATATCCAATTTATGAAGATGAAAATGGTACTCACATTATGAGTCCAAACGATATTTGTTTCATTGATGAGTTAGAAGAGCTAATTGACGCTGAAGTCGCTAGCTTAAAAGTTGATGGTGTACTAAAAAGCTCTGCATACATTATTGAGGTAACGAAGAAGTATCGTAAAGCAATTGATTTATGTGTAGAAAATCGTGATGCGTATTATGACGTGAAAGACGATTTATATAAAGAGATAGAAGCAATGCAACCAGTAAATCGTCCGTTAGATACAGGATTCTTCTTTAAAGAGACGGTTTACTAAACGAGGAGGGTGTAGGAAATGACTGTACAAGAAATTTCACGAGTAGTCGATGGCAAACGCGTTATTGTGAAGAAACCTGAACTGTTAATCCCTGCGGGTAACTTAGAAAAATTAAAAGTAGCTATCCATTACGGAGCAGATGCTGTATATTTAGGTGGACAAGAATTTGGTCTTCGTTCGAATGCAGGTAACTTTACACTGGAAGAAATGGCAGAAGGTGTTGAATTTGCAAAGAAATATGGAGCAAAAATATATGTAACAACAAATATCTTTGCACATAATGAAAATATGGACGGGCTAGAGGAATATTTAAAAGGGATTGAAAAAGCTGGCGTAACGGGAATTATCGTTGCTGATCCGCTTATTATTGAGACTTGTAAACGTGTAGCGCCTTCTGTTGAAGTGCATTTAAGTACACAACAATCACTATCCAACTGGAAAGCAGCACAGTATTGGAAAGAAGAAGGTTTACATCGTCTTGTATTAGCTCGTGAAGCAAGCTATGAAGAAATGAAAGAAATTAAAGAAAAAGTGGATATTGAAATTGAAGCATTCGTCCATGGTGCAATGTGTATCGCATATTCAGGCAGATGTACGTTAAGTAACCATATGACAGCACGTGACTCTAACCGTGGTGGTTGTTGTCAATCTTGCCGTTGGGACTATGATTTAGTTCAAACAGTATCACAACATAAAGATGCAAAAGAGCTTCCTCTATTCCAAGAAGAAGATGCTCACTTTGCAATGAGTCCAAAAGACTTGAATTTAATTTTATCAATTCCGAAAATGATTGAAATTGGAATTGATAGCTTAAAAGTTGAAGGACGTATGAAATCAATCCATTACGTAGCGACTGTAGCAACAGTATACCGTAAAGTAATTGATGCGTATTGTGCGGATCCGGATAATTTTGAGTTTAAACAAGAATGGTTAGATGAGCTTGATAAATGTGCAAATCGTGATACAGCTCCGGCATTCTTTGAAGGGGTTCCAGGACATCAAGAGCAAATGTTTGGAAATCATAGTAAGAAAACAACGTATGATTTCGCTGGTTTAGTGTTAGATTATAATGAAGAAACGGGCATCGTAACGATTGAGCAACGTAATCATTTCAAACCAGGACATGAAGTGGAGTTCTTTGGGCCAGAAATAGAAAACTTTACGCAGACGGTGGAGAAAATTTGGGATGAGGATGGAAACGAATTAGATGCAGCGAGACATCCGTTGCAAATCGTGAAATTCAAAGTGGATCAACCAGTGTATGTGAATAATATGATGCGCAAAAGCATACTTCAATAAGAAAGAGTTGATAGTCGAATGGGGACGAATAAGCCTGTTGTAATTGGAATTGCTGGTGGTTCGGGATCAGGTAAAACGAGTGTAACGAAAGCGATTTTTGACCATTTTAAAGGTCATTCTATTTTAATCTTAGAGCAAGATTATTATTACAAAGATCAAAGCCATTTACCAATGGAAGAGCGTTTAAAAACAAATTATGATCATCCGCTTGCGTTTGATAATGATCTGTTAATTGAACATTTGCAGCAGTTACTTGCATATGAGCAAATTGATAAGCCTGTATATGACTATACATTGCATACGCGTTCAGAAGAAGTTATTCCAGTTGAGCCGAAAGATGTAATCATTTTAGAAGGAATTCTTATTTTAGAAGACCCACGTCTTTGTGAGTTAATGGACATTAAGCTATTCGTTGATACAGATGCAGATCTTCGTATTTTACGCCGCATGCAGCGTGATATTAAGGAACGCGGTCGTACGATGGATTCAGTTATTGATCAATATGTAAGTGTTGTACGTCCAATGCACAATCAATTTATTGAGCCTTCTAAGAAATTTGCGGATATTATTATCCCTGAAGGTGGACAAAACCATGTTGCAATTGATATTATGGTGACAAAAATTGCAACAATTCTTGAACAAAAAGTAAATTTGTAATAGCATAGTAAAAGATATACGATAGGAAGGGATTTTTTCCCTTCCTATCGAATACAATGAAACATGCAACCTCATCTATATATAGGTGAGGGCATATTTATATCAACTTTCCATACATATCTTCTTTATATAAAGAAGAATTGGGAATACGGGGTTGTATGTGACAACTCCGCTAGTACAGGCGTGCTAGAAACCTCCGCTATACATATAAGTGGGGGAGTTTTCATATGGAACTCCTCTTTTTTTCGGGGGATTGGTATATAAAAGGAGTGGAAAATATGGCAACAGAAAAAACATACCCTATGACGCAAGAGGGTAAGCAAAAGCTAGAGAACGAACTTGAAGATTTAAAAACGGTAAAACGTAAAGAGGTTGTTGAGCGAATTAAGATTGCACGTAGCTTCGGAGATCTTTCTGAGAACTCTGAGTACGATGCAGCGAAAGATGAGCAAGCGTTCGTAGAAGGACGTATTACACAATTAGAAAACATGATTCGTAACGCAGTTATCATCACAGATAACGGCGAAGAATCTACAGTTGTTACATTAGGTAAAACAGTAACATTTAAAGAGTTACCAGGTGGAGATGAAGAATCTTACACAATCGTAGGTAGCGCAGAAGCAGACCCATTTGAAGGCAGAATTTCTAACGATTCTCCAATTGCAAAAAGCTTATTAGGTAAGCAAATTGGTGAGAAGGTAGCAATCCAAACTCCAGGTGGAGAAATGCAAGTAGAAATTATCTCTGTAAAATAATAAAAAATCACTCGTGTAAAAGCGAGTGATTTTTTTATTTGTATAAAAGATGAAACACTACGTCCAAACTATAATAGACGAGGTGTTTTTTTATGAAAATAAAACGGAGAATTACAATTGTTTTAATTTGTTTTATATGTGTCATGTTTATTTTACTTTGTCGCTTAATTCAAATACAAATTATAGATACAGAATCATTTACAAAACGTAAGATAAATTTAATTGAAAAAAGTGTTACACAACGGACGCAATCCATTACCGTAGATGATGGACGAGGCCATTTTATAGATCGGAACGGTAAGGAAATAGGTGAGAAAAAGTATCCGGTTTTAATTGTTTTTCCATTTCTACAAATAAAAAATGACATGTTAGAGAAAATTGCGCATATCATTGGTGTGTCGAGACAAGAGATTGAAAGTCAAATGAAAGAAAAAAAAGGTGCATTTATCATGCAAAGGGGAAATGGTCCCTTTCGATTGGCACGAGAGCAGATGGAGAAGGTGAATCGATTAAATGTATTAGGTATTGTAGCAGCTGAAGTTCGTTTACGGCAAACTGGCAGGGTGAATCATTTAATTGGCGATGTGGGGGAGAATGAACGAGAATTTCAAAAACGATACGGAGAAGTAAGCAAAATTTCAAGACAAACGCCAATTGGTATTTCAGGATTGCAGCAATCATTTGATGAATTTCTTTTGACCGATGGAGAGGCAAAAGTATTGTATCAAGTGGACCGACAAGGAGAACCGATTTTTGGAAAACAAGCGAAATATACGTCGCCTGGAAATCCGTTTTATCCAGTGACGATTCAAACTACTTTACATAACGGATTACAGCAAAAAGCAGAAGAAGTGGTTGAAGCAAGCGGAATAAAGAAGGGGGGATTAGTGTTACTTGATGTAAAGAAAAATGAAATTTTAGCGATGGTCAGCAAACCAACTGTACAGGTGAAGGATGAGCGTTTATATACAACTACACTTGAAAATCAAATGTTAACACCACATTTTCCCGGTTCTGTTTTTAAAACAATAGTTGCAGCAGCAGTGATTGATCAGAATGAAAATGTGTTTAATCGTACATTTAATTGTAATCAAGATTTATATGGTGAAGACCATCCACAAGTGATGATGGGTACACTTAGTTTTAAAGAGAGCTTTGCTAGAAGCTGTAACAGGGCATTTTCAGAGTTAGGTAATGAGCTAATACAAAAGGATAAGATGGTGTTAGAAACGTACGTAGCAGCTTTAGGAGCTGCTGGTAAGGTTGGATGGAGAGGTTCTGTATTTCATACAACTCATTTTGAGCAAATGCCAGAGGAGAAGAGGGTTACGATTTGGGGTAGTGAAGGAAATAAGAATAGTAAAAAGGCGGTAGTGCAAACAGCAATTGGACAAAAAGATGTACGTATGTCACCCCTAGCAATTGCAAATATGATGGCGACGATTGCTAGAGGTGGAGAAAAGATGGAAGTGAAAGCTGTTGAAAAAATAATGTATAAAAATGGAACGGACTTTTATACATTTGAAGACCATACATTAGGTGGGAAACAGCTTTCATATGAAACAGTGAAAACATTACAACAGTTATTAAGGAGCGTTGTAACAACGGAGAAAGGTACAGGAGCAGCATTCAGTTCGTTACCATTAAATGTCGCTGGAAAATCTGGGACAGCACAAACAGGAAAAGGAACGAAAGAGAATCGTTGGTTTGCAGGTTATTTTCCATATGAAAATCCAAGATATGCTTTAGTTGTCGTGGATATAGAAACGAATAGCGATGTAAATAAAGTTACACCTATTTTCAAAGCTATCGTAGAATCAATCTATCGATTAGAGAATGAAAAGTAATCTTGCAATTTATAGTGAAATGTTTTCATTTCATGAAAATATTATCGTAAATGTTCAACCTTTCTAGATTTAATGTTACAATAGCAAGTATGAAAAACTGCATGGAGGTTTGAAGAATGGCAGGAGGATCTAGATTCCAACAGAAACAACAAAAACGTCGTCAAAACGGTGTTTTAAATATTGCAATTGCAATTGTATTAATATTAGTAGCTATTGTATCATATCAATTGTTTGTTCCTGAAAGAAAAGAACAAGCGTCTTCTAGTGATAAAAAAGTAGCTCAGCAAACAACGAAAGAAAATAAGTCTGAGAAAGCTAAAGGAAAAGAAGAGACGAAGAAGAACGAACAAGATAAGACAGAAGCTAAGAAGAAAGAAGAAGAAGAGAAGCTAAAGGCTGAAGAAGAACAGAAAAAAGCTGAAGAAGAAGCGAAAGCTAACGAGAAAGTACCAGCTGAAAAAACACAGCCAAAGGCAACTGACGCTTATACGAAATCTTCTTGGAAGCCAGTAGGTACAGAGCAAGGTGCAACACCTGCGATGACGTTTAAAAAAGGTACAGCAGATTGGAATGAGATGAATCAAGCTATTTCAGCTGCAATTGACGTTCCAGTGGAGCAATTAGTTATTCATCGAATCGGAAATAACGGTAAAAATAAAGCTTATGGTAACGTACAAGATAAACAATCAGGTAAAAAATATTATGTGAATATTGATTGGGTAGATAATGAGGGCTGGAAACCAGTACTTGTTCAAACTCTAAACTAAAAAAGAGAAGCTC
>NZ_BOQB01000056.1 GCF_018332475.1 Bacillus sanguinis | reverse complement strand
ATGTCAACTAAGTTTTTTAATTTCTTTTTATCATCTTCTGCGTTTCCGCATCAGCGACGGTTATTAATTTATCATATAATAACTATCAGCGTCAACACTTTTTAATAAAAAGTTCTTTTTCTTACATAACGAATACATTCCTCTGCATTAGCAACTCTTCGAAACAAACAAAAAATGATTTTATATCTTTCTTCCATCGCCTTTTTTACAACGTCATGAATACGTTCATCTTCAAAATCAAATAAAAGTTCTTCTAATTCTCTCTTCAATATGTATTCTATTTCTTTTTTCTCTTCTTTCGTTAACATAAACCCAAGCAACTCATCACCTCAATTATTTCTTACAACGCAATAAACGTTCCGCTCATTTTCATTTAACAAAATCCTATCATCCATTATATCCACTACTTACGATATTAATCCCTTGTTCTCTTTTTTATATTTACAGCATATATGTAACTGAAAAGGATTGGACAAAGGGGCGTAATATTATGTTTTTCTTTTTTATTACGAGTAAAAGAAATTTTAAACACATTAGCTTAATAGTGATACTTTCCTTATTTACAGCATGGCTTCTCTTTTTAAAAACATATTCACATGAATCTGCTTTTTCAACTGCTACAGGACCTAAAGTTATTTACAAAGGCGACACCTCTAAAAAACAAGTTGCATTCACGTTTGATATTAGTTGGGGAGACAAAAAAGCAATCCCAATCCTTGATACACTTAAAGACAGAGACATTAAGAATGCAACCTTCTTCCTTTCTGCTGCATGGGCAGAAAGACACCCTGATGTTGTTGAGCGCATCATAAAAGATGGACACGAAATAGGTAGTATGGGTTACAATTACACGTCCTACACTTCTCTAGAGACAAACGAAATACGAAGAGATCTTTTACGAGCACAAGATGTGTTTACAAAACTCGGTGTGAAACAAATCAAACTATTGCGTCCACCTAGTGGAGACTTTAACAAAGCAACACTTAAAATAGCAGAATCACTCGGATACACCGTCGTTCATTGGAGTAATAATTCAAACGACTGGAAAAATCCTGGTGTAAACAATATCGTTTCCACCGTCTCCAATAATTTAAAAGGTGGGGATATCGTCTTATTACATGCATCCGATTCTGCTCTTCAAACAAATAAAGCTTTACCACTGCTTCTGCAGAAGTTAAAGAGTGACGGCTATGAGCAAATATCCGTATCACAACTTATTTCCAATACAAGTACGAAAAGTAAAGATGTGCAGTAATTCTTTTCCCTCGTGCCTTCACACATAAAAAGCTCTACTACCTTTCATTCAGGTAATAGAGCTTTTTTCATCCCGATATTTACACTTGTACAACTACCTCTGCATAAAAACTCAAAAAATCTCTATTAGTTAGGCCGACTTACTCGTCTTTCCAATTAAACGATGTAATATAAGTAACTGATATGCATTACATAATAAAAGTGGTATCACCATTAAATATAACCAATCTGTATCATTAATCCGAAGAGCTGGTACCCACTCAAGAATTGTTACAACAACCATAAAGAACAAGGCGGGCACAAATGCCTTTCTATTCGTTTCTTTACTTTTTATGTAAGCAACAATGGCCCCAAACACAAATAATACACCTGCAACAAGTATGTTATTTCCTAATGAAACTTCCCCATTTGCAATCAATACAGATCTTAAATACACGAAATCAAATAAAACGAATGCAATAAAGAAGAGCTGCACTGTATTCCATAAAGAAGGTGACCTGAACATCCCTAGCCCAAAACGATGGATTGTTAAATAGGCAAAGAACCCCATTTGACTAATAACACTAAAAATGAATCCTACGCCCATCAACCAGAAGGAAACTGCTAAAATCTCCTTTCCGTCGAAATTTTGAAAAAATTTAGCGTACTTGTCCCACTCTAAAACAAACCCAATAATGACCGTACTAATCCCACCAAGAAACAACGTCGTAAAAAATAGTCGTACCCACTTGCGGCTATTCACAACACATCCCCCATTATCCTTATATTTCTAATCAAATTGTATCAATGACAATTTCAAAAAGCTAGCCATGTTCATGTATAAATTCCTTAAAGATATTTATATTAAAAAGAGAGAACTGTGCTGAAAGGAGTTCCAACTTATGAAACGGATGCTGCTCGTTTTGACTTCTTCTTTTCTATTTTTTGTACTTGTAGCATGTGCACAAGAAAAAGAAGCAAAGTCCGAACTTGATTATGATCAAACGAAGAAAATGATTGTTGATATTTTAAAAACTGATCAAGGTAAGAAAGCCATTCAAGATGTGTTAACTGATGAAAAAATGAAACAAGCACTCATACTAGATGAAACAGTAGTAAAGAAAACGATTGAAGATGCAATGGTATCCGATAAAGGGCAACAATTTTGGGAAAAGCTCTTTAAAGACCCTGAGTTCTCATCAAAATTTGCTAAAAGTATGGGAAAAGAACAAACAACCTTAATGAAAACATTACTAAAAGACCCTGAATACCAAGCAGGCGTTATAGAAATTATGAAAAACCCTGAAGTAGAAAAAATGATGCTACAAACGATGAAGAGCAAAGAATACCGCCAATATTTACAACAAGTACTAACAGAAACTGCCGAAAGCCCACTCTTCCAAGCTAAGATGATTGATATTATTAGTAAAGGTGTACAAAAGGCTGAAAAAAGTGGTTCTGATAAAAAAGAAGCAGGCGGTGAAGGTGGTTCTCAAGACGGTAAAAAGGAACAGCAGTAAAAATAATAACGATAATAATGAGTGGACAATATGTGTATCGTCCACTCATTATTATTTTATTTTTGCGCAACAGCTGTTTTATCAATTACTGTCTCAGCTATCGTACGATAAATAAGACCTGTCGTATGTGTATCCTCGTATACTGACGGCGCAAAGTCTTCTTTATTCCAATCAGGTTGTTGAAGTGGGATTCGGCCAAGTACTTCCGTTTGAAGTTCTGTAGCTAATTTATCTCCCCCACCTCTTCCAAACACATATTCTTTTTCACCAGTTGTTTTACTTTCAAAATACGCCATATTTTCAACAACGCCAAGAATACTATGTTCTGTACGTAAAGCCATAGCTCCAGCACGTGCTGCTACAAATGCCGCTGTTGGATGTGGCGTTGTTACAATAATCTCTTTACAAGCCGGCAACATCGAATGTAAGTCTAGCGCAACATCACCTGTACCCGGTGGTAAATCTAAAACTAAATAGTCTAAATCTCCCCACTCTACTTCTGTAAAGAAATGATTTAACATTTTCCCAAGCATAGGTCCTCTCCAAATAACCGGTGCGTTATCTTCTACAAAGAACCCCATTGAGATTACCTTTACACCTAGACGTTCCACTGGGATGATTCTATCTCCTCTTACAACAGGGCGCTTTTCTATCCCCATCATATCCGGTACACTAAAACCATAAATATCGGCATCAATGATACCAACCTTTTTCCCTAGACGAGCTAAAGCAATAGCAAGGTTAACAGAAACTGTTGATTTTCCGACTCCACCTTTTCCACTCGCCACTGCTAAAAATATCGTTTTTGAATTTGGTGACAATAAAGATTCCGTTTGCTCTTCTTCCTGTTCTGGTGCAAACTGAGATAATTCCTCTTCTGTAAATTCTGCAAAGCGAAGCCCTACTGTTGCTGCTCCTAGTTCTTTTACTAACTTTACAATTCCAGATTGCAATTGCATTTGTTCCGCTGTACCGGTTTTTACAATTGCAATTTTAACACTTACATGTTCCTTCTCAGGCTTAACTGTTACCTCTTTAATTGCCCCTGTTTCTTTTAACGTTTTATGTAAAAACGGATCTACAATCCCTTCTAACGCTTCTACTACTTGCTCTTTCGTTACCATAATTAGCCCAGCCCCCTGTATGAAAAATAACGTAATGTTAATTTAATGTCTCTCTTTATTCTCAAAATAAATGCGTTTACATTTCCAGTATAACATATTTTCGGAAAACTTCGTTAACGAGAGAAACGCAAAAAATCCTCCTTATTCTGGAGGATTTCCTTTTTCGGTGAAATAACGTAATATACCACGATATACTGCAGCCGCTACCTTTTGCTGATATTTCTCCGAATTTAACATATACCTTTCATTTACATTCGATAAAAAGCCAGCTTCAATTAAAGCACCTGGTGTTTTCGCATACTTTAATAAATACACATGAGAAATTGTTTTAGCAGAACGATTCGTATTCTCTAAACTCGTTCTCAATTCAGCTTGTATAAATTTCGCGGCACGTTCATTTTCAATCGAAGAACGGTAGTAGAACGTTTGTGCGCCTTTCGATCCACTACTAGTTAAAGCATTTAAATGAATACTCGCAAAAAAGTCTACATCAGGTTTATTAATAATCTCTACACGCTTTTTTAAATCCTCTGCTTTACGTCTACTATATGATTTTGTATCTTTCTGAGCTAAATCATAATCTCCCTCACGTGTTAAAATAACTAGCGCACCTTGTTCTTGCAAATAATCTTGTACCTTCTTTGTAATCTCAAGCGTAATATCTTTTTCTATAATATCTTTTCCACCAACAGCCCCTCCGTCTGGCCCACCATGCCCAGCATCTAGCACAATCACTTTCCCCGATAAGGGTAAATTCCAAGCTCGCCACGATTTTGTAATTTGAAATTCTTGTTTGACTAAAAAAAACAAAACAACCGCAGCGAGTGCAAAAGAGATAATTCGAATTCTCTTCATACCTTTCCTCCTCCAGCTAGTCCCTCTAATTACTTATATGGGACAAGAGGAAAGTTTATGCTTGTCTTAATGAAGCTTTAATCGATATCTTCTTTCACCTTTTTCATATCCTTCCTGCCACCATAAGCCGATGAACTGCTGACAAGATTCAAAAAGTAATTCCTCATCTTGTAACTTAATTTCCCTCATGGTCATGCTCGCTAAAAATTGAAATAGCGTTTCCGTTAATTGTTGCTCTTCTTCTAAGGCTCTATATTTCACATCAAAGAATGATTCACCATAATAACCAAACTTACTGTATCTCGCTCCTAATAAATACGATTCTATCCCTAATTCAATACAATAATCTTCATACTGACGATGAAGTTCCTGCATCTGAAAGGCATCCCTAATATTTGAACGTAACGTTTTTAATGATAATTCTCGCAGCATCTTCCGTTCATATTTCAACTGCTTTTCTTTTTGTTTTTCTTGTAAGCTGACAATGACATTCATAGTACTTATAAACCTCCCTAATACGTATTAGTCTAAACTTCTAAAGAAGAAGCATACGCGAGAGGATAGCACTAAAATATTCCAAACTACAAAAATTACAAAAGAGGAATGAAACATAAAAAAACCCCAACCAAAATGGTTGGGGTTTGTAGTTCGCAAAAATTAACGTTTTGAGAACTGAGGTGCACGACGTGCGCCTTTAAGACCGTATTTTTTACGCTCTTTCATACGTGCGTCACGAGTTAATAGACCTGCACGTTTTAGTGTTAGACGGTATTCTGGATCAGCTTTTAATAAAGCGCGAGAAATACCGTGACGAATAGCACCAGCTTGACCAGTGTATCCACCACCATTTACGTTTACAAGTACATCGTAGTTACCTAAAGTTTCTGTTGCAACTAGAGGTTGTTTCACTACTTCACGTAATGCAGCAAATGGGATATAGTTTTCAAAATCACGACCGTTAATGATAACGCGTCCTTCGCCTGGAACTAGGCGTACGCGCGCTACTGAACTCTTACGACGTCCAGTGCCATAGTATTGAACCTGTGCCAAAGTAAGCCCTCCTTTAATTAATTATCCGCGAAGTTCGTAAACTTCTGGTTTTTGTGCTTGGTGTGGATGCTCTGCTCCAGCATACACGTTTAGTTTCTTAGAAACTTGACGGCCTAAGCGTCCTTTTGGAAGCATGCCTTTAATTGCAAGCTCTAACATTTGTACAGGGTAGTTTGTACGCATTTCTAGAGCTGTTCTTTGTTTAAGTCCACCTGGGTGGTTAGTGTGACGGTAGTAAATTTTATCGTTTAATTTATTACCTGTTAAATGAATTTTCTCAGCGTTAATAATAATTACATGATCACCCGTGTCAACGTGTGGTGTAAATGTAGGTTTGTTTTTACCGCGTAAAATAGATGCTACTTCCGTAGATAGGCGACCTAAAGTTTGACCTTCAGCATCAACCACATACCATTTACGCTCAACTTCGTTAGCTTTTGCCATAAAAGTCGTACGCATGTGTTTCCCTCCTCGTTATCTTTTCCATAGAAAAAATCTATTGTTTATCTTAAACACGATTTCCTTCCGGGGCTAATCGTGGTTTTAGAAACAATACCATATGTTATGATATACTTTTGAGTTTCTAATGTCAAGCAAATGTTACACCAGGATTAGTTGTTATAGTTTACCTGCCATAAGTAAAGCCCATGACCAGGAGCCATCTTTCCAGCAAACTGACGATTTTGTTTCGCTAGAATCTCTGGAATGCTATCTGGATCAAGCTTTCCTTGCCCTACGCTCAGTAACGTACCAACAATAATTCTGACCATATTATATAAAAATCCATTACCTACAAAACGAAAAATTAATTCATCGTCTTGCTCAATTAGCTCAATTTCATAAATTGTTCGCACCTTATCTTTTTTGTCAGTTTTTGCCGAACAAAAAGAAGTGAAATCATGCGTTCCAATAAAATAAGGAATCGCTTTTCTTATAGAGTTTATTTCGAGCGGATATGGATATTGATATACGTAATTTCTACGGAATACATCCGCAGTCTTTGATAATAATACACGATAACGATATTCTTTTCTCTCGACACCGTAACGCGCATGAAATTCTTCTGTTTTTTTCTCTACCTGCCTGATAACAATATCATCTGGCAACATTGTGTTTAATGCATTACTCCATTGCCACTCTTCAAGGGACAACGGTGTATCAAAGTGTATTACTTGTCCTTTGGCGTGAACAGTAGAATCCGTTCTGCCCGATGCCTGAACACGAACAAGTTCTCCTTTATGCAATTTCTGCAAAGCTTTCTCAATCTCTTGTTGAACAGTACGATGCTGCGGCTGAATTTGATAACCACAAAAATGCATGCCATCATATGCAACCGTACATTTTATTCTATCCATTTCTCTATTCTCCATTACGATCGCACCCATGCCAAAATACAAGCTAAACAAAGTAAGCTTACAATCGTTACTGTATCGCTTGTTTTCCAGCGTAGTTGCCTAAATTTAGTACGTCCTTCGCCACTTTGATACCCACGTGCTTCCATAGCAATTGCTAAGTCCTCAGCACGCTTAAAAGCACTGATAAATAGAGGAACAAGTAGTGAAATAATAGCTTTCATCCTATCTTTTATCGGTCCTCCTGCGAAATCAATACCACGTGACGCTTGTGCTTTCATTATTTTACTCGTTTCATCCATTAATGTCGGAATAAAACGAAGAGAAATTGACATCATTAATGCGATTTCATGAACAGGAACTTTTATACGCTTCAACGGCTTTAATAACGTCTCCAAACCATCCGTAATCTCAATAGGTGTCGTCGTTAACGTTAATAATGTCGTCATTAAAATAATAACGAAGAATCGTATAGAAATGTATATCCCTTGCTCTAATCCTTTTTCATGTATCGAAAACCAACCAAGCTGGAATAGTACTTCCCCTTCTTTATTTGTAAAAATATGCAGGAAAAATGTAAAAAGAAAAATCCATAGAATTGGTTTTAAGCCCGAAAGTACATAACGAATCGGCACTTTTGCAAAAAATAAAGCAATGAGTGCATATAAAAATAAAAATCCATATGAAATCGCATTATTTGCTAAGAAAACAACAAATACATATAAAAAGACAATCAGCAGCTTCGTACGTGGATCAAGTTGATGAATAAGGGAATTCCCTGGAATATACCTTCCAATAATCAACTGCTGCATGATTCATGACCACCTTTTCGTAACACCTGCACAACTTCATGAGTAAGATCCTCTAAAGATAAGGTAGCCTTTGGGATTGAAATGCCAAACTTCTCTTCAATTGCACGTTTATACTTTAAAGACATAGGAAGATCCACGCCAATTTCCTCTAGTTCATCAGCATGTGAATATACTTCCTCTGCACTTCCTTGCAAAAAGACCGTTCCTTTATGCATGACTACAATCTGCTCCGCATACTTAGCAGCATCCTCCATATTATGCGTTACAAGGATCACTGTAAGGCCTTTCTCCTTATGTAGCTTATAAAACATCTCCATAAGTTCATTCTGCCCTTTTGGATCTAGTCCTGCTGTAGGTTCATCTAATACAAGCACTTCGGGTTCCATCGCCAATACGCCCGCTATAGCAACACGCCTCATTTGTCCACCACTTAACTCAAACGGTGAACGTGTTAACAGTTCTGGTTCTAACCCTACAAGTTCAATTGCCTCTCTTGCCTTTTGCTTCGCTTCTTCTACAGATACCCCAAAATTAGTAGGGCCGAAACAAATATCTTTCTCCACAGTCTCTTCAAATAACTGATGTTCTGGGAATTGAAAGACAACCCCTACCTTTTTACGTAGTGGCTTTAGCTTTTTTTCTTTCTTTCCTGCCGAAATGAAATGTTCACCAATTTGAACTGTGCCATTTGTCGGCTGCAATAAACCATTTAAATGTTGAATCATCGTCGACTTACCTGAACCAGTATGACCGATAATGGCATAATAGCCCCCACTTGGAAACGACACGTCTACATCATAAAGTGCGCGTCTTTCAAATGGAGTTTTATATTGATAACGATGTTCTACTTTTTGGAATGTAATCTCCAAAGTTCGTTCACCAAGCTTTCCATTGTAAGATGCGTATTTTGCAAGATAATTTCATTTCTTTTTAATAATTCTGCTATTTTCACTGAAAATGGTACATCTAATCCAATTTCTTGGAGCATATGAGAGGATTTGAAAATTTGCTCTGGAGTCCCTTCCTCTAATATTTCTCCCTTATTTAAAATAATGACACGGTCTGATTGTGCCGCTTCTTCTAAGTCGTGCGTAATTGATAACACGGTAATACCTTTTTGATTAACAAGTTGTCTAACCGTTTCTACTACTTCACGTCTTCCTTGAGGATCTAGCATTGACGTTGCTTCATCTAATATCAAAATAGATGGCTGAAGTGCTAAAACGCCTGCTATTGCCACTCGCTGCTTTTGCCCGCCAGATAACGAATGAGGTTCATCATTAAGAAAATCTTCCATACGGACAAGTTTGAGAGCCTGATCTAATCTTTCTACCATCTGTTCTCTTGGCATTCCGATATTCTCTAAGCCAAAAACAACGTCGTCTTGTACTGTCGTTCCAACAAATTGATTATCTGGATTTTGAAATACCATCCCAATTTGTTTTCGAACATCCCACACCGTTTCCTCTGATAAAACCATTGTATCATTTACTGTAATAGTCCCCGCTTCTGGCAAAAACAAACCATTCAATAATTTTGCAAGTGTAGACTTCCCTGAACCGTTTTGTCCAATAACCGATACCCATTCTCCCTCATATAAGGAAAATGAAACATCTTTTAATGCATAAGTGGCTGCCCCAGGATATTGAAATGATATATTTTCTGACCGAAGTTTCTCTTTTTTCAATACAAGGCACCCTTTCCTTCGCCAAGTTAGCCTATTTTTATATTTAAAAAAAAGGGCCATGACCAGTTTCTTGAAAAGAACTGTCCTGCCCTTTTAATTATCATTATACTAACTCGATAATTACCATTGGTGCTGCGTCTCCGCGACGTGGACCAATTTTTGCAATACGAGTGTATCCGCCTTGGCGCTCAGCATAGCGTGGAGCTACATCAGCGAATAATTTTTGAAGTGCATCTTGACCAGTCTCAGCGTTAGCTACTTCATTGCGAATGAAAGCTGCTGCTTGACGGCGAGCATGAAGATCTCCGCGTTTACCTAAAGTGATCATTTTTTCCACTACAGAACGAAGTTCTTTTGCACGAGTTTCTGTCGTTTGGATGCGCTCGTTGATAATTAAATCAGTAGCTAAGTCACGTAACATAGCTTTACGTTGCGCACTTGTACGGCCTAATTTTCTGTATGCCATTCGTAGTTCCCTCCTTTGTTGATGGGTTTAAATCCTCAGTCGTCTTTACGTAAACCTAAACCTAATTCCTCAAGTTTATGTTTAACTTCTTCTAAGGATTTACGTCCTAAGTTACGAACTTTCATCATATCTTCTTCTGTTTTGTTCGCAAGCTCTTGTACAGTATTAATTCCTGCACGTTTAAGGCAATTATAAGAACGAACAGAAAGATCTAGTTCCTCGATAGTCATCTCAAGAACTTTCTCTTTTTGATCTTCTTCCTTCTCGACCATAATCTCAGCATTTTGTGCTTCATCAGTTAAACCAACAAAGATATTTAAATGCTCAGTTAAGATTTTGGCACCTAAAGAGATAGCTTCTTTTGGCCCGATGCTTCCATCCGTCCATACATCAAGCGTAAGCTTATCATAATTAGCCACTTGTCCGACACGTGTCTTTTCCACTTGGTAAGTCACACGTGATACTGGAGTATAAATAGAATCAATAGGAATTACTCCTATTGGTTGATCTTCGCTTTTATTTGCATCAGCTGGCGTATACCCACGGCCACGCTTTGCAGTTAAACGCACGCGGAAATGCGCATCCTTTGCTAACGTTGCAATGTGTAAATCTGGATTTAAGATTTCTACATCACTATCGTGAGTAATATCAGCAGCTGTGACAATACCTTCGCCCTGCACATCAATTTCCAACGTCTTCTCTTCTTCAGAGTAGATTTTAAGAGCTAACTTTTTCAAGTTTAAGATGATCGTCGTAACGTCTTCTACTACGCCCTCAACTGTTGAAAATTCATGTAATACGCCATCGATTTGGATAGCAGTAACAGCGGCACCAGGGAGTGAGGATAAAAGAATACGACGTAAGGAGTTACCCAAAGTAGTACCATATCCACGCTCAAGCGGTTCAATTACGAATTTACCATATTTAGCATCTTCGTTAAGTTCAACCGTTTCGATTTTCGGCTTTTCGATTTCAATCATTAACTAAACCCTCCTTCAAAACGTCGAAACCCCGGTTAAACAAAGGTACAACCCCTGTCTAACCGAAAGTCCCCCTTAGGCAGTTCCCGATTGTGCACAACAAGCGATGTTTCTGTACGAAATTTCTCGATAATGCATCATATCCATTATAGACAAAAGGGAAAATTCTATACAGAAAAATTACACACGACGACGTTTTGGTGGACGACATCCATTATGAGGAACTGGAGTAACATCTCTAATTGCTGTTACTTCTAGACCTGCAGCTTGAAGAGCACGAATTGCAGCTTCACGACCAGCACCAGGACCCTTAACAGTAACCTCTAAAGTTTTTAAACCGTGTTCCATTGCAGCTTTAGCAGCAGTTTCAGCAGCCATTTGCGCAGCGAATGGAGTAGATTTACGAGATCCACGGAAACCAAGTGCACCAGCACTAGACCAAGAAAGTGCGTTACCGTGAGTATCTGTAAGAGTTACGATTGTGTTGTTGAAAGTAGAACGAATATGAGCTATACCAGCTTCAATATTCTTTTTCACACGTTTTTTACGAGTGTTTGTTTTACGTGCCATTGTTAGTTCAACCTCCTTTACTTATTATTTCTTTTTATTTGCTACTGTACGACGTGGACCTTTACGTGTACGAGCATTGTTTTTAGAATTTTGACCACGAACTGGTAAGCCACGACGGTGACGAAGACCACGGTAAGAACCGATCTCCATTAGACGTTTAATGTTAAGAGATACTTCACGACGAAGGTCTCCCTCAACTTTAATACGATCGATGATATCACGGATACGTCCTAATTCGTCTTCCGTTAAATCACGAACTCGTGTTTCTTCAGAAATACCTGCTTCAGCAAGAATTTTTTCAGCAGTTGTGCGACCAATGCCGAATACGTAAGTTAAAGAAATAACAACGCGTTTGTCTCGAGGAATATCTACACCTGCGATACGTGCCATTACGAATGCACCTCCTTCTGATTAACCTTGTTTTTGTTTATGTTTAGGGTTTTCACAAATAACCATTACTTTTCCACGTCTACGAATAACTTTACATTTTTCGCAGATTGGTTTAACTGACGGTCTTACTTTCATGTCTCGAACCTCCTTAAAGATTACGGAGTGCTATATTATTTAAAACGGTACGTAATACGACCACGATTTAAATCGTACGGAGATAATTCTACCGTAACTTTGTCTCCTGGTAAAATACGAATGAAGTTCATACGGATTTTACCAGAAACGTGAGCCAATACGACATGCCCATTCTCTAATTCTACTTTGAACATAGCATTTGGCAACGTTTCAAGAACGGTACCTTCGACTTCAATTACATCATCTTTAGCCATTCAATAGTTCTCCCTTCTTCAAATCAGTAACATTTTACACTGCTCTGAAATCCCGGAGAGCCAGCTACTTATAAAGTGGTAAGGATTTCGTATCCTGCTTCTGTAAGAGCAATCGTGTGCTCAAAATGGGCACACCATTTACCATCTACCGTTACCACTGTCCAGTCATCAGATAGTGTTTTTACATATCGTCTTCCTTGATTCACCATCGGCTCAACACAGATGACCATTCCCGGCTTTAATCTAGGGCCTCTATTTGGTGGACCATAGTGCGGGATTTGAGGGTCCTCATGTAAGTCTTGCCCGATTCCGTGACCAACATACTCCCTAACGATCGAGAATCCATTCTCTTCAGCATGGGTTTGAACCGCATGTGAGATATTTGATAATCTTTCGCCTGGTTTTACTTGTTCTAGACCAAGATACAACGATTTTTCTGTGACATCAAGTAGCTTTTGAACAGATTCAGAAATGTTTCCAACTGGATACGTCCATGCAGAATCGCCATGGTACCCATTGTATTTCGCACCAATATCGATACTGATGATATCGCCCTCTTTGAGTTTGCGCTTCCCTGGAATTCCGTGTACAAGCTCTTCATTTACAGAAGCACATATGCTCCCCGGAAATCCGTTGTATCCTTTAAAAGATGGCGTAGCACCATATTTTTGAATCGTCTTTTCCGCTATTTGATCGAGCTCTTTCGTTGTAATTCCTGGAGTAATGTGCTGTTTCAACTCTTGATGAGTTAAAGCAACGATCCTGCCAGCTTCTCGCATGATTTCTATCTCGCGAGGAGTTTTGCAGATTATCATTACGCTAAGCCTCCGATGAGAACATCGATATCAGCAAATACTTTATTGATATCTTGCTCACCATTAATGCTTTGTAGGTAACCAAGCTCCTCGTAGAAATCAAGCAAAGGTTTTGTTTGCTTAATATTTACATCTAAACGATTTGCTACAGTTTCTTCATTGTCATCAGAGCGTTGATATAATTCGCCACCACATTTATCGCACACGTCAGCTTTTGCTGGCGCGTTGAATTCTAAGTGGTAAGTCGCACCGCACTCTTTACAAATGCGACGGCCTGTAAGACGTTTTAATAACAACCCTGAATCCACATTAATGTTTAAAACATAGTCGATTTTTTTGCCAAGATCTTTCATAATCTCTTCAAGAGCTGATGCTTGTGCAACAGTTCGTGGGAAACCGTCTAGTAAGAAGCCTTTTGCACAGTCTTCTTGACTTAAACGTTCACGAACGATTCCGATTGTAACTTCATCTGGAACAAGTGCACCTTTATCAATAAAAGATTTTGCTTGTAAACCCATTTCAGTTTCAGCCTTCATAGCTGCACGGAACATATCTCCTGTTGAGATGTGAGGGATGTTATACTTGGCAACAATCTGTTCGGCTTGTGTACCTTTACCAGCACCAGGAAGCCCCATTAAAATTAAGTTCATCCTTGTTCCCCCTCAGAGTACATGAGCATGTAGGGAAGATAATACTTCCCACTTACTCACTGCTTGATAAACCCTTTGTAATGGCGTTTTACCAGTTGGCTTTCTAGCTGCTTCATTGTTTCTAAAGCAACGCCGACAACGATTAACATACTCGTTCCACCAATCTGTGCAGATGGAGGAAGATTTCCCAGCTTCGTAAAGATAACTGGTAAGATTGCAATCGCTGCTAGGAAAATTGATCCTACAAAGGTCAAACGATACAAGATTTTTGTTAGATATTGTTCCGTATTCTTACCCGGACGAATACCTGGAACATATCCACCTTGTTTGTTTAGATTCTCTGACATTTGCTCTGGATTAACCTGAACAAACGCATAGAAATATGTGAAGGCTACAATGAGCGCAACATATATGATCATTCCCACTGGGTGAGAATAGTTAAAGTTTGCAATAATCCACTGCGATACATCATGTTTCGGGAAGAACTGTGCAATAGTCGGAGGCGTAATTAAGAATGAAACAGCAAAAATTACTGGAATAACACCAGCACTATTTACCTTAAGGGGTAAATGCGTGTTTTGTGCTCCAGCATAACCACCATTTCCTCCTGTTACACGCTTCGCATATTGAATTGGGATCTTTCTAACAGCTTGTTGAATGAAAATAACACCCACAATAACTGCTAGCACAGCTAGTAAGATCAATGCAACTTTAACGATACTCATGAACAATTGATCTCCGATATTTTGAAACTGTTGCTGATACACTTGAGATATAACACTTGGGATCGCTGCGGCAATACCACCAAAGATAAGGATGGAAATACCATTACCTACACCTTTAGCTGTAATCTGTTCACCTAACCACATTAAAAATGCAGTACCAGCAGTCAGTACCGTAGCAATGTATAAATAAGTGCTCCAACCTGGATTCAAAATTAATTGCCCACCTACCATACCGTTAAAACCGATTGACATACCAAACCCCTGAATAAACGCAAGAACAATTGTAAAGTAACGCGTGAATTGCGTTAGTTTACGACGGCCCATTTCACCTTGCTTCGACCATTCCGAAAATTTAGGAACAACATCCATCTGCAATAATTGCACGATGATGGATGCTGTAATATACGGCATGATTCCCATCGCAAAGATGGAGAAGTTTTTCAAGGCGCCACCGCCAAATGTATTTAGGATACCTAAGGCATTTAATTGATCTTGTGCTTTCAGTACGTCTCCATTTGTAAATGGCACGGGGATAAACGTGCCAATCCTGAATACGATTAACATCGCTAAAGTGAATAATATTTTACGTCTTATCTCAGCAACGCGCATAAAGTTGGAGATTGTACGAAACATTAGATCACCTCAACTGATCCGCCAGCTGCTTCAATTGCTTCTTTAGCACTTGAAGAGAACTTGTGCGCTTTAACAGTTAGTTTTTTCTCTACTGCGCCGCTTGCAAGAATATTAACACCGTCGTTTAACTTGCTGATAACGCCAGTTTCCAGCAATAATTCAGGTGTTACTTCTGTACCATCTTCAAAACGATTTAACGTTGATAAGTTTACAATAGCAAACTCTTTACGGTTAATGTTTGTGAAGCCGCGTTTTGGTAAACGACGGAATAATGGAGTTTGACCACCTTCGAAGCCAAGACGAACACCGCCACCAGAACGTGCGTTTTGTCCTTTATGACCTTTACCAGCAGTTTTACCGTTACCAGAACCGATACCACGACCGACACGGTTACGTACTTTACGAGAACCTTCTGCAGGTTTTAATTCATGAAGTTTCATTCCCAGGCACCTCCTTATATTAATGAGTTATCCTTAAGCTTCTTTTACAGTTATAAGGTGAGAAACTTTGTTGATCATACCAAGAATAGCAGGAGTTTCTTCCTTAACTACAGTTGAATTCAACTTTTTAAGACCTAAAGCTTCTACCGTCGCACGTTGATCTTGTGGACGACCAATTACACTACGAGTGAGGGTAATTTCTAACTTTTTCGCCATTTGTTTTCCCTCCTTAACCTAGTAGCTCTTCTACAGATTTACCGCGTAATTTTGCAACATCTTCAGCGCGCTTAAGTTCGCTTAATCCGTTCACAGTAGCGCGAATCATGTTGATTGGTGTGTTAGAACCAAGAGATTTCGAAAGAATATCTTGTACACCAGCTAATTCAAGGACCGCACGAACAGGTCCACCAGCAATAACACCAGTACCTTCAGCAGCAGGTTTTAAGAATACTTCACCAGCTCCAAAGTGACCGTTGATTGTGTGTGGAATTGTTGTACCAACTAATGGTACAGCGATTAAGTTTTTCTTAGCGTCTTCGATAGCTTTGCGGATTGCGTCTGGTACCTCTTGTGCTTTACCAGTACCGAATCCAACATGACCGTTTTTATCGCCAACTACAACTAGTGCAGCAAAGCGGAAACGACGACCACCCTTAACAACTTTCGCGACACGATTTATCGTAACTACACGTTCTTCAAGTTCTAATTTACTTGGGTCAATGCGATGCATCAATTTTCCCTCCTTTGACCATTAAAATTGTAATCCAGCCTCACGAGCAGCTTCAGCTAGAGCTTTAACACGGCCATGGTATAAGTAACCACCGCGATCGAATACTACTTCTTTAACGCCTTTCTCTACAGCACGCTTAGCAACTGACTCTCCTACTTTCGTAGCAGCTTCAGTATTGCTAGTACCGTTAAGAGCAAGGTCTTTATCAAGAGTAGATGCACTTACTAACGTTACACCATTCACATCATCAATAACTTGAGCGTAAATATGTTGGTTAGAACGGAACACGTTTAAACGTGGACGCTCTGCAGTACCAGTAAGTTTAGCACGTACACGTGCATGTCTTTTCTTACGAGTCGCATTTTTATCAGCTTTAGTGATCATTTTCTTGTCACTCCTTTCTCTCACCTAACGGGTTTACTTAGCAGTTTTACCTTCTTTACGACGAACAACTTCGCCTTCGTAACGAATACCTTTACCTTTGTAAGGCTCAGGAGCACGTACAGCACGGATGTTAGCAGCAAATTCGCCAACACGTTGCTTGTCGATACCTTTGATTACGATTTTAGTTGGTGCAGGTACTTCAACTTCAAGACCTGCTTCCGGAGTCATTTCTACTGGATGAGAATAACCTACGCTTAATACAAGTTTATCACCTTGTTTTTGAGCACGGTAACCAACACCGACTAATTCAAGTCCGCGTGCGAAACCTGCAGTTACACCTTCAACCATGTTTCCGATTAAAGCACGAGTTGTACCGTGTAATGCACGGTGTTCCTTCTGTTCAGATGGACGCTCAACTGTTAATGTATTCTCTTCAATTTTGATAAGCATATCAGCATTGAAAGTACGAGTTAATTCACCTTTAGGGCCTTTTACTGTTACAGTATTGTCTTCTGCAACTGTAATAGTAACACCTGCAGGGATTTCAAGAATCTTTTTACCAATACGAGACATGTGGTCACACCTCCGTTCGTTTTAAATATATATTACCAAACGTATGCTACTACTTCTCCACCAGTTTGTAATTGACGAGCGTCTTTGTCTGTCATTACTCCCTTAGATGTAGAAACAAGAGCGATACCTAATCCGTTAAGTACACGTGGTACTTCATCAGCTTTAGCGTAAACGCGTAAGCCAGGTTTACTGATACGTTTTAATCCAGTGATTACACGTTCATTGTTTGCACCATATTTCAGGAAAATACGAAGGATACCTTGTTTGTTATCCTCGATGTATTCTACATCACGAATGAAACCTTCACGTTTTAAAAGTTCAGCGATCTCTTTTTTGATTTTAGAAGCAGGAACCTCTAATTTCTCATGACGTACCATGTTCGCATTACGGATGCGAGTAAGCATGTCTGCAATTGGATCTGTCATCACCATGTGTTTTACCTCCTTCCCATTTGTGGGTTTTACCAACTAGCTTTTTTAACACCAGGAATTTGACCTTTATATGCAAGTTCACGGAAACAAATACGGCAAAGTTTAAATTTGCGGTATACAGAATGCGGACGACCGCAGCGTTCGCAACGTGTATACTCTTGTACTTTAAACTTAGGAGTACGCTTTTGTTTCGCTATCATAGATTTTTTAGCCACGTTTTCGCCTCCTCTACTTAGCGTTGGCTTCCATTATTTTTGGAATGGCATACCGAATTGTGTTAACAGTTCACGAGCTTCTTCATCAGTTTTCGCTGTAGTAACGATTACGATGTCCATACCGCGGACTTTGCTTACTTTATCATAATCAATCTCAGGGAAAATAAGTTGCTCTTTAACACCTAATGTATAGTTTCCACGACCATCGAATGATTTCTTAGAAACACCACGGAAATCACGTACACGTGGTAAAGAAACTGATACTAATTTGTCGAAGAACTCATACATTTGCTCGCCGCGTAAAGTTACTTTCGCACCGATTGGCATACCTTCACGAAGACGGAAACCAGCGATTGATTTTTTAGCACGAGTTACAACAGGTTTTTGACCTGCGATTTGTGTTAATTCTTCTACTGCATTGTCTAAAGCTTTTGAGTTAGATACCGCGTCACCAACACCAGTGTTGATTACGATCTTTTCGATTTTCGGTACTTCCATCACAGATTTATAGTTAAACTTGCTCACTAGAGCAGGAGTAATTTCCTTTTGGAACTTCTCTTTAAGGCGATTCAATGAAGTGACCTCCTTTCTTAAGAAAATTATTTATCTAATAATTCACCAGATTTTTTTGCAATACGAACTTTTTTACCATCTTCTACTTTGAAGCCTACGCGAGTAGGTTCACCTGTTTTCGGATCTAAAATCATAACGTTAGAAACGTGAATAGGTGCTTCTTTAGTAATAATTCCACCTTGTGGATTTAATTGAGATGGCTTAGAGTGCTTCTTAACGATATTGACACCCTCAACGATAACACGGTTTTGCTTTGGGAAAGCCACAAGGATAACGCCTTGTTTTCCTTTGTCTTTACCAGTGATTACCTGTACTTTATCACCTTTTTTTACATGCATCTTAATTCTGCACCTCCTTAGCAAGGCAATACCTTAAATTATAGAACTTCTGGAGCTAAAGAAACGATCTTCATGAAGTTGCTATCACGTAATTCACGAGCTACTGGTCCGAAGATACGAGTACCACGTGGGCTCTTATCGTCTTTAATGATAACCGCTGCGTTTTCATCAAATTTGATGTAAGAACCGTCCGGACGACGAGCTCCGCTCTTCGTACGTACTACTACTGCTTTAACAACGTCACCTTTTTTAACAACGCCACCTGGTGTTGCTTGTTTTACCGTAGCAACGATAATATCACCAATGTTAGCATATTTACGACCAGAGCCGCCTAATACTTTAATTGTTAAAAGTTCACGTGCACCAGAGTTGTCAGCAACTTTCAAACGAGATTCTTGTTGGATCATGTTATGAAACCTCCCTTCGGACTAAAAATTCCGATTCGTCTATTTAGATAATAACCGCTTCTTCAACGATTTCAACTAAACGGAAACGCTTAGTAGCAGAAAGCGGGCGAGTTTCCATGATTTTAACGATATCGCCAAGTTTCGCTTGGTTTTGCTCATCATGGGCTTTGTACTTCTTAGAATACTTAACACGTTTTCCGTACAAGGAATGAGTTTTGTAAGTTTCAACTAAAACTGTAATCGTTTTGTCCATTTTGTCAGACACAACACGACCAGTATAAACTTTGCGTTGGTTACGTTCGCTCACTATGCAAACCTCCCCTCAATTTATCGATTAATTCCGATCTCTCTTTCACGAACTACAGTTTTCATACGAGCAATTGCTTTACGCACTTCACGAATGCGAGTTGGATTCTCTAATTGTCCTGTAGCAAGTTGGAAGCGAAGATTAAACAACTCTTCCTTTAAAGCTTTAACTTTTGTTTCGATTTCGGCAGTGGTTAATTCACGAATATCATTAGTTTTCATTAGATTCACCACCATTTTCTTCACGTTTTACGAATTTACATTTCACAGGTAACTTGTGAGCTGCAAGACGTAATGCTTCGCGTGCTACCTCTTCAGATACACCCGCGATTTCGAACATAATTTTCCCAGGTTTTACTACTGCTACCCAGCCTTCTGGTGCCCCTTTACCGGAACCCATACGTACTTCTAGAGGTTTTGCAGTGTAAGGCTTAGAAGGGAAAATTTTAATCCATACTTTACCGCCACGTTTCATGTAACGAGTCATTGCACGACGAGCAGCTTCGATTTGACGGTTTGTAATCCATGAAGCAGCTTGTGCTTGTAAACCGAATTCACCGAAAGCAATTTCAGTTCCACCTTTTGCACGACCACGCATTTTACCACGATGCTCTCTACGATATTTTACGCGTTTTGGCATTAACATATTATTTTCCTCCTTCCTCAGAAGCTTTCTTTTTTGTAGGAAGGACTTCTCCACGGTAGATCCATACTTTTACGCCTAATTTACCGTATGTTGTATCAGCTTCAACTGCTGCATAGTCAATATCAGCGCGAAGTGTATGAAGTGGAACAGTTCCTTCACTGTAAGATTCTGCACGAGCGATATCAGCTCCGCCAAGACGACCAGAAACCTGTGTTTTAATACCTTTAGCACCTGCACGCATAGCACGTTGAATAACTTGCTTTTGTGCACGACGGAATGATACACGGTTTTCTAATTGACGAGCGATGTTTTCGCCTACTAATTTAGCGTTAAGATCAGCTCTCTTAACTTCTAAAATGTTGATGTGTACACGCTTGCCTGTTAATTGGTTAAGAGCTTTACGAAGTGCTTCAACTTCAGTACCACCTTTACCAATTACCATACCAGGTTTTGCAGTGTGAATTGTAACATTTACACGATTTGCTGCACGTTCGATTTCTACTTTAGCAACAGCAGAATCTTTTAAGCGTACATTAATGTACTCACGGATTTTGATGTCTTCATGTAATAATGTAGCATAATCTTTCTCTGCGAACCAACGAGATTCCCAGTCACGGATAACGCCGACACGAAGACCAATTGGATTAACCTTTTGACCCATCGATTATCCCTCCTTCTTTTCTGATACCACAACTGTGATGTGGCTTGTGCGTTTGTTAATTTGGCTTGCACGACCCATTGCACGTGGACGGAAACGTTTTAACGTTGGACCTTCGTCAACGAAAACTTTTTCTACAACTAGGTTGTTAATATCCATCTCATAATTGTGCTCTGCATTTGCGATTGCAGATTTTAAAACTTTTTCTACAACTGGAGAAGCAGTTTTTGGTGTGTGGTTAAGGATAGCAATCGCTTCACCCACTTGCTTACCTCGGATTAAGTCTACTACTAAACGAACTTTACGAGGAGCAATACGAACTGTTCTCGCTACTGCTTTAGCTTGCATTGAAGTGCCTCCTCTCATTATCTTCTAGTTTTCTTATCGTCAGCAAGGTGACCTTTATACGTACGAGTTGGTGCGAATTCACCTAACTTATGGCCAACCATATCCTCAGTGATGTACACAGGTACGTGTTTACGACCATCATATACAGCGATTGTGTGTCCGATGAACTGAGGGAAGATTGTTGAACGGCGAGACCAAGTTTTAACAACTTGTTTTTGCTCAGATGCAACTAATTTTTCCATTTTGCTCATTAAGTGATCATCGACAAATGGTCCTTTTTTTAAGCTACGAGCCATTTTGGTGCCTCCCTTCGTGATTGGCGTACGGTTCTAGAAATGAACCGTACTACAATCCCATTATTTTTTGCGACGACGAACGATGAATTTGTCAGACGCTTTGTTTTTCTTACGAGTCTTGAATCCAAGAGTTGGTTTACCCCATGGAGACATTGGAGACTTACGTCCGATTGGAGAACGTCCTTCACCACCACCGTGTGGGTGATCAACCGGGTTCATTACAGAACCACGAACTGTTGGGCGTTTACCTAACCAGCGAGAGCGACCTGCTTTACCGATTTTGATAAGTTCGTGTTGTTCGTTACCTACTTGACCGATTGAAGCGCGACAAGCAGATAATACAAGACGTACTTCACCAGAAGTTAAACGTACAAGTACGTATTTACCTTCTTTACCAAGTACTTGAGCAGATGTACCAGCAGAACGAACTAATTGTCCGCCACGACCAGGCTTAAGCTCGATGTTATGAACAACAGTACCTACTGGAATGTTGATTAATGGTAATGCGTTACCGATTTTAATGTCAGCTTCTGGGCCAGACATAACTTCCATGCCTACTTCTAAGTTTTTAGGAGCAAGAATGTAACGTTTTTCACCGTCAACGTAGTTAATTAATGCGATATTCGCAGAGCGGTTTGGATCGTATTCGATCGTAGCAACGCGTCCTGGAATTCCATCTTTGTTACGCTTAAAGTCGATGATACGGTATTGACGCTTATGTCCGCCACCTTGATGACGTACAGTAATTTTACCTTGGTTATTACGACCAGCCTTCTTGCTTAAAGGAGCAAGTAATGACTTTTCGGGTCTGTCAGTCGTGATTTCAGCGAAATCATTCGTAGTCATATTACGACGACCGTTAGTAGTTGGATTATACTTTTTAATTCCCATCTCAATTTCCCTCCTTCTTTAGTAAGAATTAAACGCCTTGGAAGATTTCGATTTCTTTGCTGTCAGCAGTTAGCTTAACGATTGCTTTACGACGACGGCTAGTAAAACCAGCGTGACGACCAACGCGTTTTGCTTTCGGCTTGTAGTTCATGATGTTCACTTTTTCTACTTTAACACCAAAGATCGCTTCAAGAGCATCTTTAACTTCTGTTTTATTAGATTTAACGTCCACATCGAACGTGTATTTTTTTTCAGCCATCATTTCCATAGAACGTTCAGTGATAACTGGGCGCTTAATGATATCACGAGGATCTCTCATTATGCAAGCACCTCCTCTACTTTTTCCACTGCCGCTTTTGTCATGATTAGCTTATCATGATGAAGCACGTCTAAAACGTTTACGCCATCAGCAGTGATTACTGTTACTCCAGGGATATTGCGAGCAGATAACTCTACAGATTCGTTTGCATCAGCAGTTACGATAAGAGCTTTCTTCTCAACAGTTAATCCTTTAAGTACTGCTAGCATGTCTTTTGTTTTTGGTGCATTTAACACTAGGTCTTCAAGAACTACAATGTTGTTCTCAACTACTTTAGTAGCTAATGCAGATTTGATTGCTAAACGACGAACTTTCTTAGGAAGTTTGTACGCATAGCTTCTTGGTGTAGGTCCGAATACCGTACCACCACCACGCCATTGAGGAGAGCGGATAGACCCTTGACGAGCACGTCCAGTTCCTTTTTGACGCCATGGTTTACGACCACCACCGCGAACTTCAGAGCGAGTTTTTACTTTGTGTGTACCTTGACGTAAAGATGCACGTTGCATCATTACAGCTTCGAAAAGTACAGCTTCATTTGGTTCGATACCGAAAATAGCTTCAGCTAATTCGATTTCACCAACCTGTGAACCAGTTTGGTTATATACAGTAACTTTTGGCATTGGAATTCCTCCTTCCTATTGTGAATTATTTGCTAACCTTCACAGCGCCTTGAACAACTACAAGAGATTTCTTAGCACCTGGAACGTTACCTTTTACTAATAATAAGTTGCGCTCAGTGTCAACTTGAACGATTTCTAAGTTTTGGATAGTAACTTGGTCTCCACCCATACGTCCAGCAAGTTTTTTGCCTTTGAATACACGGTTCGGAGCAACTGGGCCCATTGAACCTGGACGACGGTGATAACGAGAACCATGAGACATAGGTCCGCGAGATTGTCCGTGGCGTTTGATAACACCTTGGAAACCTTTACCTTTAGAAATTCCTGTTACATCAACGATTTCACCTGCAGCGAATACGTCAACTTTTAGCTCTTGACCAACCTCTAATCCGTCCACGTCTGCATCGCGGATTTCGCGAATGAAGCGCTTAGGAGTTGTAGATGCTTTAGCAGTGTGGCCTTGTTCAGGTTTGTTAGTTAACTTTTCACGTTTATCTTCAAATCCTAACTGGATTGCATTGTAGCCATCAGTTTCAGTTGTTTTCTTTTGAAGAACAACGTTTGGATTAGCAGCGATAACTGTTACTGGGATTAACTCACCGTTCTCAGCAAATACTTGAGTCATACCGATCTTTCTTCCTAAGATTCCTTTGGTCATGAGTTACACCTCCTACATTTTTAAGTTATATAAATTATAGTTTGATTTCGATATCTACACCAGATGGTAAGTCTAAACGCATTAATGAATCTACTGTTTGTGGAGTAGGACTCACGATGTCGATTAGACGTTTGTGCGTGCGCATTTCGAATTGCTCACGAGAATCTTTGTACTTATGAACAGCACGAAGAATTGTGTAAACAGTCTTTTCAGTTGGTAATGGGATCGGACCAGAAACTGTTGCCCCAGAACGCTTAGCTGTTTCTACAATTTTCTCAGCTGACTGATCAAGAATACGGTGATCGTAAGCTTTTAAACGGATACGAATTTTTTCTTTTGCCATTATTTTCCCTCCTTCGTTCGCCTATTTCTAAAATAGACCTTCTCCATGGAAATTTCCCCACACCATGCCATGGCAAAGCGGCCGGGTGTGTCAGCAACCTTCCACTTCATCGCAGTCAAAGACCAACATTGTCTATTATACAATGTTATTCGTCTAGATGCAAGCATCTTTTTGTTTGCATCTGCTTTTCTCTACTTTTGCTATTATACATGGCACTTTAAAGAATTTCAAGTTTTCATCTGTTCTTATTCAACTTACAGTTTTTGGATTTCACTTCTTATTTCATATACTATAGAAGAAACTCACTCAAATATAAAAAACATGCCTCTTTCTTCTATATTAATAAGCAATAAAAAAACTCAAGGGAGAATCCCTTGAGTTTTTAATAATCTATTTAAAGATTACTCAGCAACGATAGTAGCAACTACACCGTAACCTACTGTACGTCCACCTTCACGAATAGAGAATTTAGTTCCCTCTTCGATAGCGATTGGAGCGATAAGTTCGATAGTCATTTCGATGTTGTCACCAGGCATTACCATTTCAGTACCTTCTGGTAATTGGATGATACCAGTTACGTCAGTTGTACGGAAGTAGAACTGAGGACGGTAGTTAGCGAAGAATGGAGTGTGACGTCCACCTTCTTCTTTAGATAATACGAAAACTTCAGCTTTGAATTTAGCGTGAGCTTTTACAGAACCGCTTTTTGCAAGTACTTGTCCACGTTGGATGTCTTCACGAGCAACCCCACGAAGTAAAGCACCGATGTTGTCTCCAGCTTGAGCTTGGTCAAGAAGTTTACGGAACATCTCTACACCAGTTACAGTTGTAGAAGCATTTTCTTCAGCAAGACCGATGATTTCTACTACGTCACCAACTTTAACGATACCGCGCTCAACACGACCAGTAGCAACTGTACCACGACCTGTGATAGAGAATACATCCTCTACAGGCATTAAGAATGGTTTGTCAGTTTCACGTTCTGGAGTTGGGATGTAAGCATCAACTTCAGCCATTAATTCAATGATTTTTGCTTCCCAATCAGCTTCTCCTTGAAGAGCTTTAAGAGCAGAACCTTTGATTACAGGAATGTCGTCGCCTGGGAATCCGTATTCAGATAATAGGTCGCGAACTTCCATTTCTACTAATTCTAATAATTCTTCGTCGTCTACCATGTCGCATTTGTTTAAGAATACAACGATGTAAGGAACACCTACTTGACGAGAAAGAAGGATGTGCTCACGTGTTTGAGGCATTGGGCCATCAGCAGCAGATACTACTAAGATACCGCCGTCCATTTGAGCAGCACCAGTGATCATGTTTTTAACATAGTCAGCGTGACCTGGGCAGTCAACGTGTGCATAGTGACGAGTTTCAGTTTCGTACTCAACGTGTGCAGTTGAGATTGTGATACCGCGCTCTCTTTCTTCTGGAGCAGCATCGATTTGATCGTATCCGCGTGCTTCAGCACCACCAGCTTTTGCAAGAACTGTAGTGATCGCAGCAGTTAATGTAGTTTTACCATGGTCAACGTGGCCGATTGTACCGATGTTAACATGGGGTTTAGAACGTTCGAATTTAGCTTTAGCCATTCTAAATTCCTCCTTAGTTTATATAGGTTATTTTATATTTAGGCTAGAAAGTGAAACTTGTGCCCCACTTTCTAAGCTTACATAAGTAGTTATACGTGAAGAATCGATAAAAATCAATTATTCACCTTTATTTTTTTTGATAATTTCTTCAGAAACAGACTTTGGTACCTCTTCATAGTGGTCAAACACCATAGAGAATGTTCCGCGTCCTTGAGTGTTAGAACGTAATGACGTTGCATAACCGAACATTTCAGAAAGTGGAACCATAGCGCGAACAACTTGAGCGTTACCGCGAGCTTCCATACCTTCTACACGTCCACGACGAGATGTTACGTCACCCATAATGTCACCCATGTACTCTTCAGGAATTACAACTTCAACTTTCATCATTGGCTCAAGAATTACTGGGCTACATTTAGAAACCGCAGCTTTAAGTGCCATAGATGCAGCGATTTTGAACGCCATCTCAGATGAATCGACATCATGGTAAGATCCGTCAACTAATGCAGCTTTAATGTCAACTAGTGGATAACCAGCTAGTACACCATTTTTAAGTGCATCTTCAAGACCTGCTCCAACAGCTGGGATGTATTCACGAGGAACTACACCACCGACGATCTTGTTTTCGAATTCGAATCCTTTACCTTCTTCGTTAGGTTCAAACTCAATCCAAACGTGACCGAATTGTCCACGTCCACCAGATTGACGAGCGAACTTACCTTCAACTTTCGCAGCAGCGCGGAAAGTTTCACGGTATGCTACCTGAGGAGCACCAACGTTTGCTTCAACTTTGAATTCACGGCGCATACGGTCAACGATGATATCAAGGTGAAGTTCACCCATACCAGCGATGATTGTTTGGCCAGTTTCTTGGTCAGTGTGAGCACGGAATGTTGGATCTTCTTCAGAAAGCTTAGATAATGCTGTACCCATTTTATCTTGGTCAGCTTTTGATTTTGGTTCGATAGCTACAGAGATAACTGGCTCTGGGAATTCCATAGACTCAAGGATAACAAGGCTCTTCTCGTCACAAAGAGTATCACCAGTAGTAGTATCTTTTAAACCTACAGCAGCAGCGATATCACCAGCGTAAACTGTTGAAATCTCTTCACGGCTGTTAGCGTGCATTTGTAGGATACGACCTACACGCTCACGCTTACCTTTAGTTGAGTTTTTCACGTATGATCCAGAGTTTAACACACCAGAGTACACACGGAAGAACGTTAACTTACCAACATAAGGGTCAGTCATGATTTTGAATGCTAAAGCTGCGAATGGTTCTTCATCGCTAGACTTACGTTCTACTTCTTCATCTGTATCCGGAAGAGTACCTTTAATAGCTGGTACATCTAATGGAGATGGTAGGTAGTCGATAACTGCGTCTAACAGAATTTGAACACCTTTGTTTTTGAATGCAGAACCACAGATTACTGGGAAGAATTCTACAGAAGTTGTAGCCTTACGGATACCAGCTTTAAGCTCTTCTACAGTGATTTCTTCACCTTCTAGGTACTTCATCATCATTTCTTCATCAAGCTCAGCTACCGCTTCAATAAGTTTTCCGCGGTATTCTTCAGCTAGTTCTTTGTGCTCTTCAGGAATTTCAACACGTTGAATGTCTGTTCCTAAATCGTTACCGTACATGTAAGCACATTCTTCAACAAGGTCAATGATACCATTGAACTCATCTTCAGCACCGATTGGTAACTGAATTGGGTGTGCGTTTGCTTGTAAACGATCGTGGATTGTTCCTACAGAGTATAAGAAGTCCGCACCAATTTTATCCATTTTGTTAACGAATACGATACGAGGCACGCCGTAAGTAGTAGCCTGACGCCAAACAGTTTCTGTTTGTGGTTCTACACCAGATTGTGCATCAAGTACTGCTACCGCGCCATCAAGTACGCGTAAAGAACGTTCTACTTCTACTGTGAAGTCTACGTGACCTGGAGTGTCAATGATGTTTACACGGTGACCTTTCCATTGTGCTGTAGTTGCAGCAGAAGTAATTGTGATACCACGCTCTTGCTCTTGCTCCATCCAGTCCATCTGAGATGCACCTTCGTGAGTTTCACCGATTTTGTGAATACGTCCTGTGTAGTACAGAATACGCTCAGTAGCTGTTGTTTTACCAGCATCGATGTGAGCCATGATACCAATATTACGAGTGTTTTCTAAAGAGAACTCTCTTGCCATTTGGTGTCTTGCTCCTTCCATATATGGATTGGATTTTTTTATTTTAAGTAGCAAAAAAGCCACTTTATATTGTTACACATGTCAGTATGTCCAGTACTCTCATTATGTAAAACGAGCGCCCAACGAAAGGGAGAGGCATTCTCCCTCTCCACACTTCCATAAGCGACAAATAAAGCGGTTTATGCTTACATTTATTTTACGTTGAATCCTACCAACGGTAATGAGCAAATGCTTTGTTAGCTTCTGCCATTTTATGAGTGTCTTCACGTTTCTTAACTGATGCACCAGCGTTGTTAGCTGCATCTAAGATTTCGTTAGCAAGACGCTCTTCCATAGTTTTTTCACCACGAAGACGAGCGTAGTTTACTAACCAACGAAGACCTAAAGTTGTACGGCGTTCTGGACGAACCTCAACTGGAACTTGGTAGTTAGCACCACCAACACGACGAGCGCGTACTTCAAGAACAGGCATAATGTTCTTAAGAGCTTGCTCGAATACTTCCATTGGCTCTTTACCAGTACGTTCGTTTACGATATCGAACGCATTATAAAGAATTGTTTGAGATTTACCTTTTTTACCGTCAACCATCATTTTGTTGATAAGGCGTGTTACTAGCTTCGAATTGTACATTGGATCTGGTAACACGTCACGTTTCGCAACAGGTCCTTTACGAGGCATATTGAGTTCCTCCTTTCATTTTAAAGTTATTATTTTTTAGCAGGTTTTGGTCTCTTAGTACCATATTTAGAACGTCCTTGCATACGTTTGTCAACACCAGCTGTGTCAAGCGCACCACGAACGATGTGGTAACGTACCCCCGGTAAATCCTTTACACGACCACCGCGAATTAATACTACGCTATGCTCTTGTAGGTTATGACCGATACCTGGGATGTAAGCTGTAACCTCGATACCGTTTGTTAAACGTACACGAGCGTATTTACGTAACGCTGAGTTAGGTTTCTTTGGAGTCATTGTACCAACACGAGTACATACACCACGTTTTTGAGGTGCAGAGATATCAGTTGATTTTTTCTTTAAAGAGTTGAACCCTTTGTTTAACGCAGGTGATTTAGATTTCCATACTTTATCAGTACGACCATTTCTCACTAATTGGTTAATAGTAGGCATTTGATTATCCTCCCTTCGCATGTTTGTATGACCACATATCCAGGTGGTTCATTATTAGTTGAAAACAAAGTTTTTGCAAGGGAGAGCAAATGCTCTCTCCTCACAAAAACAGTTTTAACTTATTATTCCTATTGCTGAAGCTCCCACTTGAATCCCCGAAACTTTTCCAAGTTCACGAACTGATTCAACTTTGGTTATGGGTATGTTATGTTGCAATGCAGTACGAATGATAATATGGGTTAACCGCATATCAGCATCTTCCGCAATGACAACTTCTTTAACTATACCATTTTTGATTGCCTCCAATGTGCGTTTATGACCAACGACTACATTTTCAGCATTTGACACTTTTTGATAAGACATATAAATATCCTCCAAAGCATCGTTCAGGAGCAACCTTGCTTATAGTAACATTTTGACTCATACAATGTCAACTAGGATTAACTGTTTTTATACAAAATTTACGACGGAAAATTTTACTGTTCCACATAAACTTCATCGTTTTCTACATTCATGTCATCTTGTGTTGTTTTTACAAGATCCACTTTGCGATAACGATTCATACCTGTTCCGGCTGGAACAAGCTTACCGATAATAACATTTTCTTTCAATCCTAGAAGCTCATCGCGTTTACCCTTAATTGCTGCATCAGTTAAGACACGAGTTGTTTCTTGGAACGATGCTGCAGATAAGAATGAATCTGTTTCAAGTGAAGCTTTTGTAATACCAAGTAGAACAGGTCTAGCTGTTGCTGGTTGTTTACCTTGCAGTAACACCTTCGCATTCGCATCAGTAAACTGATGGATATCTAGTAATGTTCCTGGTAATACATCTGTTTCACCCGCATCACTCACACGAACTTTACGTAACATTTGGCGTACCATTACTTCTACGTGTTTGTCACCAATTTCTACCCCTTGCATACGGTATACTTTTTGAACTTCACGTAATAAGTATTCTTGAACTGCCGTAATGTCCGTTACTTTTAATAATTCTTTCGGATCAATAGAACCTTCTGTTAACTCTTTACCGTGGCTAATTTGCTGTCCTGGAATTACTTTCAGACGAGCACCGTAAGGAATAGCATACGTACGAGCTTCAACTTCACCTTGTACTACTACTTCCTGGCGATCTTTAACATCGTTGATCGCTGCGATAACACCGTCGATTTCACTGATAACTGCCTGACCTTTCGGATTACGAGCTTCGAAGATCTCTTGGATACGAGGTAAACCTTGTGTGATATCGTCTCCGGCAACCCCACCTGTATGGAATGTACGCATCGTTAACTGTGTACCTGGCTCACCGATAGATTGAGCTGCGATAATACCTACCGCTTCTCCTACTTCTACGTCTGTTCCAGTTGCTAAGTTACGACCGTAACACTTCTTACATACACCGTGGCGAGTGTTACACGTGAATGCTGAACGAATGTTTACAGTTTCAACACCCGAATTTTCAACGATATGAGCGATATCTTCAGTAATTAATTGATTTTCAGCAACTAATACTTCACCTGTTTCAGGATGTTTTACAGTTTTTCGTGCAAAACGTCCAACAAGACGATCATATAATGACTCGATAACTTCATTACCCTCTTTAATCGCACCAATTAATAAACCACGATCTGTTCCACAATCATCTTCACGAACAATTACATCTTGTGCAACGTCAACAAGACGACGTGTTAAGTAACCAGAATCGGCAGTTTTCAGTGCTGTATCGGCAAGACCTTTACGCGCACCATGCGTAGA
Organism: Bacillus sanguinis; assembly: GCF_018332475.1. Classification (GTDB taxonomy): domain Bacteria; phylum Bacillota; class Bacilli; order Bacillales; family Bacillaceae_G; genus Bacillus_A; species Bacillus_A sanguinis. Next base: position 27,237 of record NZ_BOQB01000056.1, on the reverse strand, counting down.
GATGAAGTACTCAAGTACTGTTAAACCTTCACGGAAACTTGATTTGATTGGAAGTTCGATGATACGACCAGATGGATTGGCCATCAGACCACGCATACCAGCAAGCTGAGTAAAGTTCGATGCGTTACCACGGGCACCGGAATCACTCATCATGAAGATTGGATTGCGCTTATTCAGGGACTTCATCAGTTTTCCTTGAATAACATCTTTTGCATTACTCCAAATAGAGATAACGCGATCGTAACGTTCTTCTTCCGTGATTAAACCGCGACGGAATTGTTTAATTACATTATCTACTTTTGCTTGTGCTTCGTGGAGAATTTCATCTTTTTCGCCTAATACAAGAATGTCAGATACCCCAACTGTAATACCAGCTTTTGTAGAGTATTTGAATCCTAAGTTTTTCATACGGTCAAGCATGCGAGACGTTTCTGTAATTTTGAAACGTTTAAACACTTCCGCAATGATGTTACCAAGGATTTTCTTACTAAATGGCGCCACTTCTTCGCGACTAGCAATAATTTCTTTAATGTTCGCACCTTTTTCAACGAAATATTTCGCTGGTGTTTCTTTTTCAAGGTTTGAGTTTGTTGGTTCATTAATATAAGGGAACGACTCTGGTAAGATTTCGTTAAATATTAATTTACCAACTGTTGTTAATAGAAGCTTACCCTTTTGCTCTTCAGTAAACGTTACATTATTTACTGAACTTGCAGCAACTGCCACACGTGTGTGCAGATGTACATATCCATTTTGGTATGCAAGTATTGCTTCGTTTGCATCTTTGAAGACCATACCTTCACCGATTGCACCCTCACGCTCAAGTGTTAAGTAGTAGTTACCTAATACCATATCCTGAGATGGAGTAACAACTGGTTTACCGTCTTTCGGGTTCAAGATGTTTTGTGCCGCTAACATTAGAATACGAGCTTCTGCTTGTGCCTCTGATGATAACGGAACGTGAACCGCCATTTGGTCACCGTCAAAGTCCGCGTTGTATGCAGTACATACAAGTGGGTGAAGACGGATTGCGCGACCTTCTACTAATGTAGGTTCAAACGCCTGGATACCAAGACGGTGAAGTGTTGGTGCGCGGTTTAGAAGTACTGGATGTTCTTTAATCACAGATTCTAAAACGTCCCAAACTTCAGGTTGTACACGCTCGATTTTACGTTTCGCACTCTTAATGTTGTGTGCTAATCCTTTTTCAACTAACTCTTTCATTACGAAAGGTTTGAACAGTTCAAGCGCCATCTCTTTCGGTAATCCACATTGATACATCTTTAAGTTCGGTCCTACAACGATTACAGAACGGCCAGAGTAGTCAACACGTTTACCTAATAAGTTTTGACGGAAACGTCCTTGTTTACCTTTAAGCATGTGAGATAGTGATTTTAATGGACGGTTACCTGGTCCAGTTACTGGACGGCCACGACGACCATTATCGATTAATGCGTCTACAGCTTCTTGTAACATACGTTTTTCGTTTTGAACGATGATGCTTGGTGCACCTAAGTCCAATAGACGTTTTAAACGGTTGTTACGGTTAATTACACGACGGTATAAGTCGTTTAAGTCAGAAGTAGCAAAACGTCCACCATCTAACTGTACCATTGGGCGTAGTTCTGGTGGGATTACTGGTAGAACATCTAAGATCATCCAAGATGGCTCATTTCCAGAGTTACGGAATGCTTCTAATACTTCTAGACGTTTAATAGCACGAGTACGGCGTTGTCCTTGTGCTGTTTTTAATTCTTCTTTTAAGAAGTCTACTTCTTTATCTAAATCGATGTCTTGTAATAGCTTTTTAATCGCCTCTGCACCCATAGCAGCTTGGAATGTGCTACCATATCGATCACGATATGCACGGTATTCTTTTTCAGAAAGTAATTGCTTCTTATCAAGTGGTGTATCTCCACTTTCTGTTACAACATAAGAAGCGAAATAAATTACTTCTTCAAGCGCGCGAGGGGACATGTCTAAGACAAGTCCCATGCGGCTCGGGATACCTTTGAAATACCAAATATGAGATACAGGAGCAGCTAATTCGATATGACCCATACGTTCACGACGTACTTTTGCACGCGTTACTTCAACGCCACATCGATCACAAACTACACCTTTATAACGTACACGTTTGTATTTTCCGCAATGACATTCCCAGTCCTTTTGTGGTCCGAAAATACGCTCACAGAACAAGCCATCTTTTTCAGGCTTTAACGTACGATAGTTAATTGTTTCTGGTTTCTTAACTTCACCGTATGACCAAGAACGAATCTTGTCAGGTGAAGCAAGTCCAATCTTCATATATTCAAAGTTATTTACATCTATCAAGGGGCCTACCTCCCTTTTAGTCTACAGGTTATCCCAATTATTCCTTAGTTGTCTCAACTTCGACATTCAATTTATCTGCTGATTGATGATCATCGTCATCTTCCGTATCACGCATTTCAATTTCTGTATCGTCGCTAGACATCATTTTAACGTCCATACCTAAACTTTGCAGCTCTTTAATCAATACTTTGAATGATTCAGGAACGCCTGGTTCTGGAACATTTTCGCCTTTAACAATTGCTTCATACGTCTTAACACGTCCAACAACATCATCAGACTTCACTGTTAAGATTTCTTGAAGAGTATAAGCAGCACCGTAAGCTTCAAGTGCCCAAACCTCCATCTCACCGAAACGCTGTCCACCGAACTGAGCTTTACCTCCAAGAGGCTGCTGCGTTACAAGTGAGTATGGTCCAGTAGAACGAGCATGAAGTTTATCGTCAACCATGTGCGCAAGTTTAATCATATACATGACACCAACAGATACGCGGTTATCGAATGGTTCACCAGTACGTCCGTCATACAGGATTGTTTTCGCGTCATTTGCCATACCAGCTTCTTCAATCGTGCCCCAAACATCTTCCTCACGAGCACCATCGAATACTGGTGTTGCAATGTGAATGCCAAGGTATCTTGCTGCCATACCAAGATGAAGCTCTAATACCTGACCGATATTCATACGAGATGGTACCCCTAATGGGTTTAACATGATATCGATTGGCGTACCGTCTGGTAAGTAAGGCATATCTTCTTCTGGTAAAATACGAGAGATAACACCTTTGTTACCGTGACGTCCGGCCATTTTGTCACCTTCAGAAATTTTACGTTTTTGAACGATATATGCACGTACAAGTTGATTCACGCCTGGTGGCAATTCATCGCCATCTTCACGGTTGAATACTTTTACGTCTAAGATAATACCGCCACCACCATGTGGTACACGTAGTGATGTATCACGTACTTCACGTGCTTTTTCGCCAAAGATAGCATGTAATAGACGTTCTTCAGCTGTTAATTCTGTTACACCTTTAGGTGTTACTTTACCAACAAGTAAATCTCCATCTTTTACTTCTGCACCAACGCGAATGATACCGCGCTCGTCAAGGTTACGTAATGCGTCTTCCCCAACGTTTGGAATGTCACGTGTAATTTCTTCTGGTCCAAGCTTCGTATCACGAGCTTCTGACTCATATTCTTCAATATGAATAGAAGTGTACACATCATCTTTTACAAGGCGCTCACTCATGATAATCGCATCCTCGTAGTTATAACCGTCCCAAGTCATGAAGCCAACAAGCACGTTACGTCCAAGTGCTAGTTCACCTAATTCCATAGAAGGACCATCCGCAAGGATTTCACCTTTTACAACTTCATTTCCAACACTTACGATTGGACGTTGGTTGTAACAAGTTCCTTGGTTAGAACGAATGAATTTTTGCATTTTGTAGCGATCTAAATCGCCTTTTACTGTTTGACCGTCAACTTCTACATAGCGACGTACCCAAACTTCACGTGCTTCTACGCGTTCAACAACACCAGGGTGTTTACAGATTACTGCAGCACCTGAATCTTTTGCTGATACGTACTCCATACCTGTACCTACAATCGGAGATTCCGGATTCATTAACGGAACCGCCTGACGTTGCATGTTCGCTCCCATAAGTGCGCGGTTAGAGTCATCGTTTTCTAAGAACGGAATACAAGCTGTCGCTGCCGATACTACTTGCTTTGGAGATACATCCATGTAGTCGATGCGTTCTTTATTTGTGACAATGTTTTCACCACGGAAACGAGCTACGATATCTTCACTTAGGAATTCACCTTCATCAGATAATTTCATATTCGCTTGGGCTACAACATAGTTATCTTCTTCATCTGCCGTTAAGTAATCAACCTGCCCTGTTACAAGACCAGTTTCTGGGTCAACACGACGGTATGGTGTTTCAATGAAACCAAACTCATTTACTTTCGCGAACGAAGATAATGAGTTAATCAAACCGATGTTTGGTCCCTCTGGCGTTTCAATCGGACACATACGACCATAGTGAGAGTAATGAACGTCACGCACTTCAAAGCCTGCGCGCTCACGCGTTAAACCACCGGGTCCTAATGCAGATAGTCTTCGTTTGTGAGTTAACTCTGCTAATGGGTTTGTTTGGTCCATGAACTGAGATAACTGAGAACTTCCGAAGAACTCTTTAATAGATGCAATAACAGGACGAATATTAATTAGTGCCTGTGGTGTAATTGCATTTGTATCTTGGATCGACATTCTCTCACGAACAACACGTTCCATACGAGAAAGACCGATACGGAATTGATTTTGTAATAGTTCTCCAACAGAACGCAGACGACGGTTTCCTAAGTGGTCGATATCATCTGTATCCCCTACTTTGTATAGTAGGTTGAAGAAGTAACTGATAGAAGCAAGGATATCACCTGGTGTGATGTGTTTTACATCACGAGTAATATTCGCATTACCAATTACGTTAATTACGCGCTCGCCTTCTGACTCAGGAGCATAAATCTTAATAGATTGCAGCTCAACATCGCCTTCTACCACTCCACCCATTGGTTTCGCTGTTTTGAATCCAATGTTCTTCTCTAAGTAAGGTAAAATGCGATCAAGTGTACGACGATCTAAGATTGTTCCTTCTGCCGCTAAAATTTCACCAGTTTCTGGATCCACTAATGTTTCAGCTAAACGTTGATTAAACAATCTGTTTTTAATGTGTAACTTCTTGTTGATCTTGTAGCGACCTACATTTGCTAAATCGTAGCGCTTTGGATCGAAGAAACGAGACACAAGTAAGCTCTTAGCATTTTCTACTGTTGGTGGTTCACCAGGACGTAGACGCTCATAAATTTCAAGCAATGCTTTTTCTGTGCTATCTGTGTTGTCTTTTTCTAATGTGTTGCTTAAGTATTCGTTATCACCTAAAAGCTCGGTGATTTCTTGATCAGAGCCAAACCCTAATGCGCGTAACAAAACAGTTACAGGAAGTTTACGCGTACGGTCAATACGCACATATACAACATCCTTAGCATCTGTCTCATACTCTAACCAAGCTCCGCGGTTTGGAATTACAGTAGCAGTAAAACCACGTTTTCCGTTTTTATCCACTTTGCCACTATAGTATACGCTTGGAGAGCGAACTAACTGGGAAACGATAACACGTTCTGCACCGTTAATTACGAATGTTCCAGTCTCTGTCATGAGTGGGAAATCTCCCATGAACACATCTTGTTCTTTTACTTCACCAGTTTCCTTGTTGATTAGACGCACTTTTACACGAAGTGGTGCTGCATACGTCACATCACGCTCTTTGCATTCGTCTACAGAGTATTTAGGTTCACCTAAGCTGTAGTCGATAAATTCAAGCGATAGATTTCCCGTAAAGTCTTCAATCGGAGAAATGTCTTGGAACATTTCTCGCAAACCCTCATCAAGAAACCACTGATAAGAAGAGGTTTGAATTTCGATAAGATTTGGTAACTCTAATACTTCACTAATACGGGCATAACTTCTTCGTTGGCGGTGGCGTCCGTATTGAACTAGTTGACCTGTCAACTGCTTCACCCCTCAAATCATGAGTATTATAAATGCACAAAAAAATTTGTGCAAAATCACAAATAAATACAACTACTGCTATTAGCGTAGTCTTTTTCTCTTAAAGATAAATACGTTGAGTCTTTCTACCTGCTCAAAAAAGAAAAATGGCTTCTATAAGAAAACCATCATTCTGTTTCATAATCTGCTGATTTTACTATCTTTTCCAAGAGAAACAAAAATATACATCTTTCTCAACGCAGAAAATCATATATTGGCATTGTATAATGTTAACATAGCCAAAAATAACCGTCAACGTTTTTTTGATTTTATGATATAATATCCTTTTTTCTTTTCTACAACTTCGACTTCGGAAAATACTTCTTCTAATTTCTTCAGCGCAGATGGTGCACCTTGCTTCTTTTGAATAACAATCCACAACTCTCCACCTGGAACTAAATACTCTACAGCCTTTTCTAAAATCTCATGCACGATATCTTTACCTGCACGAATTGGAGGATTAGATAGAATAGCAGCATACGTACCATCTACATTTTCATAGACGCTACTTTGAAAAATGTGTACATTTCCAATTCTATTGTTAGCGGCATTTTCTTTTGCAAGCTCAAGCGCCCTTTCATTCACATCCACCATGTGAACTTTACGGTCTTGAAACTCTTTCGCCAACGATAAACCAATCGGTCCATATCCACAACCTACGTCTAATATATCACCTTTAATATCCGGCACTTGAAACGCTTCAATTAAAAGACGAGAACCAAAGTCCACTTCGTTTTTCGAGAACACCCCACGGTCAGATAAGAAAGTAAATTGAGATCCACGAAGTGCAAATTCCCAACGCTTACGATCACTTTTACTAGAAGGGTCGTTAGAAAAATAATGGTCTGCCATATGGCCACCTCTTTTCTTTACAGTTAAAAAAAAAGCTCGCATGAGAGCGAGCTTTTTTTAAAGCATCAAAAGTTAATTACTTAACTTCTACAGCAGCGCCAACTTCTTCAAGTTTAGCTTTGATTTCTTCAGCTTCTTCTTTAGCAGCAGCTTCTTTGATTACTTTTGGAGTGTTGTCAACTAATTCTTTAGCTTCTTTTAAGCCAAGACCAGTGATTTCACGAACAACTTTGATAACTTTGATTTTTTGTGCACCAGCGCTAGTTAGTTCCACATCAAATTCAGTTTTCTCAGCAGCAGCTTCTCCAGCGCCACCAGCAACAGCTACAGGAGCAGCAGCAGTTACGCCGAATTCTTCCTCGATAGCTTTTACTAAGTCGTTAAGTTCTAATACAGTCATAGATTTAACTGCTTCAATGATTTGTTCTTTAGTCATTGTAAATATCCTCCCTTAAATAGGTTTGTATTGTTTTATCGATAATACGTAATTATCTTTTAAAAAATTAAGCGCCTTGCTCTTCCTTTTGTTCTGCAACTGCTTTAGTAGCAAGTGCAAGGTTACGGATTGGAGCTTGAAGAACGCTAAGAAGCATAGAAAGTAAGCCTTCACGTGATGGAAGAGTAGCGATAGCTTTAACCTCATCAAGTGTTACAAGTTTACCTTCGATTACGCCCGCTTTAATTTCTAAAGCTTCATGATCTTTAGCGAAGTCGTTTAATACTTTCGCAGGAGCAACTACATCCTCGTTACTGAACGCGATTGCGTTTGGTCCTGTTAAGAATTCATTTAACTCAGCCATTTCAGCAGACTCTGCAGCACGACGAGTTAGAGAGTTTTTGTAAACTTTGAACTCAACGCCAGCTTCACGTAATTGCTTACGTAATTCTGTTGCTTCAGAAACTGTTAAACCACGGTAGTCAACAACGATTGTAGATTTACTAGCGCGAAGTTTGTCCGCGATTTCAGTTACAACTTGTTGTTTAGTTTCGATTACTTTGCTCATGTTATTACACCTCCTGTAGATTATATAGAAGATGTACCGAAAGTGCACTAAAAACCTCCATGCCCAACTTGTAGACATGGAGGCATATAGTCACAGAAAAAAATTCCGTTTCGTATATTAACACCTAGGTAGGAAATTAAGTCTATCGACACCTACTGTCTACGGTACACTAATTAAATTCACAACATAAATGATTATATAAAAACTTCTTTATGAAGTCAACTTCCAAAATTTACGCTAACGTAGAAACGTCTACACGTACGCCAGGTCCCATTGTAGAAGCAACTGTTACGTTCTTCATGTAAGTACCTTTTGCAGCAGCTGGCTTAACTTTTTGTAAAGTGTCAGCAATTGTGCTGAAGTTTTCTACTAATTTAGCATCTTCGAAAGATACTTTACCGATTGGAACGTGGATGTTACCAGCTTTATCAACGCGGTATTCAACTTTACCAGCTTTGATTTCGTTAACAGCTTTAGTTACATCGAAAGTAACTGTTCCAGTTTTAGGGTTTGGCATTAAACCTTTAGGTCCTAATACGCGACCAAGTTTACCAACTTCACCCATCATGTCAGGAGTTGCTACTACTACATCGAAATCGAACCAACCTTGTTGGATTTTACCGATGTAATCAGCATCGCCTACGAAGTCAGCTCCAGCAGCTTCAGCTTCTTTAGCCTTTTCACCTTTAGCGAATACTAATACACGTTGTACTTTACCAGTACCGTGTGGAAGAACAACTGCACCACGGATTTGTTGGTCAGCTTTCTTAGGGTCAACACCTAAACGGAATGCAACTTCTACAGTCGCATCAAATTTAGCTGTGTTTGTTTTCTTTACTAATTCTACTGCTTCTGTTGCAGAGTAAGCAGTTGCACGATCAACAAGCTTTGCAGCTTCTACGTACTTTTTACCTCTTTTAGCCATTTTTATTTCCTCCTCGAATGTGGTTTTAGCGGAATAACCTCCCACGTTTACGCTTATTTTCAGGTATAACCTGAGGATGCGCGCCATCCATTTATTTAAAAACGATAATCATTTACGATAATAAAGGTTGCGAATTGGAATTCCAGACCCGCAACCTTTTTAAAAAAACAAATCGAATTAGTCTTCGATAACGATGCCCATACTGCGTGCAGTACCTTCAACCATACGCATTGCAGCTTCTACGCTAGCAGCGTTTAGGTCAGGCATTTTAGTTTCAGCGATTTCGCGTACTTTATCACGCTTAACAGTTGCCACTTTATTACGGTTTGGTTCACCAGAACCAGACTCAATACCAGCTACTTTCTTAAGAAGAACAGCAGCAGGAGGAGTTTTAGTAATGAAAGTGAATGAACGGTCCTCAAATACCGTAATTTCAACAGGGATGATAAGACCAGCTTGATCAGCTGTACGAGCGTTAAACTCTTTACAGAAGCCCATGATGTTAACACCTGCTTGTCCTAATGCTGGACCAACTGGTGGAGCTGGGTTAGCTTTACCTGCAGGAATTTGAAGTTTTACCATTTTAATTACCTTTTTAGCCACGAGACACACCTCCTTAAGTCCGTGATGTGGTCAATTGGACAGTGATTTGCCCTCCCACGTCATATTTTATCTGTAAGGATAAAATCTTTCAAAAAACGTCTCCGATAACGAAGACGTACTGACTTAAAAGATATTATCACTTTTTACAATTCATTTCAAGTTTCATTTTATAATTTTTCAATTTGATGGAAGTCAAGCTCAACTGGAGTCTCGCGACCGAACATGTCCACAAGCACGCTAACCTTCTTCTTCTCCACATCAATTTCTTCAATAGCACCTGTATAATCTGCGAATGGTCCCTCATTTACACGCACTGTCTCATGAAGTTCAAAGTCGAAATCAACCACTTCGTTATCCATTCCCATATGCTTCATAATGGTAACAACTTCCTCTTCTAATAGAGGTGATGGTTTAGATCCAGAACCAGAAGAACCAACGAACCCAGTTACACCCGGCGTGTTACGTACAACATACCAAGAGTCATCAGTCATGATTAATTCTACTAATACATAACCTGGGAACACTTTTCTTTTCATTAATTTTTCTTTACCGTTTTTCATTTCTACTTCTACTTCTTCCGGGACAACAACACGGAAAATTTTATCTTGCATACCCATTGATTCTACACGTTTCTCTAGGTTTGCTTTTACTTTATTTTCATATCCAGAATAAGTATGGACAACATACCAACTTTTTTCCATTCATTTAGGACGAGCGTCCTTCCCTCCCTGACGTACATTTTTTTGCGCAAATGAAAAAACCCGTTCACCGGGCTTTTACACAGTTCTTATAAATAACATTATATCATGGATAAGTGCTTCTTATTCAAGAATTAACCAAGAATTAACCGAATTAAAGAAGAAATGCCCATATCAACCACTGCGAAGAAAATCGCAAAGAAGACAACTGTAGCGATAACAGTCGCTGTTGAACGGAGTAATTCATCTTTTTTAGGCCAACTTACTTTTTTCATTTCGCGACCTACATCGCCGAAAAAGTTCGTTAAACGCATTTACGGGACCTCCAGTGTATTATTTCAATTATTTATTTTGTTTCCTTGTGAACTGTATGCTGATTGCATGTTTTACAAAACTTCTTTATTTCAAGTCGCTCTACTGAGCTCGTATCTTTCATTGTAGAGTAGTTTCGATTTTTACACTCTTCACATGAGAGTACAACTTTTTTCCTCATTAGTTACACCAACCTTGTAACATTATGTCCCTAAAAATGTATCATACAACAAAAGACAATGTCAATGACATGCCTTTTGCACGCTCTACAAAAAGAAAACAGGTGATTTTTTACACCTGTAGCATTTGTTATGAATTTAAAGTGGTACTCTCTCTCATTTCCATATATCGTTCCAATTTTCGCTTCACCCTCTGTAAAGCGTTATCAATAGATTTCACATGCCTATTTAACTGTTCCGAAATCTCTTGATAAGAACGACCGTCTAGATATAAAGAAAGCACTTTTCTTTCTAAATCGCTTAATAATTCAGATATTTTAGATTCTATGTCTGTATATTCTTCCTGACTTATAATCATTTCTTCAGGATCCGTTACCTTAGCTTCCGAAATAACATCTAATAATGTCCGATCAGATTCCTCATCATAAATCGGTTTATCTAAGGACACATACGAATTTAACGGAATATGTTTTTGCCTTGTTGCTGTTTTAATAGCGGTAATAATTTGTCGAGTGATACATAGTTCAGCAAATGCTTTGAATGAAGACAGCTTGTCCTCTTTATAATCACGAATTGCCTTAAACAATCCAATCATACCTTCTTGAACAATATCTTCTCGATCGGCACCCACTAAGAAATAAGATCTTGATTTCGCGCGAACAAAGTTCTTATATTTGTGAATCAAATATTCTAGAGCGTCAGTATTACCTTTTCGAACTAACTCAACGATTGCCTCATCCTCTAAATCACGAAATGTAACGTCGCCTACACTTACGAAGCCTGCTTCCACCTTGATCCCTCCGACCGCTATTTATTTAGCAATATTATACAGTAAAAAGATAAAGAGCGTCAATGCTTCAACGCTCTCCTCTTCTTAATTTTTCTAATTTTTCTGTAATATCTTTACTAAATATCTTTCGCATGGCGGGTTGCTTTTCTTTCGTGTCTTGTGTACGCCTTCTTACTTGTTGTTCCATCGCCTGTACTTCCAACTCTAATTCACGCGCAGATTTCCGAAGAGCACCTTGCGCAAATATAACCCATTGTTCCGTATAATCAGAAGTCGCAACATATATTTGCGTATTTATATTTCTAAGCTCAATCGCAAGCTGCTCTATCTTTTCATCTGCAGTTTGATTCTTCCTTGTGAATATGACTTCCACACGCGATTGTTTCATCTTTTTTTCAATACCGTGGACTGTATAAGCATCAAAGACTATCATTACCTTTGTACCTGTGTAACCTTGGTAATCCGCCATCTTATCAATCAGTGCATCTCTTGATGATTGTAAATCTACATCCCGTAGTTTCTTCAAGTCTCCCCAAGCCCCAATAATGTTGTAACCGTCAACGATTAAAATATCGTTCATTTTTTATTTACCAATTTCGTTACGTTTACGATATACCTCATACATTAACAAACTTGCGGCTACTGAAGCATTTAAGGATGTAACTTTACCAACCATCGGTAAAGTAATTAGGAAATCACATTTTTCACCAATAATACGACTCATACCTTTTCCTTCACTGCCAATTACTAGTCCAATTGGCATTTTACCATCTAAATTACGGTAATCCGTTTTCCCTTTCGCATCTGTACCAGCAATCCAAAGTCCACGTTCTTTTAATTCATCGATTGTACGAGATAAATTCGTTACGCGCGCAACAGGAATGTATTCAATTGCTCCTGTAGACGCTTTTGCAACTGACGCTGTAAGTCCTACAGCTCTTCTTTTCGGAATAATAATTCCATGAGCTCCTGTTGCATCCGCAGTACGCATAATAGAACCTAGGTTATGCGGGTCTTCAATTTCATCTAAAATTAAGAAGAACGGATCTTCGTTACGCTCCTCTGCTACTTTAAATAAATCTTCTAGCTCAGCATATTGATATGCTGCCACTTGAGCAATTACACCTTGATGGTTACCCTCAACTAATTGATCTAACTTCTTCTTTGGTGCGTGTTGTAAAATAATCTTATTTTCTTTCGCTAGTGCTAGTACAATTTGTACTTGTCCTTTGGCAGCACCTTCCGCGATCCAAATTTTATTAATATCTCTTCCTGATCGTAACGCTTCAATTACAGGGTTACGTCCGATAATATATTCACTACTCATGATGATGTGCCCCCTTCCTTTTCTTCTAAAACAGCAATTGCTTTATATACAATTTCGTCTAATCTTTCGCGATTATTTAATAAGTAATGATAGCCAATTAGCGCTTCAAAAGCTGTGCTATGTCGATATGTTTGTACATCCGTATTTTTCGGAACAGTACCTGAATTTGCATTGCGCCCTCTTCTTAGTACCGCTTCTTCTTCCTCAGTTAAAAATGCTGTCTCTAATAAATGATAAACAACTTTCGCCTGTGCTTTTGCCGAAACAAAGCTTGTCCCTAATCGATGTAATTGGTTAGGACGAACTTTCCCTTTTTGAAGTAGGTGATAGCGGATATATTGTTCATATACCGCATCACCCATGTATGCTAACGCTAAGCTGTTTAATTGCTTTGCATCAATCATTCTTATCCTCTTTTCCATCTTGTACCTTGAGCGGTATCTTCTAAAATAATATTACGGTCTTTTAAATCATCGCGAATTTGATCTGACAATGCAAAATCACGATTTTTACGAGCTTCAATACGTTTTTGAATAAGTGCCTCAATCTCTTCATCAAGCAACTCATCTTGTGCTAATTCTAACCCTAAAATATCAAATAATGTTTCGAGTTGTTTCATGTATGCTTCAATTACCACTTTAGACGTGTGTTCTTCCAGTAAATATTGATTCGCATGATTTGCTACATTATATAACTCAGTGATTGCATTAGCGGTGTTGAAGTCATCATTCATTGCTTCTTCAAATGCAGTCTGGAATTTTTCCAGTTCCGCTAACCAATTCTCATTATGGTCTGTTAAATCGGTACTGCTTTCCATACGATGTTTTAAGTTACCGTAAGCCGTTTTAATTCTTTCCAGTCCGTTATTTGTGCTTTGTAATAACTCTTCACTGAAATTAATTGGGTGACGGTAATGCACCGATAGCATAAAGAATCTGATTAACTGTGGATCATATTGCTTAATGATATCGTGAACTAAAATGAAGTTCCCTAGTGACTTAGACATCTTCTCATTATTAATATTAATATATCCATTGTGCATCCAATAACGTGCAAATGTTTTTCCCGTTAACGCCTCAGACTGCGCAATTTCATTCTCATGATGAGGAAATGCCAAGTCTTGACCACCAGCATGAATATCGATTGTATCTCCTAAGTATTTACGCGCCATTGCCGAGCATTCGATATGCCAGCCTGGACGACCTTGCCCCCAAGGGCTCTCCCAGAAGATTTCTCCTTCTTTCGCAGCTTTCCATAAAGCAAAATCAAGCGGATCTTGTTTCTTCTCTCCCACTTCAATGCGCGCACCGTGACGTAAGTCTGCGATTGGTTGATGAGATAATTTACCGTACCCTTCGAATTCCTTCGTTCTAAAGTATACATCTCCTTCTGATTCATATGCATATCCTTTATTCACAAGTTCTTGAATAAATTCAATAATGATATCCATATTTTCCGTTACACGCGGATGTACTGTTGCATGTTTGCAACCTAGTGCCGTTACATCCTCAAAGTACGCTTCAACGAAACGGTCAGCAATTGTCGGCACATCTTCACCTAATTCATTCGCTGCTTTAATTAATTTATCATCTACGTCAGTAAAGTTGGATACATACTGCACATCATACCCTTTATATTCTAAATAACGGCGTACCGTATCAAATACCATAGGTGGTCTTGCATTCCCAATGTGAATGTAGTTATAAACTGTAGGTCCACACACATACATCTTTACCTTATTTTCTTCTAATGGAATAAACTCTTCCTTTTGACGCGTTAACGTATTATAAATGTGAATAGTCATTTTTATCCTTCCTTTCTACCTTTACTTCAAGTTGTTTTTTCAATTTATCAAGTTCTAATTCCATAACCTTTAATTTATCAAAAATCGGGTCTGGAAGATCAGAGTGATTTAATTCTTGACCGATCTTTACTCCATTTTGAATAACGACTCGGCCAGGTATACCTACAACTGTAGAATGTGCAGGGACTTCTTTTAATACGACAGACCCTGCTCCAATTTTAGAATTCTCTCCAACTGTAATAGAACCTAGTACTTTCGCACCTGTAGCAATTAATACATTATCCTGAATTGTAGGGTGCCTCTTTCCCTTTTCTTTACCCGTACCACCTAATGTAACCCCTTGATAGATCGTTACATTATCACCAATTTCGCACGTTTCTCCAATTACAACCCCCATTCCATGGTCTATGAAAAAACGACGACCAATTGTTGCTCCTGGATGAATCTCGATGCCAGTAAAGAAACGACTAACTTGTGAGATCCAACGTGCAATAAAGAAGAAATTCTTTTTATAAAAAGCATGTGCAATTCGATGGGCCCAAACTGCATGTAATCCAGAGTAAGTCAAAATGACTTCGAAATAACTTCTTGCCGCTGGATCCTGTTCAAAAACGACTTCAATATCTTCCCGAAGCCTCTTAAACATCGACGTTCCCTCCCCTTTATGGGCTGCTTTTTCGAGTGAACTAACTCCCTACTTATCTCCCTAAATCTTTATACACGTAGATAAAACTTATACTCACACCCAGTTTTACGGTATAAAAAAAGACGCCTCTGTCATATTGACAGAGACGCCTTATAAGCGCGGTTCCACTCTGTTTAGGCTAAAAAAGCCTCAAACTCATCTCTGATAACGGTGTACACCGCTTCTGCTTACTTTAACGCCCTAAGACGTTTCACAAAACATTTTGCTGTTCAGCAGAAGACTCGAAGGGGCATTTCAAAAACCCGCTTATAAACCACTTCCAGCCTAAAGGTGGTTCTCTCTGTAAAAAGCCTGATTTTCTACTTCTCCTTCTCGTCGCTTTTCCTTATTAGGTTTTAAGTATACTTATTATATTTCTAAACCTAGAAAATGTTAACCAATTACTTTTTGAAGACGATTTAAAACTTTTTCTTTCCCAAGAAGCGCAATAGCATTAGGAAGCTCTGGGCCATGTGTTTGACCAGTAGTTGCAACACGGATTGGCATAAATAAGTTTTTACCTTTATGACCTGTTTCCTTTTGGACTGCTTTAATAGCCGCCTTAATTGCTGCTGGTTCCATCGCTTCTAGTGCTTCTACTTGACCAGCAAACGCACGAAGTACTTCTGGTACTTGTTCACCTTTTAATACTTCTTGTCCTTCTTCTTCATGATCAACATGATCTTTGAAGAACATTTCAGAAAGCTCTACAATTTCAGCTCCAAAACTCATTTGTTCATGATATAACGCAATTACATCACGAATCCAATCTTGCTCTTGTTCACTTAAAGTTTCACCTATACGTCCAGCTTTCACTAAATGCGGTAAGCTTAATTCTACCACCGTATCTAAATCTTGCTTTTTCATATATTGGTTGTTCATCCATTTTAATTTTTGAGAATCAAATAATGCAGGTGATTTTGATAAACGAGCTGCATCGAACATTTTGATAAACTCTTCTTGAGAGAAGATTTCTTCTTCTCCTACCGGTGACCAACCTAGTAGTGCAATAAAGTTAAAGATTGCTTCTGGAAGATATCCAAGCTCTTTATATTGCTCAATAAATTGAATAATAGACTCATCACGCTTACTTAATTTTTTACGGCTTTCATTTACAATTAAAGTCATATGACCAAATTGCGGAATATCCCAACCGAAAGCTTCATAAATCATCATTTGTTTTGGCGTATTTGAAATATGATCATCACCACGAAGTACGTGTGTAATTTCCATTAAGTGATCATCTACTGCTACCGCAAAGTTATAAGTTGGAATTCCATCTTTTTTCACGATAACGAAATCACCAAAATCATTTGAATGGAATGCTACTTCATCTTTTACGATATCTTTAAATGTGTAATCACGGTCAGCTGGTACACGGAAACGAATACTTGGAATACGTCCCTCAGCTTCAAATTCTTTCACTTGTGCTTCAGTTAAATCACGGTGGTTACCTGCGTAACGAGGTGTTTCACCACGAGAGATTTGTCCTTCACGTTCTGCTTCTAGCTCTTCTTCTGTCATATAACATTTGTAAGCTAAACCACGCTCTAGTAAATCTTCATATAACTTTCTATAAATATCTAAACGCTCTGTTTGACGATATGGTCCAAATTCACCACCAACATCAACACCTTCATCCCAGTCCATACCGAGCCATTTCAAGTATTTTAATTGGCTTTCTTCTCCACCAGCAACATTACGTTTTACATCAGTATCTTCAATACGAATAATAAACTTACCATCTTGATGACGAGCAAATAAATAATTAAATAATGCCGT
Organism: Bacillus sanguinis; assembly: GCF_018332475.1. Taxonomy (GTDB): domain Bacteria; phylum Bacillota; class Bacilli; order Bacillales; family Bacillaceae_G; genus Bacillus_A; species Bacillus_A sanguinis. Next base: position 10,332 of record NZ_BOQB01000056.1, on the reverse strand, counting down.
ACGCGCATTTCCGATATGTAAGTGTCCTGTTGGACTTGGCGCATAGCGCACTCTCACTTGCTTTTCCATAATTGGTACACCTTCCATTCTTAATGTCAACACATTCTATAATTGTACACCAAACAAATGTGATTATCCATCTTACGAATTAAAAACCATTATTTTTTCTGTAATAAAACAACTGCTTGAGAAGCAATTCCTTCTTCTCTACCTGTAAATCCTAATTTTTCTGTTGTTGTTGCCTTTACATTGATATTATCAATAGACGTTTCTAATAGCTCACTAATGCGTTTACGCATACTTTCAATATGTGGTGCCATCTTTGGCTTTTGAGCAATAATTGTACAATCTAGATTCCCTAACTCGTAACCTTGTTCACGTACAAATTCCCAAACCTTTTGCAGCAATACAGCTGAATCAGCATCCTTAAAGGCAGGATCTGTATCAGGGAAATGTTTTCCGATATCTCCTGCTGCAATTGCACCTAAACATGCGTCCGCGATCGTATGTAACAATACGTCTGCATCAGAGTGACCAATTAATCCTTTCTCATGAGGAATTGTAATCCCGCCAATAATTAACGGTCTACCTTCCGCGAATTCATGCACATCAAAACCTTGTCCAATTCGAAACATTCTTTACATCCTCCTCGAGCTAAACTACTGAGCTTTATGATTCTATATTATATTGCTATCCTTATAAAGAAAAGCCCGGCCGTTGCCGAGCTTTTCTTCGCTATAATCATTGCTATCATTTCTTTTGAACTTGAAGAAAACTTTCAGCAATTAGTAAATCCTCTGGAGTCGTCACTTTAATATTATAGTAACTACCCTCTACTACACCTACTTGCTTCCCGATACGTTCTACAAGACTTGCATCATCTGTACCAAGGAAACAGCTCTGCTTCGCGCTTCTATGAGCTTCTAATAAAAGAGAAACAGCAAACCCTTGCGGTGTTTGTACAGCTTTAAGCTGAGATCTTTCTACCGTTTCGACAACAACACCCTGCTCTACTTTCTTAACGGTATCTTTCACTGGCACTGCACAAATGGAAGCCCCATGTTTTTCTGCTGCAGTTAATACATCTTGAATCACTTTATTCGTTACGAACGGGCGTGCACCGTCATGTACAAGAACATACTCAACCTCACTCGTATGCTGAATCGCGTTATACACACTATCTTGTCTTTCAGCTCCACCTTGAATAAATTGTACTGGCTTTTTAATTGGATACTTCTGCATTAGCTCTTCAAAATATAAGCGCTCTTCTTCGTTAATTGCCATAATAATACTTTTGCACGCTTTATCCTTTTCAAAAGCACGTAACGTATGCACAATAATCGGCACTTCATTAATAAGTAAGAACAACTTATTTTTGCCAGCACCCATCCGCTTCCCTTGACCAGCTGCTGGAATAATCAATGTATACATATTAATAATCCTCTACTTATAATGCTTTTTCTAATAATTTACGTTTGGCGAAAATCATACGACCAGCCGATGTTTGCAACACACTCGTAACAAGTACATCGAGTTGTGAACCGACATATTCTCTACCATCTTCTACTACAATCATCGTGCCGTCATCTAAATATGCAACACCTTGATTTTGTTCTTTTCCATCTTTTACAACATAAACACTTAGTTCTTCCCCTGGGAGTACAACAGGTTTAATTGCATTAGCTAAATCGTTAATGTTTAACACCGTTACCCCTTGTAATTCAGAAACTTTATTTAAGTTGAAATCATTCGTTACTACCGTTCCACCAGTGATTTTCGCCAACTTTACAAGCTTGCTATCCACTTCTTGAATATCATCGAAATCGCCTTCATAAATTTCTACCGGTATCGGCATCTCTTTTTGAATACGATTTAAAATATCTAATCCTCTGCGACCACGATTACGTTTTAAAGCATCAGAAGAATCGGCAATGTGCTGAAGTTCTTCTAACACGAATTGTGGTATCACAATTGTTCCTTCTAAAAACTTTGTTTGGCAAATATCAGCAATACGTCCATCAATAATTACACTCGTATCGAGAATTTTCCAATGTGTTGTAGATTCTTCTACCTCTGTTTCAGTTTCTTCATTCTCACTATTATTATTTTTCTTCTTCCCACGTTGTGGTAATGTAAATAATCCTAGTAATTCATTCCTCTTTTTAAACCCTACTTGGAATCCTAAGTATCCAAGTAAAAGAGTAAAGAACACTTGCAACACTGTACTAATAACTGGAATTGTAAATTCACGAATTGGTATTAAAATTAAATATGCAACAATAAGCCCAGAGATTAAACCTAATGTACCAAATAAAACATCCGCTACAGGCGCCTTTACAAGAGCCTCTTCAATATGCTTAATAAGTTGAACAATATAATCTACAAGCCAAAATGTTGTTAGGAATAAAATAATTGCACCAATAATTGCACGAACATACGATCCTTCCAATAAAGGAACGGCACCGATGTCTAATACATTAATAACCTTTGGGATTAAGTAAATCCCTAACGCTCCCCCAATTACTAGAAAGAAGAGCTGTACAATCCGTTTTAACATCCAACCACCTCCTACTCATTATTAACCATTGTTTCGCTAATCAAAACGCCGAATGCAAAAGCGGACGTGTTTTTTTATAAATAGTTTTATTTACCAATATACCATATCATATACCAAAAATGTTCTAGTGTCGTTATATTATAGAATCAATGTAATATTCTTAATTGTGTCTACTCATATAGAGATGCTCTTGAATTCTTTTTAGACCTTCACGTATTTTCTTCGCTCTGACTTCTCCAATTCCTTCCACATCATCCAATTCATTAATAGTTGCTCGACAAACACCTTGCAAAGTCTTAAATCGATTAATTAAATTTTCAATGATAAGTGGCGGAACGCGCGAAATTTTGCTTGTGATTCGGTATCCTCTCGGCGTCACACTTTCTTCTAAACTCGTTTGTCCTGGGTAACCAAGCAATTTAACTAAATCGCTATCCTCTAGAAGTTGTGTGTTCGCAAGATCTTGTAACTTTTTCAAAATTTGATGATGGTCTTGTGTTTTTTCTTGGTAATAATCTTTAATTAATAACGCTGCCTCTGCCTCTAAATCAGCTAGTAGCTCTGTAAGTTGTAAACGAATTAACCTACCTTCTGTTCCTAGCTCATGAATATAACTCAATATTTCATTTTTAATACGCAGTACCATTTCAACACTATGTAACACATGAACCACCTCGGACATTGTAACGACTTCTTCAAATTCTAGAATGCCCAAATTCGTAATACCATCATTCCATACAGCCTTATATTTTTCTAACGTTTGAATAGCTTGGTTTGCCTTTGTTAAAATAACACCTATATCCTTTAGTGTATAACGTAAATTCCCTTGATATAGTGTAATTACGTTACGTCTTTGTGAAATAGCCACAACGAGACTACCTGTCTGCTTTGCTACACGCTCTGCCGTCCGGTGGCGCATACCTGTTTCAATAGAATCAATAGATGCCTCTGGAACTAACTGTGCATTTGCAATTAAAATTTTACTTCCAGTTTCATTTAAAATAAGTGCCCCATCCATTTTTGCTAATTCGTATAAACTAGCAGGAGAGAATGCGCAATTAATATGAAAGCCTCCATCTACAATACTTTTAATTTGTTCATTATATCCAAGAACAATTAATCCCCCTGTTTGTGCGCGAAGCACATTATCTATCCCTTCGCGCAGTGGTGTTCCTGGGGCCACGAGTTGTAAAATATTAATCATACTTTTGACACGTTGCTTGTTTTCTTCCATAGCCTAGCCTCCTAATGTCAAACGAAGCGCTTCCCCTAAATTAGATACACCTACTACCTCAATCCCATCCGGAATTGTCCATCCTCCCAAGTTTTTTCTAGGAATAATAGCACGTTGAAATCCTAATTTAGCTGCTTCTTGTACACGTTGTTCAATTCTTGATACTCTTCTTATTTCTCCAGTTAGTCCTACTTCTCCTATTACTGCATCAGTTGGTGCCGTAGATTTATCCCTAAAACTTGAAGCGATACTTAAAGCCACAGCTAAATCAATTGCTGGTTCATCTAATTTCAAACCACCTGCTACTTTTAAATATGCATCTTGATTTTGTAATAATAAACCTGTTCTTTTTTCTAACACTGCCATAATAAGTGATACACGGTTATGATCAATTCCCGTCGCCATTCTTCGAGGATTTCCAAAACTAGTAGGGGAGATTAATGCTTGTATTTCTACTAAAACAGGTCTTGTTCCTTCCATTGAGGCAACTACTGTTGATCCTGCGACTCCAACGGGTCTTTCCTCAAGAAAAATTTCAGAAGGATTTAAAACTTCCGCAAGACCAAGCTCTTTCATTTCAAAAATACCCATTTCATTCGTGGAACCAAAACGATTCTTCACAGCTCGTAAAATACGATATGTATGATGACGATCTCCTTCAAAGTAAAGCACTGCATCGACCATATGTTCTAGCATACGAGGTCCTGCAATTGCCCCCTCTTTAGTTACATGTCCGACGATAAAAATAGGGATTCCTTTTGTTTTTGCAAGTTTCATTAATTCTGCTGTACATTCACGTACTTGTGCCACACTTCCCGGCGCTGATGTTACCTCAGGTAAATGTATCGTTTGAATGGAATCAATAACAACAAAAGCTGGATTCATCTCTTCAATGTGTGCTGCAATTCGTTGCAAGTCCGTCTCTGATACTACAAATAGATTACTACCATTTACATGTAAACGATCTGCACGAAGTTTAATCTGTTTTGCCGACTCTTCACCGGATATATATAGTACATCATATGAAGAATCTGCTAATTGCGATGAAATCTGTAATAGCAATGTTGATTTTCCAATACCAGGATCTCCACCAATAAGTACTAAGGATCCATCTACAATCCCACCACCGAGCACACGGTTAAACTCTTGGAATTTTGCTTCAATACGCGCCTCAGATTTTGTTTCTACTTCTGTTAGGCGTCTTGGTTTTGTTACTTCCGATTGAATTGCATTGGCATAATTAAGGCGTCTTGATGATACAACAGGTTCCATCTCTTCAACAAGCGTATTCCATTGACCACAACCAGGGCATTTCCCCATATATTTTGGTGACTGATAACCACACTCTTGACATGTGAATTTTGTTTTCTTTTTAGCCATATCGTTTTATATTTCACTTCACTTTCATCTATAAACAGTTTATCCTTCTCGTACAAGAAAGAGGGCTATCTCGTAGCCCTCTTAGTTTGTCTATACTTATTTTACCTTTTCAGCACTATGAATGACAAATGTTTCCCCTTCAACATCAAAGATAACTTTTTGTCCTTTCTCAATAGCACCTTTTAAAAGTTCTTCCGATAGTCTATCTTCTACATGTTTCTGAATTGCTCTACGAAGCGGACGAGCACCGTATTCTCGGTCAAATCCTTTATCAGCAATGGCTGAAATTGCTCCTTCTGTTAAATGCAATTCAATTTCTTGCTCTTTTAAGCGATTCACTAACTGATTTACCATAAGTGTTACAATCTCTTGAATATGTTTTTTCTCAAGCATATGGAACACGATAATTTCATCAATACGGTTTAAGAATTCTGGACGAAACGCCTTTTTCAGTTCATCCATTACTTTACCTTTCATATCTGAATAATCGCGGCTCTCATCTTGTACGTTAAATCCAAGATGTTTATTACGTTTTAACGCGTCTGCACCAACGTTAGATGTCATAATAACAATTGTATTACGGAAATCAACTGTACGCCCTTTAGAATCAGTTAAGCGACCATCTTCTAATACTTGTAGTAAAATGTTAAACACATCAGGGTGAGCTTTCTCTACTTCATCTAATAGGACAACTGAATACGGCTTACGGCGAACCTTTTCTGTTAATTGTCCACCTTCTTCATATCCAACATATCCTGGAGGAGATCCAACTAAACGAGAAGTAGAATGCTTCTCCATGTACTCAGACATATCGATGCGAATCATTGCATCCTCATCACCGAACATAGATTCTGCTAGTGCTCTTGCTAGTTCGGTTTTACCTACACCTGTTGGTCCTAAGAAAATAAATGAACCAATCGGACGTTTCGGATCTTTCAATCCTGCTCTAGCACGACGAACCGCTTTCGCTACAGCCACTACGGCTTCATCTTGACCAATAACACGATCGTGAAGAATGGATTCTAAGTTTAATAATTTATCAGTCTCTGTTTGTGCAAGTTTAGAAACCGGTATACGAGTCCACGTAGAAACGACATTTGCAATATCTTCTACTGTCACTTCTGAGTTTTCTTTTCCTTGTTGCTCTTTCCATTGACGCTTCGTATCTTCTAACTTCTCACGTAAGCGTTGTTCCATATCACGTAAGGAAGCAGCTTTTTCAAATTCTTGACTTTGTACAGCTGCATCTTTTTCTTTTCTAATTTCCTCAAGCTTCACTTCAAGCTCTTTTAGATTTGGTGGTGTTGTATAAGAACGTAAGCGAACCTTTGAAGCAGCTTCATCAATTAAGTCAATTGCTTTATCTGGTAAGAAACGATCTGTAATATAACGGTCTGAAAGCTTTACAGCTGCATCAATTGCATCATCTGTAATAGATACACGGTGATGTGCCTCGTAACGATCACGTAAACCTTTCAAGATTTGAGTTGATTCGTCTAAACTTGGCTCATCAACGTGAATTGGTTGGAAACGTCTCTCTAAAGCCGCGTCTTTTTCAATATATTTACGATATTCATCTAAAGTTGTCGCCCCAATACATTGTAACTCTCCGCGTGCTAAAGATGGTTTTAAAATGTTCGATGCATCAATGGCACCTTCTGCTCCACCTGCACCAATTAATGTATGAAGTTCATCAATAAATAGAATAATGTTGCCAGCTTGACGAATCTCATCCATTACTTTCTTTAAACGATCTTCAAATTCACCACGATACTTCGTTCCAGCTACCACTGTACCCATATCTAGTGTCATAACGCGCTTATCTCTTAAAGTTTCGGGAACTTCATTATTTACGATTTGTTGTGCCAATCCTTCAGCAATTGCTGTTTTACCTACACCAGGCTCTCCAATTAATACAGGATTGTTTTTTGTTCTACGGCTTAACACTTCAATTACACGTTGAATTTCTTTACCACGCCCAATAACAGGATCTAGACGGTTTTCACGTGCAACAACTGTTAAATCACGTGCTAAGCTATCCAGTGTCGGTGTATTTGCATTTGTTGAAGAACCACCTTGGTGACCTGAACTTGCTTCATTACTTCCAAGAAGTTGCAATACTTGTTGTCTTGCCTTATTTAGGCTAACACCTAAGTTATTTAAAACACGTGCTGCTACGCCTTCACCTTCACGGATTAAACCAAGTAAGATATGTTCTGTTCCAACGTAAGAATGACCTAATTTACGCGCTTCATCCATAGACAACTCAATAACTTTTTTAGCACGCGGTGTATAATGTACAGTTTGAGAAGCTTCTGTTCCGCGTCCAATTAACGCTTCTACCTCTTTTTGCACTTTCTCTGGGCTTAATCCAAGAGCAATTAACGCTTTTGCTGCAATTCCTTCCCCTTCGCGTACAAGCCCAAGTAAAATATGTTCTGTTCCAATATTATTATGCCCAATACGAATTGCTTCCTCTTGAGATAAAGCTAATACTTTCTGTGCTCTTTCTGTAAATCTTCCAAACATCATAGAAATCGCCTCCTACTTGCGCTTAGTTTTTTTCAATACGTAATCGCTCACGGATTAAGGTTGCTCTTCGATAATCTCTTTCTTCTGGTCCTAAAGGTCCACCGGCATATTGTTGTAAAATGCCCGGTTGTGTAAGAACCATTAGCTCAGTCAAAATATTTCTCGATACACCTTTTATATATCCTAAATCAATACCAAGTCGTACATCGGATAAGCAAGTGGCCGCTTCCGCAGATTGAATTAACCGACTGTTTGCTAGTATGCCATAAGAGCGATAAACTTTATCTTCAAGCTCAATACTTGAATTTTGTACAATTAATTCTCTAGCCATTTTTTCTTGCTGTATGATTTGTTGAATGACACTCTTTAAATCTGAAATAATATCTTCTTCAGATTTTCCTAGCGTCATTTGGTTTGACACTTGAAATATATTACCTAACGCTTCGCTACCTTCACCGTATATTCCTCTTACTACTAACCCTAATTTTTGAATTACTTGTATAATACGGCTAATTCTTTTCGTTAAAACGAGTCCCGGCAAGTGAATCATTACGGAAGCCCTCAATCCTGTACCAACGTTAGTAGGACAGCTCGTTATATATCCAAGTGATTCATCAAAAGCATATTCAACCTCTTCCTCTATCCAATTATCTATTTGATTGGCACTTTGAAGGGCCTCTGATAACTGCAACCCTGAAAATAAGCACTGAATCCTAATGTGGTCTTCTTCATTCAGCATAACACTAATATGTTCGCTTTCTGACAATAGACATGCTCCATATTCTGTGCCTGCAAGGTTGGGGCTTATTAAATGCTTTTCAACTAATACTCTCCTTTGAAGAGGCGTCAATTCATTCATTTTTAATAGTCCAAACTCTCCAAAAGGTTCTACTGTTTTATTTATAAATTCCTTTTTAAATAATTCATGAATCTGTTTAGCTTCTTCTTCGTTTTGCATAGTAGAGAATTGATATTTTTTAAAATTACGAGCCAAACGAATTCGACTACTTAAAACAATATCAGAATCAGGGCCATCCCCCTTCATCCATGGACTAATCGCTTCATTCATAATTTTGTCCAGTGACATAGAACTATTCCCCCTCTCTATGCTCACTAAGCTGATTTTCAAGACCTCGAATTTTATCCCTTACTTCAGCAGCTTTCTCAAACTCCTCTTTCTGTACGTATTGTTTCAGAATGAGTTTTAGTTCATCTAATTCTTTCTTTAAGTGAATATTTCCTTCTATACGTTCCGGAATTTTTCCACAATGATCTGTATGCCCGCCGTGAAGACGTTTTAACAATGGCTTTAAATGTTCCTTAAATGTATCGTAACAAGAAGCACATCCAAAGCGTCCCACCTTTGTAAATTGCTCGTATGTCATCTTACAATCTGGACACCTTAATATGCTTGTATTCGAAAGCCCGCTTTGTCCTTCTTCAAACATTGTTGATTCACCGTGTAATAACCCAGCAAATAAATCATGGAATGAAAAGTTAGACTGCGATGATTGAAAGAAAGACGTGTAGCCACTTTGTTCTGCACAATGCTCACAAAGATGAACTTCCGTCTTCTTTTCGTTGATTACTTTTGTATAATGTAAAGTTGCTGGTCTTATATTACAGTTTTGACAAGTCATCACTATCCCCACCTTTACAACAGGAACGATCTATCTCATAGTACTTTTCATACATTACTAGATTGTTCGCTTTCCTTTATTCGTTTAAATAAAAGTGCGTGTTCTTTTTTCAAAACCTCTACAATACTGAACTGCCCTATCTCTTAGTTATTATTCTTTTACAAAAGCTGTATTTATTTATATTTCAGTGTTCTTAACATTGCGCATAATATTCGAGCCCTAAGTTCATCTCGAGAAGGAACATCCATTGATAATACAGAACGATCTAGTACACTTAACATAAGTTTAGCCTCACGATTTGTTATGATTCCCTCTTCTATTAAACGTATAATCATACTCTCTGCATTCCCTTGCGCAACGCTATGATCAATCATATGAAGCATTTGATCAATAATGTCTATATCGTCATGCAGTTTGACTTTTATAATGCGAATGTAACCTCCTCCACCACGTTTACTTTCTACTACAAATCCTCTTTCTAACGTAAAACGGGTATTGATTACATAATTGATTTGAGATGGTACGCACTCGAATCGATCCGCAATCTCATTTCTTTTGATTTCAATCACATTATTATTACTTAAGTCAATAACTTGCTTTAGATATTGCTCAATGATATCAGATATATTTCTCATTTATCCGCCACCTTTATTGACTTTGACTATCTTTGACTTTAATTATATACGTATTAATAAAATTTGCAACTCTTTTGCTTATTCACTATCCTAGCCACATTACCCTGTATTTAATCAAAATAATAATTATTTAAACACATTTTTTTAATTACTATGGCTTATAAAAGAAAACACAAAAAAACACGAGTCATTTGACTCGTGTTTAGGTTGCTTGGCGACGTCCTACTCTCACAGGGACAAGGTCCCAACTACCATCGGCGCTAGAGAGCTTAACTTCCGTGTTCGGTATGGGAACGGGTGTGACCTCTCTGCCATCATCACCAAACTATGAAGGCATATTCCTTCAAAACTAGA